>QCOG01000003.1 GCA_003213015.1 Pelagibacteraceae bacterium AG-430-F16
TCATTAATATTAGCAGCATCACATCTAAATAAAATTTTAACTGACATCATTTTTTAATTTGTGAAGAGATTTAAACAAGTTTTAATTGTATTTGATTATTTACTAGTTTATATAACAATTGTGGCAAAAAAAAAATTCATTTCTTTTGGACAACCATTTCTTGGGAAAGAAGAGATTGATTCAGTAAAAAAAGTAATTAACTCTTCTTGGTTAGGTACTGGTAAGATTACGCAACAATTTGAAAAAGATTTTTCGAATTTTAAAAAAACTAAATTTGCTATATCAGTTAACTCATGTACAGCCGCACTCCATTTATCCTTGTTATCAATGAATTTAAAAAAAACTGATGAAGTAATTACTACTCCAATGACCTTTGCATCTACCATTAATAGTATCATTTTATCTGGAGCTAAACCAGTTTTAGCTGATATATCGAAAAATGATTTTAATATTGATCCAAAGGAAATAATTAAGAAGATAAATAAAAATACGAAAGCTATTTTAATTGTTCATTTTGCAGGATTACCGTGTGACATGGGTGAAATAATTAGAATTTCAAATAAATACAAAATTAAAATAATTGAGGATTGTGCCCATGCAATTGAGTCAAAATATAAAAACAAAGAGGTTGGAAATTTTGGCTATTCTGGATGTTATAGTTTTTACTCAAATAAGAATATTACGACTGGTGAAGGTGGTATGCTAACTTGTAAGGATAGGAAATTAGCAGAAATAGTAAAAATTATGCGCTTACACGGAATGAGTAGAGATGCATGGAAAAGATACATGCCAGATAACACTCCTAAGAATTTGCCTTATCAACATTATGATATTTTACACACTGGATTAAAATATAATATGATAGATTTAAATGCAGCTTTAGGAATAAAACAGTTAGATAAAATTAATTACATGTGGAAAAAAAGAAAGAGGCTGTATGATACTTATTATAATGAATTAAAAAATTATCCAATTAAATTACAAAACAACCATAAATATAATTATAAACATGGGTATCATTTATTTTTATTTGTTTTTGATACCAATAAGTTCAAACAAAAAAATATAAGAGATATATTTTTAAAATATCTTAATGAAAATAAAATAGGTGGTGGCGTACATTATAGGTCAGTAACAAATATGAAAAATTATAAATCTTTATTTAATTGGAACAAAAAAACGTGCCCAAATGCCCATCAAATCGGTGATAGTATCGTTAGTCTTCCATTATATCCAGGGCTTAGCTTAATCGATCAAAAATATATAATAGAAAAAGTAAAAAAATTTATAGAAAAAAAAATTATATGAAATGTAAAATCTGTGACGAAATTATAAATCTGAATAAATCGTATTTATATACACATAATAAGATAAGATATTATAGATGCAATAATTGTTTATTTGTATTCCAGTATCCTTTACCAAATAATCAAAAATTAAAAGATCTTTATAGTAAAGAATATTTTAATCAAAATTATCTGAAAAAAAATAATGATTTTAAATTAAGAAAAATTCAATATAAACTAGATAAAAAAATAATCTTAAAATATTACAAAGATAAAAAAAATAACAAAATATTAGATTATGGTTGTGGGAATGGTACTTTTTTAAAGTTATTTAAATCAACAAAAATTGGTTATGACTTTAATGAGGATGCCAGGGTAGATACCAGCATAAGAAGAGTTTCTATAAAAAAAGTTTTTGAAGAAAAATATGATTTAATAATTATGAGAGGTGTGATTGAACATATTCCAAATTTTGAGGAAATAATCAAAAAACTCTCAAAATGTGTAAATAAAAATGGTTTATTTTTTATAACTGCAACACCCAACTCTAATAATTTAACATTTTTTTTATCTAATAAAGATTTTAATCAAAATCACCCTGGACACTTATTTCATTTTAATAATGTAAATTTAAGTTTACTTTTTTTAAAAAATAGTTTTTTAAACATTGTAATGAGGTATGAATATTTAGATACACCATATGCAAATTTATACAATGATTTTAAAAATTTAAGAATACAACTCAAAACATATAAAAAAAAAATAAAAAAAATTTCTCCACCAGGCGTTGGAAATATGATGACAGCTATTTTTAAGAAATTAGCTAAATAATTAATGATAGATAAAAATTTTTTTTATAAAAAATTTAAATTTTACGAAAAAAAAAAAAATTCTCTTGGAAATTTGCTATTTATAGATCGAGAAAGAATTGATACTCTATTTCAATTTTCAATATTTTCTTTAGCTTTATCAAATAAATTTAAACTAAATACAATAATTTTGACGGATCAAAAACCTAATAGTATGATCGTTAATACATACATAAAACTAGGTTATAATAGTTTCATAAGTGGTTTTTCAAAAAAAAAAATATTTTCAAATCCGTTTTTATTATTAGTTTCTTTATATTATTTCACTGTTTCATTAATAAAAATTAAAATTAATGGATTTAATTGGTTAATAAATAAATTTAATATTAATGATATTCTTATAGGAGACTTAATTCACGATACAAATATTCGTTATGAACAAAGATTTATAAATCCAAAATTAGATTTTTATTTTTTAAAGATACACTTTACCAGCATTTTCAGATTTTTAATAATTCAAAAATATTTAAAAAAATTGGAAATTAAAAAAATTTTGATTGGAACTGAAACAGGCTCAAGAAATCATGGTCTTACTTTGAGAATTGCCACTAAATTGAAGATTAAAAATTACGCTTATTTTAGACTTAGCAAAAACGGTGTTAGCATAATTTCTTATGATAAAAATTATTATAAAAATGGGATTGACTGTATAAGTTTAAAAAAATTTAATCATGTATCTTCAAAAATTTCTCAAAAAAAAGTAAATAATTTTTATAAAAATAGAATTAAATTTAAAACAAACAATTGGTATACAAATCAAGATTATGTGATTTCAAATCAAAATAATATCAAAGGTTATGAATTTTTAAAAAACCTACATAAAGAAAAGAAAAAAAAATTTTTATTTGCGAGCCACGCTTTTGCTGACGCACCTCATGCATCAGGAAAATTTATATTTAATGACTATTATGAACAATTCACAGAAACACTTAAATTCGCAAATAAATCAAATGAAAATATAATTTGGATTTTTAAAAATCATCCCAATTCAAGGCTTTATGGAGAAAAAAAAATTTTCAAGGATTTAATATCTAAATATAAAAAAGATAACATTTTTCTTTGTCCAGAAAAAGTCCCAGTCCAAGATTTACTTGATGTTTGTGATGTTGTAATAACAGGAAGGGGCACTATAGGAATAGAATTTGCATGCTTAGGAAAAAAAGTAGTAACAGCTGGTTCATCCCCATATTCAAAAATAGGAATTGCATACGAAGCAAAAAATAAAAAAAGTTATTTCAAATATATTGATGATATTATTAAGTCTCAAAATTTCAAAAAATCAAAAAAAATCGAAATTAATGCTAAAAAACTTTTATATATATTTGAGAATAGCTTAAATGTTCAAACAATAAAAAGTAAAGATCTTTCAAAAGACAAAAAGTATAAAACTTTTTTAAATTCTATTTATACTAAAAATTTTAAAAGAAATTCGATTTTTTTATTATTTAGTAAAATTTTACAAGATGGCATAACAAATTCAGAAATTTATAGAAAATTAATTAAAATTATTTAGATGATAATGTTTGCTATTAATAAGTATTCTTAAATAAATCATTATAAAGAGTTAAAATATTATTTTCTTTTAATTTATCAATTATTACTGGCAAAATATTTTTCTAATTCTTTGTTATTATTAATTACCTGATCTTTTAATCCAAAATCTAAAATTTTACCCTCATTAAAAATAGCTAATTTATTACAAATATTCAAAGTGTTAAGTCTATGAGCAATCAGTATTATAATATCTATATTTTGTTTTTGTAAATTTTTCATAATTTTATTTTCACTTTCATAATCAAGCTCACTAGTAGGTTCATCTAAAATTAATAAACTTGGTTTACTATAAAAAGCTCTCGCTATTCCAATTCTTTGTTTTTGTCCTCCTGAAATTTGGCTGCCATCTTCTCCAATATTTTTATCTTGTTTTATTTTATACAATTCTTTTAAATCAGAAAATGAAATCACTTTATTCATCAAATCATTATCAAAATCATGTCCTAAAGAGATATTTTCCCTTAAGTTATCATCTACTAAATTTATTGACTGTGGAACATAAGAGATATCAAAATTTTCAAAACTACCTTCAACTATTTGATTGTTGTTTATATAAATATTTCCTCTACTTGGTTTTAGTAACCCTAAAGTTAAATCAGCAAAAGTAGTCTTTCCACTCCCACTTTTTCCCAAAACACCAAGAATATCACTTTTTGACAGCTCAACATTTATATCCTTGATTGAAAAATTTTTTTTATCATCACCATAATTAAAGAAAACATTTTTGAACTTTAAACTATTAATTCTTATTTTTTTTTTCGGCAAATTTTTTTTTGGATAAATAATTTTTAGATTTAAGTAATTATTAATTATTTCTAATGAGTGCAAATTGGATGTAATGTTATTTAGATTTATATTTAAGCTTGTTATAGACGGCAACATTCTTATCACAGATAATGAAATAAAACTTATAATTGCAATTAATCTTTCTTGGGGCAATGAAGTATTCATAAAGAAGTATATTAATAAACATAAACCTATTACGGCAAAAATCTCTAGTAACAATCTTGGCAAAGCGGCAAGAATATTTTGAAAAAAACTTGTATTCAATGATCTTAAAACAAATTTTAATGACCTATTAGAAAAATAGTTTTCAAGGTTTCTAATTTTAATAAATTTAATATTATTGAAAGTCTCAACAAGATTTTTTAATAAAATTGAATTAAATTTAGTTAAATCTAGGCCTAATAAATAAAGTTTTTTTTTTAATAATGAAAATAAAACAAAAGAAAAAAAAATAAAAATAGAAAATATTATAATTGTTAATTTCCAATTAATAATAATTATGCTAGATAATAGTAATATTATTAATAAAGTTTCTTTTAAAACATTTATTATAGAAAAAAAAACACCGGTAAATCGGACAACTTCTTCTTTGATATCATGAATTATCTTTGTTTTTTCTTTAGTAAGAAAATATTCATAATTAATCAAAATATTTCTATTTAACACTTTTTTTGAAATCGAATACCCAAAAATAACTTTAAATTTGTTAAATAGATAAAGGTTAACAAAAAGTATTAAATTTTTTGAAATAAAAAAAATAGGAATTAATATTAAAAATATATTTAGAATTTGGCCATTAGTTAAATTTTCGAAATAATTTAAAAAATCATATTTGTTTAATAACTTTAAAAATCCATTTGTATCTGACAACATCATTACAAATGACCCCAAAATTCCGATCCCAACTATTTCAATGAAGGAGACAAGTATAGAAGCAAATAAAATTAAAAAGAAAATAATTTTAATTTTGTTGTCTAAAATTGAAAATGATTGTCTAATTAGATTCATAGATAATTAATGTATTAGATGCATTAGTTACTCTTTAATTTTGTTTGAATTATGAGACAAATTTATTAAGCGTATAAATAATTTTTACTTAGTTTATTTTTACTCACCCCCACTTATAGAGAGATTTTCTCCAGTTATAAAAGTATTTTCTTCAGATAATAAATAAAACATATATTTTGAAATTTCTATCGTTGAGGCAAATCTCTTAATTGGTATTAATTTCTTTCTTTTGTTCAGATTTTTTTTTGAAATTTTCTTATGTATCTTGGTGTTGGTTACACCAATTATTAAACTATTAATCAGAACATTTTTTGTTGCCCAATTTTTATATTCTCCTGGTATAAACTGGTTAGCTTTTTTAGATAAAGAGTAATTAAATGTGGTTTTGCCTCCACCATATTTAACTCCAATACTCGATGTTAGTAAAATTCTTCCAAATTTATATTTTAACATATTTTTAATTATTTTTTGAATTATATAATATGGAATAATTGTATTAATCTTCATAGTATTAACCAATTGATTTATTGAAAAGTTATAAAAAGTATTATTATCAATGTGCCCTGTTAAATTTATAAATGAGTCTACTTTTTCGTATTTTAAAAAACCGATTATCTTTTCTATAGTTTCAATATTGTTAAGAAAGTTTAATTTAAAGAGTTTTAGTTTTTTATTTTTAATTTTTTTTAAGTTAAGAGAATTTGAATTATAATGCGCTAATACTTTCCAATTATTCTTTAAAAAAATTTTTGTTAACTCTACTCCAATATCTGAACTCGCACCTAAAATCAAAATTTTTTTCATTTTAACTTTTATTCCATGCAGTAGCGTGTTTTTTTCCAATTAAAGTTCCTGTCACATCACAAGTATCACATGGTGAAAATTTTCTATCACCATTGATTAATTTTTTTCTACTTTCATTCGAGATTTTTGAAAGCCATATTTCTTTAAAGCTTTTAGTATTCAAATTACCAAGTTTTCTTTTTTTCCCCCAGTCGTGAGGGCACATTAACACATCACCATCATAATCTAGAAAGAAAGTATAACTAGGATAAAAACAAGGCACATTTAAAGACTCTGTTAACTTGGAAATTTTATGTTCAGCTTTTTCCATCATACCAGCTCTATTACTTAATGTGATACCAAAATCTTGTTCTGGAGGTAAATATCTATGTCTTATAAAGTACTGATCTTCTCTTAAAAAGGCTTTCTCACAAAGTTTTTGAAACTTAATTACATCTTCAGGTCCATCATACACACTTATTAATAATTTATTAAGACCTGATTCAAAAAGTTTTTTTAGTCTATTTATATTAAGAACATCACCATTGGTTACAATCTCAATGTTTGAAAACTGTAACGCAGTCCTACAAATTTTAATTAAATTGTATATATTTTTATCGAGTAAAGGTTCCACAAATCCTGAAAATCGGATAGTACCTTTAAAATTATAACTTTTTAATTCCGTTACTAACTTTAAAATTAAATTAGTATTAATAAATTCCTTTACATCAAGAAAGTCTTCCGCACTTCTTGGACAAAAAGAACATTTTCTATTACATGTACCAGACTCACTTATTTCTATTTCAGATGGAAGCGGTATATTAGTATCAGGAAAATATTGAAAAAGCTCATTACTTTTCTGAGATTTTTTTTTTATGTAAGGATCTATAAATTTTTTCATTCAAAAGTTTTTATATCTAAATACTTTATATTTGCATTTTTTTCTAATTCTTTATCAATAGTATATAATCTATCTTTGTAAATTTTTTTCAAAAAAAATATAAGTTTTTTGTCAACGTTGGCTCTTTTCGAGTATCTTGTTGTATTTTTTGAGTAGAAGTGACCTCCACCTTGCATTCCTATTCCAGAAATTATTACTTTAGACTGATCATTTTCTTTAAGTGCATACAGAATTGCAAAAAAACCTGTTGATACTCCATTAATCATTCCTTTTCTAACAAAATTTATTAAATGTTTTAATTGCATTAAAAACGTATTTTCATAAAAAAATTCTGCCAATAAAATATTTAATTTTCCAAATTTGAAAAAATTTGATTGAAATTTAATTTGCTCATTTAATGTCAAATATTTTGTAGTTGGTTTTTTTAAAAAATTATAATTTTTAAAAGGTACGAAACCTGACCTTGATACTATTTCGTCTATATTTGAATTTAAAACTCGATTTTGTACATCTAAATTTTTTTCAAATTCTTTTCCACCTACAATAGAAATTATTTTAGTATTAGCATACTTTTTGATATATGCCGATCCTTTTTCAGCAGCTCCATTCGCAGTATATATTTTTTTAACTTTTAAATTTGGTAATTTTGAGCCAGGTTTTGATCCCAGAACTAAAACAAATTCATCTTTTCGAAGCATTATGTTGTTAAATTTTGTTTTTAATTAATTATAATGTATAAATTAATTTTATTCTTACATCAATTATTATAAATAATTAACTCTTTAAAAATTTAAAATATAATGATTATTGAATTTTTTGGTCCACCGTGTTCAGGAAAAACTTTTTGCTCAAGAATTTTAGAAAAAAATTTAGATAATTTATTACCGACTAACGAAATAATTCCAAAATATGCAAATAAGTTATTAAAATTAAGTTCTTTTGAAAAAATTTCTTTAAAATATTTTTTGTTGATTAAAAAAAAAAGAACAAAATATTCTTTAAGAAAAGGTGAAAAAATTAAAAGTAAACAAAAAAAATTAATTAAAAATTATTTTTATATTTCATACAAAAAGATTTGCAAAAAACTTTTTTTAATGTTTAAAAAATCGAATCCAAAATTTGTTAATCTTTATATAAACGAGATAAAATTATCTCCTAAAAATAAAAAAATTTATTATGATTGGTTTATTGAACATTCAGCAAAATATTATTTAGCAAATAAATTTTTAGAAAATAAAGTGATAGTATTCGATGAGGGGTTTTTACAAAGAATATTTACGTTACTTAAATTAAGGAAAAATTATGATAAGAAAATATTAGAATTCCTTAAAGTAATCAATTTGCCTAATTATATTATTTATTTGAATAATAAACCAAATAAATTGCATATAAGGTCAAAAAAAAGGAGCCAAAGAAATAAAAATGCTTTTAACTATAATAGTTTAGCTGAAGTTAAAAGTTATCAAAAACTAACCAATTCTATGGTAAAAACTTTATATAAAATTCAAAATGATAAAAAATAAATTTTCTCACCTAGATTGCACGTTAAGGGATGGAGGGTATTATAATAATTGGAATTTTGGATCCAATTTAATTCAACGCTATTTAGATATTATGGCAGAAATTAATATCGATTATGTTGAAATTGGGTTTAGGTCATTAGATAATAAAGAATTAAAAGGACCTTGCGCGTACTCTACAGATGAATTTATTAATAGTTTTAAAATACCTAAAAAATTAAATATTGCTGTAATGATAAATGCATCAGAGATTGTAAGATATTCAAGTGTAAAAAAAAATATCGATATTGTAAAAAAATTATTTAAAAAATCATCAAAAAGTAAAATTAAATTAGTTAGAATAGCTTCACACTATTATGAAATTGAAAAATTGCCTCCAATAATTAAAAAAATAAAATCATTAGGATATAAGATAGCTTTAAATTTAATGCAAATTTCAGATAGATCTGATTTTGAAATAAAAAATTTTTGTACATTGGCAAAAAAAAATAAAGTCGATGTTATTTATTTTGCTGATAGCACGGGTAGTTTGGATAGAGAGAAAACAAAAAAAATTTCTCAATTATTTAAAAATTTTTGGAACGGTGATTTGGGTATTCATTCTCATGATAATATGGATAAGGCAATGGAGAATACAATAACGGCTCTAAGTAATGGGGTGAATTGGGTAGACTCTACAGTATTAGGAATGGGAAGAGGACCAGGAAATATAAAAACTGAAAATTTATTAATTGAACTTGGAAAAAAACAAAAAAAAAAAATTAATTTAACAAATCTATTAAGATTAGTTGATGATGATTTTGAAAAAATGAAAAATAAATACAGATGGGGTAGTAATCCATATTATTACTTAACTGGATTGTACGGCATACATCCAACTTTTGTTCAAGAAATGCTGGAAATAAAAAGTTTTACAAGCTCAGAAATTTTAACAATTATAGACCATCTTAAAACAATCGGTGGAAAACAATTTAGTAAAGATTTAATCGCAACTTATAAACAAAATTTTACTGGAAGTAGTAATGGCACTTATATCCCTGAAAAAAATTTGAAGAATAAAGAGGTTTTGATCATTGGATCTGGACCTGGAATTAAAAAAAATAAAAAAAATGTGGAAAAATTTATCAAAATTAATAAACCCTTTGTAATTGTTCTAAATTCACAAAAAAATATCAATTCAAAACTAATTAATATAAGAGTTTTATGCAACATATTGAGATTATTGACAGACCATCAATCTTTTAAGTATTTACCTCAAAAATTAGTTTTACCTTATCAGAGACTCTCAAATTCAATAAAAAAAAAATTTCAAAAGGTAAAAAAACTTGATTTTGGAGTTGAAATAAAAAATAATTCTTTCAAGTTTAAAAAATCTTCAGCAATAATTCCCAATTCGCTAGCAATATCATACGCTTTAGCAATAGCAAATAGTGGAAAAGCGAAAAGGATATATCTTGCTGGTTTTGATGGTTACGATATTAACAATCCAAAAAGGTTAGAGATGGATCAATTATTTTTATTATATAATTCTTTGAAATCTAAATGCGAAATTTTAAGTATTACACCTACAGAATATGATATAAAATTAAAATTGATTTAATCTCAACATATGTAATGAAATATTATTTAATTATACCAGCCAGATTTAAATCAAAGAGACTTCCAGGCAAGCCACTTAAAGATATATGTGGAATTCCTATGATTATAAGAACATTTGAACAATGTGAGAAAATAATTGATAGAAAAAAAATTATAGTCGCAACTGACAATAAAAAAATAAAAAATTTATGTGAAAAATATAAAATTCAAGTAATAATGACTTCATCCAAATGCTTGACTGGGACTGATAGAGTCGCTGAGGTAGCAAAAAAACTTAGAGCAGATTTTTATTTAAATGTTCAAGGAGATGAACCACTCTGCAACCCTTTAGATATTAAAAAAATTTTATTATCTGCAAAAAAATACCCTAATAGTATTATCAATGGATATACATCCATTAAGAACAAAAATGAATTTTTTTCACCCAATATCCCAAAAGTAATTTTTAGGAATAATGGAAACTTGTTGTATCAATCTAGAGCTCCAATACCCACAACAAAAAAAAAAAAATTTATTAAAGCCTGGAGACAGGTTTGTATATATTCTCTACCACATAAGTCTCTTATGATGTTTGAACAACAAAAAAAAAAAACCACAATAGAAAACATTGAAGATTTAGAGCTATTGAGATTTTTAGAATTAGGCTTTGAAGTAAAAATGATTAAAATGTCAAATGTATCTGTTTCAGTTGATACTATTAGTTCTTTAAATTTAGTAAGAAAAATTTTACGAAAAAAAAAGAAAATATAGAATGAAAGTATTACATATAGTTGGAGGCTCCTCAAACAGTGGAGCTTATAAAGGTACAGAAATTTTACATAATGCTTTACTGAAACTAAATATTGAGTCAAAGATCTTAAATAACAACCCATCAAATATAAAAAATAAAGAAATTATTTTTTTGAAAATGAATTTTTTCCGCAGAATTTTAAATCGTTTTTTTATGATTATAGAAAAAATTTTAAAAACATTTTTTCTTCATACTCCTCGATCTACCTTTTCACTTTGTTTATTTGGGAATGATATTACCAAATTAGATGCATACAAAAACGCAGATATTATCCATATTCATTGGCTAGGAGAGGGTTTTATAAGTTTAAAATCTATCTCTAAAATAAAAAAACCAGTTATTTGGACTATGCGAGACATGTGGCCATTTACTGGTGGATCTCATTATACTATAGATTTTAAAAATTATGAAAATGGACTTATATCAAAAATAATCAAAAATTATAAAAAAAAAGTTTATCAAAATAAAATACAATTTGTTGCAATAAGTAATTGGTTAAAATTAAAAGCGATTGAAAGTGATGTATTAAAAGATCAAGAAGTTTTAAAAATATATAATAACATTAAGCTTGATGATTTTAAAATAATAAAAAAAGATTTTGCGCTTTTCAATCTCAATATTAAAACCAAAAAAAAAATAATTTTATACGGTGCAATAAATCCTCAAAGTACAAGAAAAGGCTGGGAAATATTTGTAGAGGCTATTAGGAAAATTGATAAATCAAAATATTTATTGCTTATTTTTGGCAAGTTTTGGTCAGAAGATGTCCTGAAAAGTACAGGTATAGAGTTCAAATCATTAGGATTTGTAAATGATAAAAGAACACTCAATTTTGTTTACTCTTGTGCAGATTTGTTTGTTTTCACCTCTATACAAGAAGCGTTTGGAAAAACTTGGGCGGAGTCAATGGCATGCAACACACCTGTGGTTTGTTTCAAAAATACTGCATGTGCAGAAATAATTGATCATAAAATTAATGGATATGTAGTTGAAGGATTGAATCCTGAAAATTTAATTAAAGGAATAGATTGGACGGCAAATAAAATAAATAAAGAAAATAATGATAATAAAGTTAGGGATAAAATAATTGATCTTGATTCAAAAGTAATAGCAAAAGAATACATTAATTTATATTCAAAAATTTTAAAAAAAAAAACTATATAATACTACTATAAAATTTCTTATATTCTTCTGCTATTATCTCAGAAGAAAATTTTGCTTTAAGGACTTTTAAATTTTTTTCCATATCTTCTTGTTTTAAATTTTGCAAGCACCAGTCAATACCTCTTGCGAAATCCTCAGTATCTCCCTCTTTTGCTATATATCCATTAATTTTATGATCAATTATTTCAGATATACCATTATTTTCAAAACATATTGATGGCAAGCAACAACTAGCAGCTTCTAGAACAGTTTGTCCAAAAGACTCTTGAATGCTGGGAGCTAAAAATAAATCACACGCAGAATATAAAATTTTTAAATCTTGAGAATTAGGGCTAATCTCTTCAAAATAAATTTTATCAAATTTATTTATTTTTTCTAATTTTTTGCAATTTCTACCAAATACAATTAATAAACTATTACTATCATCAAGAATATTAAGAATACTTTCAATAAGATTGTAACCTTTTCTCTTAAGATCAATTTTTTCTGAACCAATCAAAATTACTTTTTTATTTTCAGATATATTTAAAATATTTCTTGCAATATTTCTTTTCATTGGTTTCCAAAAACTAAAATCAATAGGAAGCGGAATTTTAAGTAATTTCTTATTTTTAAGTAAAAAACTTTTTTTTGCATTATTAAGCTGCCAATTACTTGTGGCTATGATGTTAAGGTTATCTGGATAGTTTTTTTTTTTTAAATTCCAGCAATATTTTTCAAAATCATATCCACTTAATTCTTTTGGTTTATTATTTTTATTATACCCCTCAATAAATCTGAAATTTTTTGTGTAATGCTCTGATCCAGTATAGGCCCACATATCATGCAAAGTCCATACTATTGGTTTATTAATTTTCTTAAGATCCTTAATTGGAATTAAGTTATTTCCTATCCAGTGTAAATTAATGATATCGCAACTAATCCTATTTATTTTTTTGACAAAATTATTTGGTATTAAATTATAGGAATTGGAGTCATATCTTTCTTTTTTCTCTAAATTTCCAATTTTTCGATTTATAGAATTTAATATCTTCCATTTTACCTCTTCAAAAGTAGATTTTGGACCAATAACATCTTTATGATCTAAATATTTTTCTGCTACGACTATTTTAGAATCTACATCTATTTTTTTTTGTGCATCATGAATCCTTTTTACAGCAATCGCCGCTCCTCCCTTGATATCTGAGTAATTTATGTGAAGAACTTTAATTGACATTATATTTAAATAATTTTTTAAATAAAATAATAGGAGTATAAAGTAAAAATTTAATTTTTTTGTATTTAATTTTTGAATCTATTTTATTATAAATTTCGTCAAGATGCCTATCTTTTTTATAACATTTTTTTAATATTTCCCTTGCCTCAAAAAGTTTATCATTTTTAACTAAGTAAAAAACTTTCAACAAAGCAGATCTTAAATCCAAACTTTTATTTAAAAATACTACGTTTGAGTAAACTTTAGTTGGATTATTAAAACTAAATAAAATTTTTTTTTCATAACTTGAAATATTTTTATTATTAACTTTGAAATTATATCCAAATTTCATATCATTAAACTCAAATGTTTTGGATAGAAATTTAAACACATCTGAAATTTTATCAGCTTTTTTATAAAAACTGAAAAAACCAGGCTCAATGTCGATAATCGATATATTGTTTCTAATTTTACTTTTTAAACTTTTTATTATTTTTAAGTCAAGTCCTTGAACGTCAATTATAAACCAATCTATATATTCAATTTTTCTTTTTTTTAAAAAATCGTTAATGGATATTGTTTTGACTAATCTTTTCTTTTTTACCTTAAATCTATGAGAAAAATACCAATTTTTAAAATATATTTCATCTGGCTCAAGAAGACTTGAGCAGTCAGGGTCATCTGTTTCATAGAAAATACTTTTACCATTTTTATAGGAAATAATTGAGCTATCAGAAATATATTTTTTGAAAACTTTTTTATTAACCAAACTTGATTTGTTCCCATCAATTGAAACTAAAATAGAATTATGAGATACATCAGACCAAACTTTAAAATTTGAACCTGCGGATCCCAAATGCATAAATAACATAGGTCTTTTTTTAAAAATACCATGTTCAGAAATTTTTTTGGAAATACTCAATTTTATTTTTGTAATTTATAACTTATAAATATATACATATATTAAATGATTAAAAACGTTAAACTTTTTCTATCAAAAATCAAATCAAGTAAAACTTGGTATTATTTTTTGCTATATATATTTATACCAATTTATAACTTTTTGTGGGAATTCCTATTCAATTTTCAAGGTAAACTTTACTACTATTTATGGAAATCTAAAAAAAAGGAGTCATTTGATCTGGAGAATAACGATAAATTGATTGTAGAAAATGATCCAAATTTTAAAAAAATAGCTAATGATCTGAGATCATATATTGATGAGGATTTTCAAAAAAAAGAAATAATTAGATTTAATAAAAATTTAAATTTAAGTACAGGGGTTAACAAATTTGAGGACTATAGAGTTAATGTTTTTCCTCTACTCCCATCAGAGTTGAAACATAAAATAATAAATTTTGCTATTATGGAAAAAAATTTATCAACAGCTACGAATCATTTAAAAGTATTTCCAGTAATTGGTAAGATATATCTATTTTTAAATTTTCCAGTTGCTGAAACAAAGGAAAGAGGTGCTATGCTTTGGCATAAGGACGACTTTGGATATAAAAGCTTAGATTTATTTTTAGCAATTAATGATATCGATGAAGAAAATGGACCATTGTATTTTATTAAAAGACGGGAACCATTGGGTGTATTCTACAAATTAACTAATGTGATAGCAAATGCATTACCTGGAGAAAGAAATAAGATAAATATTAAAAATTTTTCAAAGCATTTTTCAAATGAAAGTATTGATGCTCTAAAAGGACCTGCGGGAAATGGGATTTTTGTAGATAGTTTTACAACCTATCATAGAGGTGGACACTGCACTTCAAAAAATAGGATTATGTTAAGGATTTGTTATCAGACACCAGATAGCATTGATGTACAAAACAAAATCAGTGAAAATGGATTTTATTTTTTTCCAGACCTAAAGAAAGAAAATACAAAAGACATTTTTCATAAATATTTATTATTTAAAAAACTTAATTTTTTTTGGAAATTTATAAAACTACCTTGGTTTTTAATGAGAATATATAGAATCTTACATTTTAAAACATAAATTATTTCAATAATTTTTGAAACTTCAAAAATTCTATTTTTTTTCCAAAGTATCTTGCTCCATCGTAGGACCAATGATCTTGATCTGAATAAAGTAATATATCATTAATAAATACAACACAATTTGGATTACAATTCAGTAATGATTTGTCAAAAAAACGAGCTTTAGTAATTTTTGTTTCAGATTCAATTTTTTCATTTATCTTAGCTAGATCATTATTATAATTTTGGGCATACTTATTTACTTCATTTCCTCTTTTAAAATAGAGTGTTGGAACATCATAAAATTTTTGTCCGTTTCCTACTATGATAATATTTGGATTAAATTTTTTAAAATATTCTATGAGCTGACCAAAATTTGTATTAATCGGCCATCTGGATCCTAATATCAAATTATCAACTTCTTTTAATATATTAAAATTTTTTTCATTTAATACAATTTCACAACTGTTGCGTCTATTCAAAATTTTAAAATTTATTACATCTATTATTTTATCATTAAAATTTTTTCTTTTAAAACAATATAGATATTCAAAATCTATATAATCAATATCATAAATATTCTTAACAGAATCAATTGTATTTAGAGCCATATAAAAATCAAATGCATGACTATTACCCAGAATCATAATTCTTTTTTTATTTTTTTTTCCATTAAAAAATTTTTTTTCATTATTTTGTCTTGATAAAATTTGGCTCTCTTCTAGATTTCTTTTTTTAACACCATCAAGCGTTGTATTTATAATATTATCTTTATAAAAAGAATTATAATTGAAATTGAAATTTTTCTTTTCAATTAGATATTGTGAAAAAATTATTGTAGTAAATACAAATAAAAATAGTCCAAATAATAAGCTGTTGAAGTTTAGTTTTTTTTTATTTTTATAATATCTAAAGGGTTTTTCGAAATATTTGTAAATAAAGTTTGAACAAATAATTATCATTATTATTAAAAAAATTTTTTCTAAATATGAAATAGATCCCATTTTTTGGTAGCTGTAAAATATCAAAAAAGGCCAATGGAGCATGTAAATGGTATAACTTTTTGAACCTAAGAATTGAATGCTATTAGATTTTAAATATCTGCCGAAATTTTTCGTGTCAGAAAATCTTGAATAAATGATTAATGCGGCACCAAAACATGGAACCAAAGCATAGGCTCCTGGAAAACTAAAATTACTACTAAAAAAGAACGCTGAAAAAAAAATTATACTTAATCCTAGAAAGAAATAAATAATACTTCTTTTTGGGCATGTTTTAGGAATGAGGAAAAATAATATAGATCCAACTACAAACTCATATATACGAAAACCCGTAAAATAAAAAAAAGAATCTGTTCTAGATGAGTAAAGTGTTGAAAGCAAAATAGAAAAAATGAAAATTAATAACAGAATATAAATAATTTTAGTCTTAAATAAATTTTTAGTTAATAAAATTATCAGTGGCCAAATTAAGTAAAACTGGATCTCTACTGCTAGTGACCAAGTATGCAAAAGGGGTTTAAAAAGTTTTTCATGATCAAAATATCCGGCCTCAGAAAAAAATAATAAATTTGATGTTCCAAATATTGAGAATAAAGAGGATGTTATTAATCTATTCAGATGAATTGGAGACAATATAAATAATCCAACAATAATGCTTATCAATACAGTAAAAAGAATTATTGGCAATAATCTTCTTAATCTTTTGAGATAAAATTTATATAAGTTAAAGTTTCTCTCTTGAAGAATAATTGATGTAATTAAATAACCACTAATTACAAAAAATATATCTACTCCAACAAAGCCACCACCTAAATTAAATAAATTAAAATGGAAAAATACTACAAATAAAACCGATACTGCTCTTAAAAATTCAATTTCATAGTTTTTATTTTTTAGGATACTAGTTTTCATAGATTTATAAATAATTATTAGTTTTATAATTTTTATATATATTATGATAACTATTATTAAGATAGATTTAAAATTGGATTTATATGATAAAATGAAAAATTTGTACAAAATTAGATTTAAAAATGATGATTTAGAAGGTGGAAAAAATCTGACAAAGCAGATTAAAAACCAACCTCTTTTTACTATTATTACAGTTGTTTTAAATCAAGAAAAACATTTAGAAACTGCAATACAAAGTCTCCTCAAACAAAAAATAAATAATTACGAGTATATTCTTATTGATGGGGGATCAACGGATAATACATTAAAGATTATTAGAAAATACAATAATAAAATTTCTTACTGGGTTAGCCAAAAAGACAAAGGTATTTATGATGCGTTTAATAAAGGAATGTTATTGGCCAAAGGCAAATACATCGGAATTTTAAATTCTGATGACAAGTACACAAAAAAAGCATTGGAAATAATAAAAAAATATATAATTAAATTTCCAGAAAAAGATTTTATATTTGGCAGCGTTAAAAAACATTGGGGTGTATTACATGGATATAATCCAAAAAAAATAACTTACTCATGGGGTTTTTATACTAGTCATTCGACTGGATTTTTCATCAAAAGATCATCAGCTAAAAAAGTGGGATTATATAATATTAAATATAAATACCATGCAGATTATGACTATTTTTACAGAATGATTGTGCTCAAAAAAATGGATGGTGTCGCTACAAAAAAAAAAGAAGTAGTCGGAATATTTAGAAGAGGAGGATTTTCGAGTAAAATAAGTTATAGAAAATTATTCTTTGAGGAACTTAAAATTAGATATAATAATAAACAAAATGTTTTAATAATAACTATAATAGCTGTATTTAAGTTTTTTAAACATTTTAGAAAAATAATTAAATGAAGATTTTAGTTACAGGTTGCGCGGGTTTTATAGGATTTCATTTATGTAATAATCTAGTCAATAAGCATATTAGGATATTTGGAGTCGACAATTTAAATGATTATTACTCACCTTCTATAAAAAAATCGCGTTTGTCTATCTTAAAAAAAAATAAAAATTTTAGATTCTACAAAAAAGATATTTCAAATTATGAAGCAATTGAAAAAATATTTGCAAAAAATAAATTTGATATAATTTTTAACTTAGCAGCTCAGGCAGGTGTAAGATATTCAATAGAAAATCCAAGAGAGTACATAAAATCAAATATTCTTGGTTTTTGTAACTTAATCGAGCTGGCAAGATTAAACGATGTGAAAAAATTTTTTTATGCGTCTTCAAGCTCTGTTTATGGTGAAAAAAGAACTTTTCCATTAAAAGAGAATCAAGCTATTCACCCAACAAATACTTATTCTTTAAGCAAAAAAAATAATGAGGAAATTGCAGAAATATATAGCAATTATTATAAAATTAAATTTGTAGGTTTAAGGTTTTTTACAATTTATGGTGAATGGGGAAGACCAGATATGTTGATATTGAAATTCATATCCTCAATAAAAAAGAAAAAAATTTTTTTTTTAAATAACTTTGGAAATCATTATAGAGATTTTACTTATATAAATGACGTGATTAAAAATTTAAAAATTCTTTTATTTATGAATTTAAAAAAAAAACATGAAATATATAATGTTTGTTCGGGAAAACCTGTAGATATAAAGTATATTCTTCGTAAATTAACAAAACAGTTTGGAAATCCTATTATAAAAAAAAGAAAAAAATTAAATGCTGATGTTTTAAAAACCCATGGATGCAATAATAAACTAAAGAAAAAAACTAAATATTATAATTATACTAATATTGATGATGGTTTAAAGAATTTGGTAGATTGGGCCAAAAATAAGAAAAATATTCAAAATTATTAATTTTAAAGTAATCTTTAAGTATAAATTTCGACATAATAAAAAAAAATTATTGCATTATTTTAAATCAACTAATTTTAAATATTTTTCTAAATTTAATTTAAAATCAAATCTATTTAAGGCTCTATGTGCCTTTTTGAGCATTGCCCTTGCTTTTTTTTTGTTATCATTAAAATAAATAATTTTTAGACCGAGGCTTTTGTAATCACCCACATTGAACAATAATCCTCCCTTACCATTTAATAAAATTTCTTTTGGACCAGTACGACAATCACTTGAAATTACAAATTTTTTTAAAACCAAACTCTCTAAAATTACATTTGGTAAACCCTCATACTTAGAGCTTAATATAAAAAGGTTAGCCTGTTTAATCAATGGATAAGGATTATTTGTGAAATTTATAATTTTTACAGATTTTTTTAAATTATTTTTTTCAATATAATTTTTTAGCTTCTCTTTTAAAATACCTTTCCCAACTATACAGGCCTCAAATTTTATTTTTTTTTTGATAAAGTTTAATGATTTTAAGAACGTAAGCTGATCTTTTTGTTCGGTAAACCTTCCAATGTTTAATATCTTAAGTTTTTTAGATGAACTAAATATATTTATTGATTTTTTTTTAGATTTTTTCTTAATTTGTTCTGTATTTAGTGGGTTATAAATGCATGAAGCATTTATATTTAACTCCCTTTTTAAATCTTTTTTAAATTCCAAACTATTTACCATAATTTTGTCTGATAATTTTAAAACTAATTTAAAAATTATTCTTTTAAATATATTTCTCGACCATCCAACTGGTGCGGTATTAGATCTCGCAATGACTTTTACTAACAATAATTTACACAATAAAATACAATAGACGTTAGCTTGAAAGGAAAATACTATAGGTCTTTTATTTTTAAAAATTTCTTTTATAAGCAGTAGTAAAGCAAGAAAGTACTTTATTCTTCTACCAAGGTTATCCCATTTTTTGGACTTAAAAGTAATTATTTTGATAGATTTATCAAATCTATTAGAATATTTTCTAGAGATAGTAACGACTTTTAAGCTAGCAACATGTCTGACCAAATGATTACATACTAAAAATAAATTTTTTTCAACACCCCCACCTTCGATCGAAGGCATAAAAACAATCAAATCATTATTCATTATTAAATTGGTAAAAAAACATTCATTTTGTTATTAGATGCTAGACAAGATATTTATTTATTATAGAAATACAATAGTGAAATGAAAAAAAGTGTTGTGTATTGGTCTCCATGTCTTGATAAAGTTGGAACTATTAAATCAACGTTGAATTCAGCAATATCACTTGCAAAATATTCTAAAGACTACGATGTAACAATTATTAATGTATTTGGTGAATGGAGTAGTCACTATAAGTATTTAGAACAAAATAACGTAAAATTACAAAATCTCACTTTTGATTATTATAACTTATTACCCAAAAAAGGTTTCTTAAAAAGCAGACTTTCTTATATCATCATTTTTTTAATTTCCTCAATTCCTCTATTATTATTAATTAAAAAAAAAAAACCTGATTATTTAATTATTCACTTAATCACATCTTTACCTTTATTTCTGTTAAACTTTTTCAAACTTAAAACACAAGTCATTTTAAGAATCTCTGGATTTCCGAAAATGAATTTATTAAGAAAAAAACTGTGGATAAAATCGCAAAATAAAATTTTCAAAATTACTTGTCCTACTGAACAATTAAAAAACGATTTGATAACTAAAAATATATTTAAAGATGAAAAAGTTGAGACCTTATTTGATGCAATAATAAATGTAAAAGATTTAATTCAAAAAAAAAATAAAATCGATTTTAAAGATTCCGGAAAGATACAAAAAAATTTTTTTTTATCAGCAGGAAGATTTACTAGACAAAAAAACTATATTTATTTGATAAGAGAATTTGGAAAATTTTCGAAGTTACACCCAGACGAAAAGCTATTTATTGTTGGAAAAGGTGAACTTAAAAAAAAAATGCAAGATGAGATAATAAAATTAAATTTATCCAACCACATAAAATTGCAAAATTATAAAGAAAATATTTATCATATTATGAAAAATTCTAAGTGCTTTATTCTCTCCTCACTTTGGGAAGAGGTAGGATTTGTAATGGTTGAGGCCTCTTTTTGTAATAATTTTATTATTTCAAGTAATTGTAAAAACGGGCCTGAGGAGTTTTTAGATAATGGTTTAGGAGGTTTAATTTTCAACAATAATGAAAAAGATGAATTATGTAAAAAACTCATAGAGTTTAAAAAATTGAATGATGCAACTATTTTAGAAAAAAAAATATTAGCCAAAAAAAAATGTTCGAATTTTACAATGTTCAATCACTATAAAAAGCTAAATTATATTTTAAATAATAAATAGATGAAGCCTTTTAATTTAAATAGGAATTTAGCACAACTTGCATTGTTACAAAGAATAGAACTTGCTGATGATAAATTGAAAAAAGTAAGAAAAATATTTGGAAGATACTTATTTTCAAAAATTTTTTCAAAATATTTAATTGATGTCCAAAAGATTTCAGAAAATTATATGGATGTAATGATAAAAGAATTAAATACCATAAATGAGTTTGTTATAGGAAAAAAATTTTTTTTAAGTATTGGTGCTGGTATTGGTGGTTTGGAGCTTTTAATTCTAAGGTCTATAACTAATTCACATATTTCTTTTATAGAAAAAGATTATGTATCTAATAAGGTAAAATATGGTTGGGACAATTTAAACAGAGAGGCATACAATGACCTAAACCAACTAAATTTTTTTCTTAAAAGTAATGAAATATCAAAAGAACGATATAAAATATTCGACTCTGATAAAAAAAATTTTCCAACAAATAAGTTTGATGTAATATTTTCCATCTATTCATTAGATTACCATTATGATTTTCAAATATATTCAGATTATCTTAAAAAAGTGATGAAAAAAGAGTCCATATTGATATTTGATACCATAAGACCTAAATTTTTTGAAAATATTTTTGAAAATGTTAAAATAATTAAGGAAGACCTGAATACAGTTCATAAATCAAAAAGAATAGCATGTACAGGATTTAAATGAAATTTGCAGACAACATAAAAATTAGTTTACCAATAATATTATTTTCTATTTTACCTATTTCAATAATAATTGGCTCGAGTTTTTCATTGATCAATACTGTTTTACTTGGCTTGTGCTTTGTATTAATTTATTTTTCCAAAAGTAATATTAAGATAAATGATTTTAAACCTATATTTTTTTTAGTAATTCTATACTTTTATCTAATATTTAATTCATTAATTTCGGTTGATATAACATCGGGAATTTATAGAAATTTTGGATTCGTAAGATTTATTCTTTTTTTTTTAATAGTGAATTATATTTTTTTTATCAATGAAAAAAACTTTAATATCTTAAAAATTTGGACAACAATTTTTTTTGTAGTTTTAATGGATGTATACATTGAGAGATTTACAGGTAGTAACATACTTGGATTTGGAAGATCAGAAATTGATGGAATTCCCCAACTTAACCCTGAAAGAGTTATAAGTTTTTTTAGAACTGAACCTATAGTTGGCGCATATTTATCTGGGTTTTGTTTTATAGTGTCAGGCTACATTTTAAATTACTTAAAACCAAAAAAGATTTTAAAAATATTTGGTTTTTTTATTGTTTTAATTAGTTTAGTTGGAATAATATTGACTGGTGAAAGATCAAATGGTTTGAAAGCTTTAATCGGATTTTTAATTTTTATTTCTATAATAGATTATGTAGAATTCAAAAATAAAATTCTAATTTTTCTATCCATCTTTGTAATTTTCTTTCTCACAATAAGTTTTTCGGATTACGTAAAATTTAGATATGTTGACCAATTTTATAACTTAATAAAGACAAAAGATAAAAGAGAATATTTTTTTGAAAATAATTTATATTTTAAACTTTATAAGTCAGGAATACATGTCTTTAAAAATAATCCTTGGCTTGGTGTAGGAAATAAGAATTATAGGGTCGAGACATGTAATGCTAAAAAAATTTCCATCCATAAAGAATATTGGTGCTTAACTCATCCTCATCAAGTTTATATAGAAATGTTATCTGAACATGGAATTATTGGAACAACAATAATAATTTCAATAATTTTCTACCTAATGTTTCGAATAATAAGAAAAATAGTTGACAGCAGAAACTATATCCAAGCTGGTTGTCTGGTTTTTTTATTGGTTAACTTTGTTCCATTATTGCCGAGCGGTGCTTTTTTTAATAATTTCAATATAACTTTATTTATGATAAATTTTTCGTTAATGTATGCAGTAAATAAACAAACTAATATTTTTCAAAAAAATGAAATAAATATTTAGGTTTAATTTCGGGCCGTTAGCTCAATAGTAGAGTACTGCATTGACATTGCAGGGGTAGTTGGAGCGTAACCAACACGGCCCACCAATTTTAAATCAACTTAATGATTGGGTAAATGAATTAAACATTAATATGCTTAATAACGATTTCAAAAATAAAAAAGTAGTTTTTGCGGGATGTGCAAGAGATTGTGAAAAATACTTAGAGAAAACACTAAGTAATATAGATTATTATACTTCACTTTTTGAAAAGAGTTATCAAATAATTGTTGAAAATGGCTCAAAAGATAGAACTAGAGAAATATTAAAATCAAAAAAAAATCCAAATTGTTATTACTTGTTTGATGATAATTTAGATCAATATAAAACAAGGGGCGAAAGGTTAGAAAGAGCTAGAAATAAAATAATTGAAAAAATTAAAAGTGAACCTGACCTTCGTGATTGTGACTTATTGGTAATCTTAGATTGTGATGATACTGGAGAATATAGAATAAATAACGAAAATATTTCAAAATCCTTAGAGTTTTTATTTTCAAAAAAAAATATTGCAGGTATTTTTGCAAATCAATTGGGCACTTATTACGATATGTGGGCCTTAAGAGATGAAAAATATTGTAAAAACGATTTTTGGGCAGAAATCCTTCAGAATATATGCACCAAACTCTACCCCATTGATCAAACTAGTCCTAAAATTTTAGAGGAAGTAAATGACAATTACATAAAAAAAAAAACTTACTCATTTAACATTAATCAAGACCCAATTAATGTTTATTCTGCTTTTGGTGGATTTGGTATTTACAAAATGAAAAATGTACTTAATAACAAAAGACTTTATGAGGGGACACAAACAATTGATCTAAAATTTAAAGATAACACTACAACCAAGGTAAAATTTCAAAAATGCGAGCATGTAAATTTCAATTTCGGATTTATTGATCAAAATTGTGAGTTATATATTTTGCCTTACTTAATTAACAGAGACTTTATAGATATAACATTCCACCCACAGGTTGCTATTAAATTTATTATTAAAAATTAAATCAATTTATTTTTTATACTTGTAAGAGTAAGTTTATTGATATAAATAAATAATTGCCTCTTTAGGGCCTGTAGCTCAGTTGGTTAGAGCAGTACACTCATAATGTATTGGTCCCAGGTTCGAGTCCTGGCGGGCCCACCAATCAAAATAAAATTTGTGAATAAAATTTTTTTAAAATCATTGATACTAGATCCATTACAATTTTTAAACTCATTTTACTTTTACCTTTAATTCTGCTGTCAAAATTTATATTAACATCAATGATCTTAACTCTTTGATTTTTAACGTAAATTAGATCTAACAATATTTTATAGCCTTTTTTGATCAATTTTTTTTGAGATTTGATAAAAACCTCTTTTTTGAACATAAAAAAACCACTCATTGGGTCTGATGTTTTTCTACCTAATAAAAAATTTACTAGTAATATTAGCATCCTTGATGCGAAAAGCCTTAAGAAATTAAGGTTATGTTTTTTTTTTTTAAATAAATCGCGAGTGCCAATAACAAAATCTGGATTACCCCCGAAAAATGTATAAAAAATTTTTTTTATATCACTAGGTTTATGTTGTAAATCACCATCCATAACAATTATATATTTAGAACTTGCTTTTTTAAACCCCTCTATACATGATTTTGATAAATCTCTCTCTTTTTTTCTGATTATGTGTTTAAAATTTTTTTTTTTAAATCTTTTTAGAGTCGTAGATGTTCCATCATTAGAACTATCATCCACAATAATTAGTTCAAATTTTACGTTTTCAAGTTCTTTGTAAATCTTAGGGATAAGAATTCTTAAATTTTTTGCTTCATTGTAAACAGGAATTACTATTGTAAATTTATCCATATTTTAAAAACGTATAATAAACTTTAATACGTCAGAATGAAATTAAATCGACAATATAAATTAAAATAAAATGATTATTAATTTTCTATAAATTTATTTAAATTCTCAAATAAAGCTTCAATATTTCCATCGTTATTAGCTATTATAGAATTAAATTCTTCTTTCTGTGTTCGTGCTAGACTTAACCCCTCAATAACTAAATCTCTGATTAAAGGGTTTTCAGGATCTTTTGTGTAAACTCTCCAATCTATTTTGACCTCTGGTCTCTCTGAAGTTCCAATTAATTTTGAATAAACAATTGTATATTTCTCATTTTTGATTTCTTCAGATAAGACTGCTATTTTAGCATCAGTATATCCTACTAAACGACCTGAAAAACTTTTTAAAAAATAATTTCTAAAAAGTTCTTTATATTGTTTTTTTTGACTATCATTAAGGGTTTTTCTGTATTTGCCCAAAGTGTATAAAGCAACACCTTCTATATCGACCGACTGTTCTCCTATTTCTTTTAATCTAATAATTTTTTCATCTTCTGAGAGTTTGCTAGACAAAATATTAGATGCCTCAGACGACAATGAATTAATAAATTCTGATGCAGTTTTTGACCAAGAGTTATTTATCAAAAAAAATAGAATTACTATTGAAACAACAAAGTTTTTCAAAATCTTCATAATTTAAAATTTTTATTAATTTTCTAGAGTATCCCAATCACCATCTTCCATGGCTTCAGTTTTGTCATTCGAATTATTAATTTTTTTCTTTCTATCTTGCAGATACAAACTTCTTACTGTTGCATACAAATCAATTGAACTTTTTTCCATAGCATCAAAAGCCTCTAAGTTTTTTGCTCTAAAATCTACGCCCGACAACCCTTTTGAAAAATAATAATCTGACTCATTTACATAATTTGTGTCGTTCTTTACAGTAATATTATACCAAGCGTCTCCACCACTTATTGAAACTAATGAGCCAACAGTATCCCTAACTGTTGAGGGACCCAGCACTGGTAAAACTAAATAACATCCTTCTCCAACTCCCATTACCCCAAGAGTTTGTCCAAAATCTTCTTTATCACTTTTCTCAAATCCAATTGAATTTGCAGGATCGAAAATACCCACAATACCGATGGTGGTATTAATAATAAATCTTACACTGTTATTTGCAGCAGAACGGAAATCACCTTGAAGTATATTATTTGGTACAGTAATTAAATTTGACAAATTATTCAAAGCGTTACTAGTTCCAGTTCTAATTTGGGAAGGTAACATTCTATAACCTTTAGATACAGGTTTAAAAATTGCTTTATCGAGCCCCATATTAAAGGCAAAGGTTGCTCTATTTAAACTTTCGAAACAATCTTTTGCATCACCATCGTCGCTAGTAGCTTTTTGTGCAACTAAGGATTGTATTAACATTAGCGTTAATAAAGTTGTTAATATTCTCTTCATTTAAAATCTGTATATTATATCTTGATGCAAAGTAAATCAGAAATTTGACACCAAAACCAATAAAAACATGAAAAAATGAAAAATATTAAACCCATTTATTCAATAAATTTTGATAAAATTGCCAGAAATCCAAAGAATATTATTTATCTAATTTATCATTATACTGGTATGAAATCCGAAAATAATGCAATCAAGAGATTAAGTAATAAAAATTCGAAAGTAAGCTGTCATTATTTTATAAAAAAAAGTGGAATTATTATTAATATGGTCCCAGATAAATATATTGCATGGCATGCAGGTATTTCTTGTTGGAGAAAACATCGTAATTTAAATGATAAATCAGTAGGTATCGAGATTCAAAATGCAGGTCATTCAAACCATTACCCACAATTCTCAAAAAAACAAATAAAAAGTCTTCTCTACCTGACAAAGATTTTAAAAAAAAAGTACAACATAAAAACTAAAAATTTTTTGGGCCACTCGGATATAGCACCTGAAAGAAAAAAAGACCCTGGAGAAAAATTTCCGTGGAAATACTTATCTAAATATAAAATAGGTATTTGGTATAATTTACCTAAAAAAACTTCGAAATTAAGAAATATTGAGGTTTCAAATAATGAAATTAAGCTTTTTTACTTTTATTTAAAGAAAATAGGTTATTGCCTGCAAAAAAAACAATCTAAATATTTAAAATCTATAATAAAAGCTTTTCAAAGAAGATACAGATCAAAAATAATTAATGGAAAAATTGATAAAGAGTGTTTAGAAATAGCAAAAAACTTAGTAAAATGTGGTTTAAATTAAGATTGTAAAATCCGTAAAATTCTATAAAAAAAAACTGCTAGATAAGTGACTTATCGCTTTAAAGTTTTTTAAAGAGGAAAGTCCGGGCTCTACAAAGACACAGTGCCAGTTAATGACTGGCGGGGGAAACCCCAGGGATAGTGCCACAGAAAATAAACCGCCTCATCAAGGCAAGGGTGAAAAGGTGTGGTAAGAGCGCACCGGTTGTTTGGTAACAGATAACGCATGGAAAACCCCACTGGGAGCAAGACTGAGTAGAGATGACATTGTGAAAACAAAAAGCAGTCTTTGGCTAGTCATCAGGGTTAGTTGCTTGAGCCTTAAGGCGACTTAAGGCCTAGATAAATGATAAGTTTAAACGACAGAACCCGGCTTATAGCTTATCTAGCAAATCACTAAAAAAATTTTGTTTCTCAAATGTTCCTTTTCAATATTAGACTTATATTATAGGTATTGACGGTTGCATTAAAAACCCATATATTCCCATGAATACCCAAATGGGTTAATTATGGATTATGTTTTTATCGACGTACGAAAACAATATAGACAAAAAAGGGAGAGTATCTGTGCCTGCGCAATTTAGATCACATTTATCCAGTTTGGGATTTAATAGTATAATTTGTTTTCCTTCATTTAATCAACAATGCTTAGAAGCTTGGCCCCAAGATAGAATTGAAAAATTATCAGACGCAATTGATAACTTAAATCCATTTGAAGAAAAAAAGGATTATTTTGCTACTTCAATTTTATCTGAAAGTGTGAATTTAATTTTTGATACAGAGGGCAGGATATCCTTAACAAAAAAACTTCTTCAACATTCAAAAATTAAAACAAGAATTTTATTTATTGGTCTAGGCAAGACCTTCCAAATTTGGGAACCAACATTATTTGAAAAATTTAAGACGAAAGCTATCAAAAAATCAAATTTAAATAGATCAAGTCTTAAATGGGAAAAAAAGACAAACTAATAAAGAGGGGGGCATAATGACAATTAATTTTAAAACACCAGAGATAAAAGAGCTCAAACCTAGAATACTGGTTTTAGGTGTAGGTGGCGCTGGAGGAAATGCAATAAATAAAATGATCGAAAGTGGATTACAGGGCGTTGAATTTGTTGCAGTAAATACTGATGCACAAGATTTAATTCACAGCAAAGCTAAGGCAAAAATACAAATTGGTTTAAATTTAACGAAAGGTCTAGGTGCTGGTTCAAAAATTGATATTGGTCAAGCGGCTGCAGACGAGTCATTAAATGAAATAGTAAATTGTTTGCAAGGATCAAACATGGTTTTTATAACTGCAGGAATGGGTGGTGGAACAGGAACTGGATCTGCGCATGTAATTGCGCGAGCGGCAAAAGAACTTAATATTTTAACAGTGGGTGTCGTAACTTTACCTTTCTTGTATGAAGGTTCATCTCGAATGAGAAGAGCTCAACAAGGTCTAGAAGAATTAAGAAAGCATGTAGATACTATAATAGTAGTTCCTAATCAAAATCTATTTAAAATAGCAAACGAGAAAACAACTTTTGAAGAGTCATTTGAACTCTCAAACGATGTATTGTTACAAGGTGTTCAAAGTGTAACAGATTTAATGGTACGTCCTGGTCTAGTTAATTTAGACTTCGCCGATGTAGAGTCAATTATGAGTTCAATGGGTAAAGCAATGATGGGCACTGGTGAAGCTGAAGGTGAAAATAGAGCTATTAATGCTGCTGAACAGGCTATAAGTAATCCTTTAATTGATGACTATTCTTTAAAAGGAGCTAAAGGTTTATTAATAAATATTACTGGTGGCAAAGATCTAAAACTTTTTGAAGTTGATGAAGTTGTTAAAAAAATTACTTCCGAGGTTGATCCAGAAGTTGAATTTATTAAAGGTTGTATAATTGATCCTTCCTTAGAAGGAAGATTAAGAGTATCAATTGTTGCAACCTCATTAGATGGACAACAACCTGAATCAAAGTCAGTTATAAATATGGTCCATAGAATTCAGAACCGAAATCCAGGCTATTCAGATTTTTCAAATTTGAGACCAAGTTACTCTTATGAAATGAATCAAGGATTATCCACTAGTGGAGCTAATGCACTAAAAATACAAACGAATGATGTCAAAGTCTCAGAGAATGATTTGATGTCTTCTATGTTAGATGAGAAAATGGCAGTAGAAAATTCTATTACAAGTGAATCCGAGAACGAGGAGAGTTCTCTCGATGAAAAACTGATTTTAAACGATAATGATGCAAATATTTCAAGCGATGAATCTAATGGACTTGAAAACTTCAATTTAGATGCAGAAGATCCTCAATTATTTGATGAGAGACAAAGTATAAACTCAGATCATGAGGCAAATATAAATGAGGACAGTGATACAGACGAAGAAGACGAACTTGAAATACCAGCATTTTTAAGAAGACAAAAAAATTAATGGTCTTCGAAAAAATAAATGAGTGCCACTATTTTACCGGAAAAAACTTTACATTATCCGGTACTTCTAAATGAAGTTATAAATATTATTACCCCTCAAAATGGTGGCACTTTTATAGATTGTACGTTTGGTCAAGGTGGTTACTCAAAAAAAATATTAGAATACCCAAACACTAAAGTAATAGCTATTGATAGGGATGAAAACTCGCTACAAATTGCTTCAGATTTAAAAAAAAAGTTTGAAGACAGATTTTCTTTTCACAATATAAGGTTTAGCCAAATAAAGGACTTGAAAATTGATGGTGAAGTCAAAGGTATAATTTTTGATTTAGGTTACTCTCTAAATCAAATCAAAGATCTCTCAAGAGGTCTATCATTTGATAGCAAAGGTGAACTTAATATGAAAATGGGGCTAAATGATTTTTCTGCAAAAGACGCAATAAACAAGTTAGATCAAAAAGAATTAGAGCAAATTTTTAAGTATTTCGGTGAAGAAAAAAAATCAAAACTTATATCCAAAAAAATCGTATTTGAGCGACAAAAAAAAAATTTAGATACTCAGGATTTGGTTAATATAGTTAAAAGTACAAAAAAAAATTATTATACAAAAACTAACCAAGCAACTAAAGTTTTTCAAGCTTTAAGAATTTTTGTAAACAAAGAAATAAGTGAACTCACTAGAGGTTTAAAAGAGTCTGCAAACATTGTCAGTCAAAATGGAATTATATTAACAGTGTCGTTTCATTCGTTAGAGGACAGGATTTGTAAATTTTTTTTTAATCATCTTTCAAAGCAAGATAAAGTCTCTAGGTACTTACCAGAGAAAAAATTAACAAAAAAGGCATTTAGTCTTATAACGAAAAAACTTATCGTGCCAAGTTCTAAGGAATTAAAATTAAATCCACCATCTAGATCTGCAAAATTAAGAGCAATTAAGAAAATTGATATATACGAAAATAATAAGAATGTATTTTTGAAATTTAAAAATTATTTAAATATTGAAAAGTTATCTGAAAAATTATGAAAAAATATATAATTTTTTTCTGCATTGTTTGTCTAATCATCACAACATCAATCGTTAAATCATCCACAAGACAATTAGAAAAAAATATATTTATACTCGGGGAAGAAGTGAAAATTTTAGAGGAAAAATTAAATTTTTTGCTTTTAGAAAATGATTATTTAAGTAACCCAGAAAGATTGATTAGATTAAAAGAAAAATTATTTAAGGATAAATTTTTTCCATTAAATCCAAAAGATATTAAAAAGGTTGAATTTAATGAATAATAATAAAAAAAGATTATATATAATTGAAAATAACGATGAATTTAAATTTTCTGAAAAAAAAAAGATAGTTTCTTTTAATAGAGTTGCATTCTTGTTTTTTTTTATTCTTTTTATATTTTTACTTTATTCAACTAAGATTGCATATTTAGGATCGAGTACTCCAAAAAAAACATATCAAACGGTAAACCAAATTAAAAATTATCGTGCTGATATTGTTGATATTGATGGGAGTTTTATTGGCAAATCAGTGATAACTTACAATGTCGGAGTTAAACCAAAATTAATTAATGATAAAAAAAAATTTTTGTTAAAACTAAAGTATACTTTTCCTGAATTTGACTTTGAAAAAATTGAAAATAATATTGAGAAGAATAAGTTTTTTTATTTGAAAAAAAAACTCACTCCTCAAAAATCTGAAGAGATTAAACTATTAGGTGAGAAGTCTTTAGTTCTTGAACCAAAAGTGACAAGAATTTATCCGGATAACAATTTGTTTTCACATACGGTAGGCCAGATAGATGATGAAAATTTTGGAGTCTCAGGTATTGAAAAAAGTTTTGACAATTATCTTAAAACAAACACTAAGCCACTAATTATGACTTTAGACAAAGAAATTCAATATTTGGTTAGACAAGAACTTCTTAATTCTGAAAAAATTTTCAAAAATGTTGGAAGCGCAGGCATTCTAATGAATATTAATAGTGGAGAGATATTATCGTTGGTATCTTTGCCTGATTTTGACATTAATCTGCGAAAAAATATTTCTGATAAAAAATATATTAATAGAGCAACTAAAGGAGTCTATGAATTTGGATCAGTTTTTAAGACATTTACAATAGCAGCAGGATTTGATGAAAAATTAATTGAACCAAAAGATATGTTTAATAATCTTGAAAAAAAAATTTATTGTGGCGGCAGAACTATTTCTGAATATGATGAAGATTTATCACAAAATTTATCGGTTGAAGAGATCTTGATTAATTCTGGAAATATAGGGTCTGTAAAAATAGGCCAAAAATTAGGTGTCGATAAGATTAAAAATTTTTTAATTCGAATTGGTATTCTAGGTGATATTGAATTTGATATTCCAGAGATTGGAAAACCTATACCTTTTAATTGGGGAAAATGTAAACTATTAACTGTCTCTTTTGGCCATGGTATTACAACTACACTCATACAGCTTGCTAAAGGCTATGCGATAATATCAAACGGTGGATATGATATTACACCAACCTTGATCAAAGATAAAAATATTGGCTATACAAAAAAAAAGAGAGTTTTAAGTACAGATGTAAGTTTAAAAATAAATCAAATTTTAAGAAGAGTAGTAACAGAGGGAACAGCAAGTTTGGCTGATGTGAAAGGATATAATGTTGGGGGAAAAACAGGTACCGCACTTATTGTTGAAAACGGAAAATATACTAAAAAAAAAATAAATACTTTTGCGTCAATTTTCCCAATAAATGAACCAAAGTATGTTTTTATTGTTATGTTGGAAGATACTAAATTATCCAAAAATTATGTTTATAATTATAGAAACAAACCTGGCTCATTTGTTGGCACACCCTTCAATACCGCAGGCTGGACTTCAGTAGAGGTAGCAGCAAAAATAATAGAAAAAATAGGACCTATTTTAGCCACAAAATACTAAGAATTTAAAAAAATGTTATTGGGTAAATTAATTAAAAATATTAAACCAGCGTACAAATCTGTAAAATTTAATAATATTAGATTCAATAGCTTATGTTGTAAACCGAATGATATTTTTTTTTCTATCCAAGGAAATAAATTAAAAGGAAATAATTATATTAAAGACGCTATAAAAAATGGCTCAAAAATTATTGTTTCAAATCTAAACTTTGAGGGATTTAATAAAGAAAAAATTTTATTTATTAAAAATAAAAATCCAAGAAAAGCATTAGCAGAGGCTGCAAACAATTTTTATAAAAAAAAACCTAAAAATATTATCGCTATAACTGGCACAAATGGAAAAACATCAATTGCAAATTTTTTTTATCAAATATTGTCTCTAAGTAAAAAAAAGGTTGCTGCCATAGGAACTTTAGGTGTTTTTTCAAAAAAAATTAAATTTAAGACAAATAATACAACAATAGATCCAATCAAAATGCATCAAATTTTACAAAAATTAAAAAATTTTGATATTGATAACGTAATTATAGAAGCATCAAGCCATGGTTTAAAACAACATAGATTGGATGGATTAAATTTAAAAACTGCATTGTTTACGAACTTGTCAAGGGATCATCTAGATTATCATAAAACTTTTAAAGATTATTTTAATTCTAAACTTATTCTTTTTGATAAATTGTTGCTTAATAAGGGGAATATAATTTTTGAAAATGGAATATCCCAAGAAAAAGACCTTAAAAAGATTTCAAAAAAAAAGAAGTTGAAGATTTACAAAATAGGTAGTGAAAATTCCTTCATTAACTTGAAAAAAATCCAAAAAATCAATGATAAGAAAAGAATTGTTTTTAGTATTTTAAAAAAAGATTATTCATTCCATTCTTATCTAATTGGCAGCATTCAGATTAAAAATTTACTTTTTGCAGTTTTGGCTGCATATCTATCAGGCATAAGGATTGATACCATTCTAAAAAATATAAGTAAGATTAAACCTATAAATGGAAGACTAGAGCAGATTGGCAAACTAAAGAATAAATCAAGAGTAATACTTGATTATGCACATTCTCCAGATGCTTTAAAAACAGTAATATCAAATATAAAAGAAGATTTCCCTTTAAGTAAAATTTCATTAGTATTTGGATGTGGAGGGGATAGAGATAAAAGTAAAAGACCTTTAATGGGAGGTATTGCAAACAAGTATTGTGATAAAATATATTTAACTGACGACAATCCAAGGTTTGAAGACCCTAATGTCATAAGAGACCAGATTAAAAGGAAAATTAAGAAAAAAAAATATGTTGAAATTTCCTCACGGGCTCATGCTATCTCAAAAGCTGTTAGTGAATTAAACTCAGGTGATGTTTTAATTGTTGCTGGAAAGGGACACGAAAATTATCAAGAATATAAAAAAAGACTTTTTTTTTCGGATAAATTAGAGATTATTAAAGCTATTAGAAAAAAGAATAATTTATTATCGAATTCCCTTAAAACAAATATATTAATTGAAACTTTCAATAATAAAATTTTAAATAAAAGAACTCTAATAAACTCAGTGTCTTTAAACTCCAAAGATGTTAAAAAAAATTCAGTATTTTTTGGGGTGAAGGGTCAAAAATTTGATGGAAACAAATTTGGAATTGAGGCGATAAAAAATAATGCAATTTTAGCAATTACAAATAAGAAATCTAAAAATTCCAGAAATATATTTAGTAGAAATCCTTTCGAGAAACTAAATAAATTTAGCTCAGTTTATAGAAAGTCTTTAGACAGTAATAATATTGCAATAACTGGATCTGCTGGAAAAACATCGGTTAAAGACTTAACTGGATTTTGTCTAAATAAATTAGATAAAACACATTATTCAAAAAATTCCTTTAATAATAAATACGGTGTGCCTTTAAGTATTATAAACTCACCTCAATCGACAAAGTTCTCAGTTTTAGAAGTAGGAATGGATAAAAAAGGAGAAATTGACACTTTAACAAAGCTAATAAGACCTAATCTTGGTTTAATAACAAATATCTCATACGCTCATATTAAGAATTTTAAGAGTCTAGATGAGATTGCAAAAGCTAAGGGTGAAATAATAAATAATATTTTTCCTTCAGGAGTAATGATCATAAATAAAGACGATAAATACTGTAATTATTTCATTTCAAAAGCAAAAATGAGAAATTTAAATATTATTACTTTCAGTAAAAAAAAAAAATTAGCTGATATTGTTTATCTTGGCAGAAAAAAAATTAAAAATGAATTTTTATGTAAATTTTTGATAAAGGGTGAAACAAAATTTTTTAAAATTCCTAATTATTTAATAAATTTCAAAGAAAATATTTTATCTACACTAAGTATTATTTCTAATTATTTTAATATAGATGCATTACCTTTTAATTTATTTTTAAATTTTAAAATCTCACAGAGTAGAGGCTCTATTATAAAGTATAAAAAAGGAAAAAAAAATTTAACTATAATTGATGAAAGTTATAATTCAAATCCACTTTCATTTAAATTTGCATTAGAAAGATTTGACAAAAAATATAAGGGTAGTAATAAAAAATTTATTTTGATTGGAAACATGCTTGAATTAGGAAAATTTTCAAAAAAACTTCATATTCAAATTGCAAAATATATTAATAAGTCAGACATAAATAAAACTTATGTTTATGGCAACTTTACAAAACATACATTTAACAAATTAAAACCACAAATGAGAGGCAAAATATTGAGCAATAAATTAGAGATTTTGAATTTGATAAAAAAACAATTACCTAATAACAGTTATTTAATGATAAAAGGATCTAACTCAACTGGATTAAATAAAATAATAAAAAATTTGTAACAATGTTATATAATATACTTACAAGCTATTCGGATACATATTCATTCCTTAATTTTTTCAATTTTTTAACTGTGAGAACAGGTCTAGCTGTGATTACTGCAATGATCATAGTTTTTTTAATAGGAGATAAGTTTATTAACTTATTTTCATCAAAAAAAATTACAAATCCTATTCGCTCTGATGGGCCCGAAGATCATTTGATCAAAAAAATTGGAACACCAACTATGGGTGGAGTATTAATATTAATAGGTTTATTTACAGGTATTTTTTTGTGGGCTGATTTATTAAATCCATATAATTGGTTATTAATATTCATCACTTTATCTTTTGGAATTTTAGGGGCATTCGATGATTATAAAAAAATTAAAGATGATAATTCAAATGGGATTTCTTCAAAATTAAAAATATTAATTCAAATTTTTCTTTGTCTAATTTCATTAATTATTTTTTATAAATTTATAGATTCTGATATTAAAACAAATTTGTATTTTCCATTTTTTAAAAATTTAGTAATTAACTTAGGGTGGTTTTTTATACCTTTTTATTTGTTTGTCATTGTTGGATCCTCTAATGCGGTAAATCTAACTGATGGTTTGGATGGATTAGCTACTGTTCCTGTTATACTTGTTGCGGGCTGTTTTGGTTTTATAAGTTATGTGTCAGGAAACGTAATTTTTGCAGACTATTTATTAATTCCTTACATAGAGGGTGTAGGAGAAGTTGCAGTTTTTTGTGGAGCAATAATCGGAGCATCAATTGGTTTTTTATGGTTTAATGCGCCTCCTGCTAAAATATTCATGGGAGACACAGGCTCATTGGCTTTAGGTGGGTCTTTAGGTGCAATTGGAGTAACAACAAAACATGAGATAGTGTTAGCTATTACTGGTGGACTATTTGTATTAGAAGCAATTTCAGTAATTGTGCAAGTAATTTCATTCAAACTAACAGGTAAAAGAATTTTTATGATGGCGCCAATTCACCATCATTTTGAAAAAAAAGGTTGGGCTGAGTCTACAATAGTCGTAAGATTTTGGATTATATCTCTTATTTTGGCGATGATTGGTTTAGCCACTTTAAAATTAAGATGAAATCTTCAAAGGTATTCTTTCAAAATAAAAAAATTCTTATTTATGGATATGGTAAAACTGGCAAATCAGCCTTTAACTTTTTGAAAAAAAAAAATAATTTAAAAGTATTTGACGATAATTTACTTCTAAAGAATCTTCCTTTTAACAAAAAGTTTATCAGAGGCAGTGATAAAGTAAATAATTTTGACTACATTTTATTAAGTCCCGGGGTAAACTATAGAAAATGTTTATTATCGAATGAGATAATAAAAAATAAAGAAAAGATCATCTCTGATTTGGATGTATTTTATAAAAGTTTTCCAGAAAATTTTTTTATCACAATCACAGGAACAAACGGAAAATCAACAACTTGCAAACTTTTATATCAGGTTCTTAAATCTCAAGGAATTCATACGAAATTAGTGGGTAATATTGGAAAATCGATTTTATCAAACTATCATTTTTCCAAAAAAACATTATTTGTAGTTGAAGCTTCTTCTTATCAAATCGAATATAGCAAATTTTATAAAACCAATTTGGCAGTGATTTTAAATGTTTCGATAGATCATTTAGAAAGACATGGTAATTTCAAAAATTATGTCAAAAGCAAAATAAAACTTATTGCAATGCAAAATAAAAGTTCTTGCGCTTTTATAGAAAACAAAAATAAAATTGTTGATAAAATATTAAATAAAAAAAAGATTAATTCAAAAGTTTTAAAAGTTGACAAAAAAATTTATTTGAAGTTTCAAAAATTAATTAAAAATAATTATCTAAATAATAGTGTAAATCAAAAAAATCTTGTCTTTATTTTTAATATTTGCAATTTTTTAAAAATTAATTTGAAAAAGATTATACCTACATTAAATAAATTTAAAGCTTTAAGATTTAGAAATGAAATTGTGATTAATTATAAAAAGATTAAAGTAATTAATGACTCAAAATCAACCTCCTTTTCCTCTACCCAAGAGCTTATAGACGCCAAGAAGAAAACTTTCTGGATTTTAGGAGGATTACCCAAAAAAGGAGATAAATTTACTTTGAATAAAAAATGTTGTTTTAATTTAAGGGCCTATATATTTGGAAAAAATTCTGATTTTTTTGCAAAAAAACTTAAGGATAAAGTCCGTTGTCAAAAGTTTGATAACATGATTTCCGCACTTAAGAAAATCAAAATTGACCTTGAAAAGGAACAAAAACCAAAGGAAAAAATTATTCTTTTTAGTCCCGCCTCAGCTTCTTTTGACAATTTCAAAAATTTCGAGGAAAGGGGAAGATATTTCAATTCTCAATTAAGAAAAATTGGTATTAACAGGAAAAAATAAGATATGAATTTTTCGTTATATAATTGGTGGAAAGATATAGATAAATTTTTATTTTTTTTAGTAATCTTATTAATTTCTTTAGGTATTTTCTTTTCACTTGTTTCAACTTCTTTAATTGCATCTACCAAACTTGAGACAACAAGTTATTATTTTTTTTTTAAACAATTTATTTACACTTTGATTGGAATATTCACAATTTTCTTTTTTTCCTTACTTGAAGAAAAAACCTTCTATAAATTATCATTAGCATTTTTCATATTAATATTTTGTACGCTTATTTTAGTTCCAATTTTTGGTGTAGAAGTTAAGGGTTCTAAAAGATGGATAGATATATTCTTTTTCCCAAGGTTTCAACCAATCGAAATCCTTAAACCATTTTTAATAATCATACTGTCAATGATACTTACATCTGAAAAATATTCTAATAAGTATGCAAGATATTTTTTTAGTTTGATTGCTATCATTCCAATTATCCTTTTATTGTTCTTGCAGCCAGATATTGGTCAAACATTATTAGTATTATGTCTTTGGTTAAGTCTCATATTTGTTTCAGGTATAAATCTTATATTTTTAATACTTTTTATATTAATTGGTCTATGCACTTTGTTTCTGATGATTAATCTTATCCCGAAATTGAATTATATAAAATTTAGGATTGAATCATTTTTTGATGTAACCTCCAAAGGAAATTATCAGTCCGAGAGAGCATCAGAAGCAATTATGAATGGGGGTTTTTTTGGAAAAGGTATTGGAGAAGGCACTCTAAATGTTAGAGTGCCAGAGGCTCATACAGATTACGTTATTGCCGTTATAGCCGAGGAATTTGGAATAATATCAATAATAGGAATTATTCTAATATTTCTATGTCTTATTTTTAGAGTTTTCAAAAAAGTATCAACTATAGAAAATGAATGTTTCAAATTAATACTTGTAGGCTCTGTATTGTTAATTCTTTTTCAAGTTTTAGTTCATATTGGAGTAAATATTAGATTCTTACCCACAACAGGAATGACTTTGCCATTTCTTAGTTATGGAGGTTCCTCTATAATTGGTTCTTCAATACTAATAGGAATAATTTTAAATTTAACAAAGAGAAAAATTAATAAATGAGTTCTATGATAATAAGCACTGGTGGGACAGGTGGGCACGTTATTCCAGCTAAGGTATTTTATGATTATTTTAAGGAAAAATTTAAAGTAAAGATAATTTCAGATAAAAGAGGCCTAAATTTCATTGAAAAAGAAAATTACAACGTGAGTGAAATTCATATCCCACAATTTAAAAAAAATTTAAGTATTATAATATTTCCTTTTTTTTTAATTGTTTCATTTTTAAAATCCTTATTTTTTCTAAAAAAAGAAAATCCAAAATTGCTATTATCTACAGGCGGATACATGAGTATTCCGCACTGCCTCGCAGCAAAAATTTTAAATATTAAAATATTCCTTTTTGAACCAAATTTAGTAATTGGGAGATCTAATCTATTATTGTTAAGATTTTGCAAAAAAATTTTTGCGTATGAAAATAATTTAAAAAATTTACCCTCAAAATTTTCACATAAACTTAAAGTAATCAAACCCATAGTCAGAAAAGAATTTTTGAAACAAAAAAAAACTTTTTCATCTAATAATGGATTAAAAATTTTAATAATTGGAGGAAGTCAAACAGCAAAAAAATTAGACACTATTTTTCTTAAAGATATTTTAAAAATCTCAAAGATAATAAACTTAACTATATATCACCAAACTAGCAAATCTAACGAAGAATATATAAAAAATTTTTATCAAGAAAACAGTATTGAAAATAAAGTTTTTACTTTTGAAGATAAATTAAGTGAAATTATGTCGTTATGTAATTTTGCAATTACACGTGCAGGAGCATCAACTTTATCAGAACTTGTTTCCTTAAAAATCCCATTTTTAGCAATTCCTTTTCCATTTTCAAAAGATGATCATCAATATTTTAATGCAAAGTTTTATGTGGATAAAAATTTTGGTTGGCTTATTAATGAACATGAAATTTTTGAAAACTATTTCTATCAATTTTATATAGAAAATATTCAGAACAAAAAAATGTTGGAACACAAGGTAGAAAAAATGAGCAATTTTATTTTTGAAGAATTATGGACTGAAAACTTTAATATGATAGAGCGAACTTTTTATGAAAATTAATCTAGGAAAAAAAGAAACAATCCATTTCATTGGTATAGGAGGCATTGGTATGAGTGGATTAGCATTAATAATGAATCAACTTGGTTTCAAAATACAGGGAAGTGATATTTCAATAAATAAAAATATAGAAAGATTGAGGAAAAGTGAGATTAAAATTTTTACAAAACATAAAATTTCTAACCTAAACAAAGCTAATATTGTAGTCATATCCTCAGCAATTAAAAATAATAATATTGAGTTAAACGCAGCCAAGAAAAAAGATTTACCAATTTATAAAAGGGGAGACATGCTTGCACACATGACCTCGCTTAAAAAAAATATTGTTGTGGCAGGTTCTCATGGAAAAACTACTACGACTTCATTAATTGCAAGTGTTTTTTCAAAAGCAAAATTAGATCCTACAATAATAAATGGAGGTGTGATAAATTCAATTAACAGTTCAGCTAAACTTGGGAACAGTGAATGGTGTGTGCTCGAGTCTGATGAATCTGACGGTAGTTTTATAAAAGTTCCATTCACTTATTCTATTATTACTAATATTGATAGAGAACATATGGATTTTTATAAGTCTGAGGATAATTTAAAAAAATATTTTGCAAAATTTATTTCAAACGTCCCATCTTTTGGCAAAACATTTTTGTGTATCGATGATGTCAATAATAGAAGCTTACTTAAAAAAAATCTTGTTAAAAACTATTTTACTTATGGTGTTAACAAAGGTTCTAATTTTAGAATTTCAAATATAAAGTACAAATCAAATAGATCAATTTTTGATCTAATTATTAAGATACCAAATAAAAAAAAGATAAGTATTAAAAATATAGAAATTCCCTTGATTGGATTTCATAATATAAGTAATGCTGCTGCAGCATTTGCATTAACTTCTCATATAGGAATAACTACAAACTTAATAAAAAAAAGCCTCAAAGATTTTCAAGGGGTCGAAAGAAGGTTTAATAAGGTTTTTAATTTTAATGGCGTAACTTTTTTTGATGATTATGCTCATCACCCAACTGAAATTAAAGAGGTTTTAAATGGTGTAAAAAAAAGCTATTCAAACAAAAAAGTCATATCTATTTTTCAACCACACAGAATTTCAAGACTAAATGATTTAAGTAGTGACTTTAGCAAATCATTTAAAAATTCAGATCAAGTATTATTATGCCCTGTTTTTAAAGCAGGTGAAAAAATTAAATTGAAATTTAAATATGAAAAATTTGCTAGAGATATATCAAAAAATTCAAAAGCGTTGGTAATTATGATAAATCAAAAACAAGACCTTGTAAATTTCTTTAAAAACAATTTAAAAGGAAATGAAATTGTAATTGGAATGGGTGCTGGATCAATATCTGGATGGTTAAAAGAACTAAAAATTTTCTTAAAAAATGAACATGCAAGAATTTAAAATCTTTAAAGATCAAAACAATTCTAATCTAAAATTTGATTTCTCTCTTAAAAATTTGAATTGGATGAATATTGGTGGTTCAGCAAAGGTTTTTTTTAAACCAGAAAATTTAAAAGAGCTAATAAGTTTTTTAAAAATAATACCAAAATATAAAAAACATGTTTTAGGAGCAGGATCTAATCTTTTAATTAGTGAAAATTTGGGGGAAAAAATTTTTATTAAGTTAGGTAAAAATTTTAGCAATATATCATTGATTGATGACAATAAATTAATTGCTGGCTGTTCATCCTTAGATAAAAATGTTTCTGACTTTGCTTGTGAAAATGGCTTATCTGGTTTAGAATTTTTGTCTTGTATACCAGGTTCAGTAGGTGGTGGTATAAGAATGAATTCCGGATGTTTTGGGTCTGAATTTAAAGATTTTTTAGTTTCAATTCAAGTAGTAGATTTTGAAGGAAGGGTAAGTTCGATTAGAAAAAAAGATATTATTTTTGGTTATAGGGAGTGCAATTTACCTTATGACTTAATCTTTTTAAGTGCCACATTTGAATGCAAAAAAAGTAACAAGGAATTAATAAGAAAAGAAATTGAAAGATTAAAAAAACTTAAAGAATCATCTCAACCATTAAGAATCAAAACTGGGGGGAGTACTTTTAAAAATCCAGTCAAAAGTACTCAAAGGAAAGTTTGGGAACTTATACGTGAAAGTGTGCCTGAAGATATTAGTTTTGGTGATGCTAAAATTTCATCTAAACATAGCAATTTCTTTGTTAATTCAAAAAATGCCTCTTTTTCTGAAATGAACAATTTAATAAATTTTGTAAGAGACGAGGTTAAAAAAAAAACAGGTATATCTTTAGATCTTGAGATAGAAATAATAGAATAGATGAAAAAAAGGATTCTTATTCTTGGAGGTGGTATTTCAGGGGAAAGATCTATTAGTCTCAAAACCGCAAAAGCAGTGCAGAGCTGTATAAAAAAAAAATATAATTGCAAAATAGTTGAACCTGATGAGAATTTAACAAAAAAAATTGATAGATTTTCTCCCCATGTTGTTTTCAACGCTTTACACGGAAGATTTGGTGAAGATGGTTTCATTCAAACCTACTTAGAAAGTAAAGGGGTTAGGTACACTCATTCGGGTGTCTTTTCCTCTATGATGGCAATGGATAAAGAAATTTCAAAAAAATTATTTATTAGAAATAAAATTTTAACACCAAAATTTCAAAAAATAAGAACAAATTTAAATAAAAAAGAAGTTATAAAATTATTAAAAAAAAAAATTAAGTTTCCTGTAGTTATTAAACCAATAAATGAGGGGTCAAGTTTAGGTGTTTATATTTGTAATGAAAAAAATATTATTAAAAATTTAAAAAAACTTAAAGCTTACGATGAGGTTCTAGTGGAAAAATTTATACCAGGAAGAGAAATTCAAGTGGCAATACTTGGTAAAAAAAAACTAGGTGTCATAGAGTTAAGACCCAAAAGAAAGTTTTATGATTATAAAGCGAAGTACAGCTCTAAGGCGAAAACAAAACATGTTATACCTGTAAATATTAAAAAAAAAGATTATCAAAATGTGATGAATATAGCCTTAAAAGCACATAAAGTTTTAAAGTGTAGGGGAGTGACTAGATCTGATTTTAAATTTTACAATGGAAAGTTTTATCTTTTGGAAACTAATACTCAGCCGGGAATGACCAATCTTTCATTAGTTCCAGAAATAGCATTGTATCATGGTATGAGTTTCTTTTCGTTGATAGACTGGATTATTAAAGATGCTTCAAAAAATAGATAATAAGAAATATATTTTTTTTTATTTGATAATTTTTATAATTTTATCCTCAATACATAATTCTAATTTTAAAAATTATAATTTTTTTACTATTAAAAAAATTGAGGTTGTTGGTTTAAATGAAACTGATAATTTACTTTTAGAAAATAAATTAACAAATTTGATTGGATCGAATATTTTTTCACTTAATAAAGAGTCGTTTAAATTAATAAACACTGTAAATTTAATAAAAAGTTATAATGTAAAAAAAATATACCCGAATCAAGTAAAAGTTAATCTTGAGCCAGCTGTGGCCATCAGTGTTGTCATATATTTTAATGAAAAAGTTATCTTAGGAAATAACGGAAAAATAATTTACTTAAAAAACTTACCAAAAAACGTTCCTGAGGTTACTGGAACCAATGATATAAACAAAGTTTTTCAAACTATAAAAATTTTTAACAAATCTAATTTTGACATTAAAAATATAAAAAAAATTAATTTTTTTCCAAGCGAAAGAATAGATATTGAATTAGAAAATGACAAAAAGATTAAATTTCCAATTAATTTAACGATTAGAAGTTTAAATTTTAGCAGGAGACTAATTGAAAAGGAAGAATTCAATAAATCAAAAATTATAGATTTGAGAATTCCAGGTAAGATTATAACTTATGATAAATAAAGATGTCCAAAACTTTTATTTTGCAATAGTGGGTCAAAACCTTCACATTAATTATTTTAGCTCTAAAGATTATGATTCCAGTTATCAAAAAAAATACTTAATGCCTGATACTTTAGGTAATAATTTAAACTTGATTATAGTAAAGAAATTTATTTCAGAAAAAATTAAAGATTTTGAAAAAAATGTTGGAAATTTTATTGAAAAAATTAATTTAATTACTGATGCTCAGTCTGATCAATACTCATTTAGCTTAAAAAATAAATTTGATACTGATAGAATAAAAGAGACCGATGTTCTAAGACTAATTAGTGATGCAAAGCAACAAATTATAAGAAACAATAAAGATTCTGTTATTTTACATTTGATAGTTGATAAATACATAGTCGATGGCGAAGAATATTTAGAGTTTCCTGAGAACGTAAATTATAAGGAATTTGTTGTTGAAGTTAGTTTTATCACAATTCAAAACACAATTGTAAAAACACTAAATAAAATCTTTAAAGATTGTAATATTGAGGTAAAAAAAATTATCAGCCATCAATATTCAAGTAGATTTGCAGAAAAAACCGATACAAGTCCTTGTATTGCTGGAAAAAAGGTGAGTGATGGCATTAACCCTTCAGAGGTAATAATTTATAATCTTTATTCTAAAAAGCAGGGTTTCTTTGAAAAAATGTTCAATTTCTTCAGTTAAATCTTGTATTGTTTCGTAACATAACTTGTTTTTTCTTTGATTTAACAGATGAATATAAGTTTTTCTGATGTCAATTTTAAAGCAAAAAACACTAAAAAAAGAAATTAATTTGTCTGGTGTTGGTCTTCATTCTGGAAAAAGTGTTAATATTAAGTTAGTTCCCCAGAAGCCAAATATTGGAATATATTTTAAAAGAACTGATTTAACTTCAAACAATATAATTTACCCAAGTGTTTTTAATGTTTCAAATGCTTCATATTGCACAAAGATTTCAAATGAGTATGGAGTATCTGTTTCAACTATTGAACATTTAATGGCTGCGTTATATGGGAAAGGTGTAGATAATTTATTAGTAGAAATAGATGCTGAAGAAGTACCAATATTTGATGGATCTTCTAAAAATTTTATAGAAGCAATTGATTCAGCTGATTTTGAAATTAGCGACCAACCAATTAAAATTATTACTATAAATAAAGAAATAGTTTTTAAAGAGGGTGAAAAATCTATCTCCTTTAAGCCAAGTAAAATAAGTTTAGAAATTGATTTTGAGATAAATTTTAAAAATGAACTAATCAACACTCAAAAAAATAAAATAAACATTTACATGGATGATTTATCTGAAATGTATAATTCAAGAACGTTTTGTTTATATGAGGATATAGAAAAACTCAAAAATTTAAATTTAGCTAAAGGCGGTTCTTTGGATAATGCGATTGTTGTTAAACAAAACAAAATATTAAATAAAGAAAAACTTAGAAACGAAAAAGAATTTGTGAATCACAAGATATTAGATTGTCTCGGGGATCTATATTTGTCGGGTTTCAAAATGGTTGGTAAAATTACTTCTTGTCAAGGTGGTCACCACATCACTAATCAAGGCTTAAGAAAATTACTTGGTAAAAATGAAAATTTCTCTATAATTGAGCTAAAAGAGAAAAATATTCCGCATTCCTTTTTGAACAAGAATATTCTAAAATCTATCGCTTAAGATTTATTTTATTAATAATCTTAAAAGTTTAATTACTTATGAATTTTTTTAAAATATTTTTGATATTTTTTTTTATTTCCTTTTTTCTTGCTAGTTGTTCTAAGAAGGAAAAAATTTCTAAAATTGTCGAAGAAGACTTAGAACAACAAATGATCAGAGCATTTAAAGAAGGTTATGAGGAATTTGAGGCAGGCGATTCTCTTTTCGCTGCAAAAAAATTTAATGAAGCAGAGTTGTTATTTCCTCAATCACCGTGGGCTCCAAAAGCTGCGTTGATGGCTGCTTATGTATATTATGCTCAAGATTATTATTTTGATGCAGAATATGAACTTGAAAGATTTATAAAAACTTATCCAAAACATCCTGATTTGAACTACGCACATTATTTACTTTCGATGTGTTATTATGAAAAAATTGTAGATGAAAAAAAAGATTTGGGCCCATTATTAAGAGCACAAGAAAAATTTAATTTTATTATTAAAGAATATCCCAATTCAGATTATGCTTTAGACTCACAATATAAATTAGATCTAATTCAAGATTACTTAGCTTCCAAAGAAATGTACATTGCATCACATTACAGAAAGAAAAAAAAATGGATTGCATCAATCAATAGATATAAAGCAGTAGTTGAACAATATGAAAAAACAATTTACGTTGAAGAAGCTTTACATAGATTGGTAGAGTTATATTACACAATTGGTTTAGAAAATGAGTCGCGAAAATATGCTTCCTTACTGGGTTATAATTATCAATCAAGTAAATGGTATGAAAAATCTTACAAATTATTTAATGAAAAATATAAGACAAAATTAGATATAAAAAAAGAAAAAAAAGGCATGTTAAAAAAATTTAAAAAACTTTTCGATTAAAATGTTAAAAAGTTCAAAAGCAAAAAAAGAATATAAAGAAAAAATAAAACAATACAAAAGATATAGCAAAAAATATTTCGAAGATAGTGCTCCAATAATATCAGATCAAGATTTTGATTTATTAAAAAAAGAAATTTTGGACTTGGAGAAAAAATTTGATTTTAAAGATAAAAACTCCCCTTCCAAAACATTAGGATTTACTCCCTCAAAAAATTTCGAAAAATATCCTCATAGGGTAAAAATGCTTTCTTTGGCAAATGCTTTTAACGAAGATGATTTGATAAATTTTGAAAAAAAAATTCTAAACTTTTTAAACTTTAACAGAAGTTTTGAGTTTGAATATAGCGCCGAGCCTAAAATCGATGGCATATCTGCTTCCCTTACATACAATTCAGGCAAACTAATTAGAGGATTATCGAGAGGAAATGGAGAGGAAGGGGAAGACATTACCTTAAACTTAAAAACAATTATTGACATTCCACATTATGTAGAAAATAAAGATTTCCCAAATGACATAGATATTAGAGGAGAAGTTTTCATTCAAAATACTGATTTCGAGAAAATGAAAGATAGTTTTGCGAATCCACGAAATGCAGCTTCAGGTTCTTTAAGACAAAAAGACCCTAAAAAGACATCCAATATACCTTTAAAATTTGTCGCCTATACATTTGGATTTTCATCTGATCAATCAATGGACAAACAGACTAACTTTTTAATTAAATTAAAAAAATGGGGTTTTAAAACTTCAGAATTAAATAAAAAAATTACAGGCATTAAAAATCTCTTGTCTCACCACCAAAATATAGAAAAAAAAAGATTTGAATTAAATTATGATATTGATGGTATCGTTTATAAAATTAATGATTTTAAGCTGCAAAAAAGATTGGGATTTGTTACGAATGCACCAAGATGGGCAATAGCTCATAAATTTTCTGCCAGTAATTCAATTACTGAAATTTTAAGTATCGATATCCAAGTTGGCCGTACTGGGGCACTAACACCAGTAGCGAAGGTAAAGCCTGTAAACATAGGTGGAGTAGTAGTTTCAAATGCAACTCTTCATAATGAGGAAGAAATTTCGAGAAAAGATATAAGAATTGGTGATACAGTTAAAATCGAGAGAGCAGGAGATGTTATTCCTCATGTTGTTGAGGTAGATTTAAAAAAGAGAATATCCAATTCAAAGAAATTTATTTTTCCAAAAAAATGTCCTTGTGGCTTTGAAACAATCAAAGAATTTAATAAAATTACTAAAAAATTCGATGCTGTGAGAAGATGTCCTGATCGAGGTTTTGATTGTGATAGAATGGCAAAAGAAAGATTAAAACATTTTGTTTCGAAAGATGCCTTTAATATTGAGGGTTTAGGAAAAAAAGTAATTGAAAAGTTTTGGTCTTTAGGTTTAATCAAGTTCCCCTATGACATTTTTAAACTAGATTATAATAAGATATCACAATTAGATGGTTGGGGTAAACGATCTGTTGAAAATTTAGAAAAATCTATAAAAAAATCAGAAAAAGTTTCACTAGATAAATTTATATTTTCACTCGGCATAAGACACATTGGACAAGAAAATGCAAAGCTTTTGAGTGAATTTTTAAGAAAAAAAGAAAATTTTTTAAGATTAAAAAATCAAAATTATATTCAAGAGCTGATCAACATTGATGGAATAGGTGATACTCAAATAAATTCATTAAAGATGTTTTTTAATGAGAAAGTAAACTTAGATGTTATTTTAAATTTATCAAAATCATTAGATATTCAAGGTTATAAAGAAAATAACGGCTCAGGAAAACTTAAAGGTCGGGTCTTTATGTTTACTGGGAAACTGAATAATATTTCAAGGGCAGAAGCTAAATCATTGATTGAAAGTTATGGAGGTAAAATTGTAAGTAATGTAACTAAAAAACTAGACTATTTAGTCATAGGAGAAAAACCTACCAATAAAAAAGTAGATTTAGCTAAAAAAAATAAAATTAAAGTAATTAATCAAAAAACATTAGATGAAATGTTAAATTGATTTTATAAGCCATTTTTTTTCACTCAAAGACAAATATTTATGGATTTTAGAATATACCTCAAGGTGATAATTAATTAGATATTTTTTTTCTTTAGAGGACAATAACTTGAAATTTATTAATTTAATATCAATAGGTGCCAATGTTAGGTTTTTAAAAACTAAATTATTTCTTTCTTTTTTGATATAAACCAAATTTTCAATTCTGATTCCATACTTTCCTTGTAAGTAAAATCCTGGTTCATTACTAAGTATCATTCCTTCTTTTAATCTAATATTATTCCTTTTTGAAATTGCCTGTGGACCTTCATGAACATTTAAAAAGTATCCTACTCCATGTCCAGTACCATGACTAAAATCTTTTTTAACTTCCTTAAGGTACTTCCTCGCTAACATGTCAATATTTGATCCAGTTTTTTGTTTTGAAATATCAGCAGTAGCTACAGCAATGTGCCCTTTTAAAACTCTTGTAAAGGCATCTTTAATATTTTTGGGCTGTAATTTGAAAGAAATAGTTCTTGTAACATCGGTAGTTCCATATGTGTATTGTCCCCCTGAATCACAAAGGTATACATCATTTTTTTTTATCTCTGTGCATGTTTTATTTGAAGCGCGGTAATGAATAATTGATCCATTTTTGCCGGTTGCTGATATAGTGCTGAAACTTGGAAAAAGATAATTTTTGTTTTGTTTTCTAAAAAACTCTAATTTTTTTTCAGCATCAATTTCGGAAATTTTTTTTTTTTGATTTTTGTTGATCCAGTATAAAAATTTAGTAACTGCCACACCGTCATGAATATGACTCTCAATTGTTCTGTTTATTTCTACTTTATTTTTTATTGATTTCATAAAGTACAATGGATCTCCATTTTTAGAAATTTTAAACTTTGAACTAATTAAATTCTCAAGTAAAACAGAGCAAGAATTTTTGTCAATTATAATTTTTCTAGCTTTAAGTTTACATAAAAAATTTTCAATTTGGTTCTCTTCATGAAAAGATATTCGTAAAAAACTTTTCTTTTTAAAAATATTAGATGATTTTTTTATGTCTGAAAAAAAACTTACTTCTCTTTTAGTATTAATTATTATTCTACAATTAGGTATCGGACTGAAAGGATTATCTCTTCCTCTTATGTTTAAAAGCCAAGCTACATTTTCAGGTGCAGATATAAAAATATGATCTGATCTGTCTTTTTTTAAAATTTGTATTAATCTTTTAATCTTACTGTCTACTGTTTCTCCAACTACTTTTGGGTTTAAAGAGTAGAATTTTCTTAATGTATGATCATTTGAATTATTTGAATTTATTATTTTTTTAGTTATTGGGGTTAATTTAACTTTATTTCTAAAGTAATATAGCAAATTTTTAAAAGTGAAAACTGTTGGATCGAACCCTAAATTTAGTCTAGAATTTAAAATTTGGTATGGAAGTTTTTTTGGTATTTCGAATATTTCAAATTCTTTACCAGCCTGAATTTTAGCTTGCTCGGTATATCTCCCATCAACAAAAAGAAAGTTTTTTTTTTTTAATATTATCGCTAATCCAAATGATCCATCAAAACCCGTAATGGTTTTAAGCTTATCTTTTTTTGCAAATTCAGAAAAATACTCATCATTTTTAGGCACTAAATAACCATCTATTTCGTGATGATAAAATTTATTTTTTAATTCTTTTAATTTTTCGGAGATCATTTTAATCTTTTTTGATATCTGATCCATCCTGGACTTCTGAAATTATCATTATCACCATCTATATCTTGATTGAATTCGAAATCCTGATCATCTTTGTCAAGATTGTTATTTTTCTCAATAAATTTTTCTGGAAGCTCATCTACGAATCTTGATGACAAACTATCGATCCAATCACCTTGGTAAAATCTATTTAATGAAAAAGATATAAAGCTTAAATCTTTTGCTCTTGTTATACCAACATAAGCAAGACGTCTTTCCTCTTCTAGGCCACTTTGACCTTTTTCATCTATAGATTTCTGATGAGGAAACATACCCTCTTCCCAACAAGGAAGAAACACGGCATCAAATTCCAAACCCTTTGATGCATGCATTGTCATTAAATTTATTTTTTCACCTTCCCACTGTTGGTCAATAGAGGTAGCTAAAGAAACGTGCTCAAGAAAACTTTCTAAGTTATCAAATTCTTTCATTGCACTTAAAAGTTCCTTAATATTTTCAAGTCTATTTTCATTTTCTAAATCTTTTTTATCTTTTAAGGACGCAGAATACCCAGACTCATCTAGTATAATTTGCAAGAGTTTGACATGATTTATTTTCTTTATTAAGTGATCATTTCTCCATTTCTTAATCATATTTAAAAATGATAAAAGACCTAATTTAGTCTTAGGCTTAATCAAATTTTGAGTGATTAAATTTTGTGAAGCATTCTCTAGTGATAAATTATTTTTTCTCGCATATTCATTTATTTGCTTGAACGAGCTTTCACCTATAGATCTTTTAGGAACATTTGCAATTCTTTCAAAAGCAAGATCATCTTTCTCTTGTTGTATGATGCGTAAATAAGCGATACAATTTTTAATCTCTGCCCTTTCATAAAACTTAGTTCCACCTAGTATTCTATATGGTAGGCCTATCTTCAAAAATCTCTCTTCAAATTCCCTTGTTTGAAATATTGCTCTAACAAGAATGGCAATGTTATTGTATGAATATTTTTTTTTTAGTTCGTTTTCAATAATATCAGACACACCTATGGCTTCATCTTTACCATTTCTAAAACAATTCAATCTAATTTTCTCACCTTCAGTTTTATTTGAATTCAATTTTTTTCCAAGCCTATTTTCATTATTAGCGATCAAATGTGATGCAACATTTAAAATGTTTTGAGTTGATCTATAATTATCCTCTAATTTTATGATTTTTGTATCTTCATAAACCTTATCAAACTCTAAAAAATTTTTGATCTCTGCACCCCTCCAGCTATAAATTGACTGATCATCATCGCCAACGCAGCAAATGTTATTATGTAATAATGTTAAATGTTTTAGCCATTTACTTTGAATATAATTTGTGTCTTGATATTCATCTACCAGAATATATTTAAACTTTTTTGCATAAACTTTATTAATGTCCAAATTTTCCTCAAAAATTTTAACACAATGGAGAATTAGGTCTCCAAAATCACATGCATTTAAATCAATAAGTTTTTCTTGATATACTTTATAAACTTCTAACATATTCTTCTCTAAAATCTGACTTCTTGAAATCTTAACATTTTTTGGATACCAACCAGAATTTTTCCACTTATTAATTAAGGCTAGTATGAAATTTGGAGAAATTTTTTTGACATCAATATTTTTACTTTTACAAATATTTTTAATTAATCCTTGCTGATCATCTTGATCTATTATAGTAAAATTTTGTGTTAAATTGACAGCTTTGGCATGTTTTCTTAATATCTTTGCACATATAGAGTGGAATGTTCCAAGCCATGGTAGGCCCACCGCTCTCTTTTTGAGTATTAGACTAATCCTATTTTGCATTTCCCTCGCCGCTTTATTAGTAAAAGTTACAGCCAGTATTTCATTTGGAAATGCTAAATTTTTTTCAACAATATTTGCAACTCTTGTTGTAAGAACCTTTGTTTTACCTGAACCAGCCCCAGCAACAATTAATAGTGGCCCCGATGTATGCAAAACAGCCTCTTTTTGAAATTTATTTAATTTTTTTAGATATTCAGAGTTTATCATTTGTTTTAAATCACTATAAGTCATTTTATAGAATAATGAAAAAATTTAAAATTCAATCATTCATACAAAAAAACTTTTTTAAGAAAAATATACTAAATAAATTGTTTAGTAAATTTTTCGCTTTTTTCAATATGTCTAAAGGCACATGGAACATAAGCTTTAATCAGTTAAAGAAAAAAAACATAGAAAATTATATACCTGAAAAATTTCAGCTTAATTATGCCCTATTTGTGCTTAGTATTGTATTTTTTTTTTATCTTCTTTACCTATCAATACCAGGGATAGTCATCAGTGAGAATATCCAAAAAGAATTAGAGGAAAAACTAAAAAAAGAATACAACTTAGACTTTGCACTTACCCCTGATATAAATTATTCGATTCTTCCTAAGCCACATTACATTATCAATGATGTAGTAATATTCACCCAAAAAATGGGTTATCAAAAAGAGTTTAGTCAAATTAAAAAATTAAAAATTTTTATTAATCAAAACAATTTTTTTAAGATGAATAATGTGATAAAAAAAATTGAAATCAAAAATGCTAATTTTTTTATCGAAAACTCTGATTTCAAGTTTATCAACAATTTTTTAGATAAAGGTTTTTCAAAAAGTTCTATAAAAATTTTAAAAAGTAAAATTTTTTATAAAGGTAATGAGGGTCAAATTGTTTCATTTTTCACTCTTGAAAACATTTTAATTTCTCACGATGAACTAAACAAAGAAAATTCTCTAATTTCTAAAGGTAAAATTTTTAATATACCTTTCACTTTTGACTGGAAATATGACGAAAGTTTAAATGAAAAAATCACAAAAGTTAGATTTAACCCATTAAAGTTAAGTCTTTTAAACAAATCCAAAAAAGGCGATAAAGTCAAAAATCTGAAAATAAATTTTAAAAGATCTAAACTTAATACTGATTATTTTCTTGAGAACGACTCAGTAATTATTAAATCTAAAAGTTCATTTCTCGGCACGAATAAATTTGATTATAGCGGAAAAATAAATCTAGATCCTTTCGATTTTCAAATTGAGTCTGAACTTCAAAAATTTGATTTAAACAAAATTATAATAAATAAAAATATACTTAACGAAATTTTTTCTCAGGAATTCCTACTTAATGAAAAATTTAACGGTAAGTTAGCAATCAAAAGTAAAAGTTTAAATAATGGAATTTTCTTTAATGAAATTTTAATAAATTTAAATTATGTCGGCGAAAAAATTGAATTAAGTAATTCCAAATTACTTAACGAAAAAGTTGGAAGTTTGAAATTAGATTATGGAAATATTTATTTAGAGGATAATGATATTCTTTTTAAAGGAAAATTCAGTTTTGAAATTTTTAACAAAAAAAGATTTTATAGAAAATTTTTAGTTCCAAAAAAAAATCAAAAAGATTTAGAAAAAGTTTATTTTGGATTTATTTACAATCTATCAAAGTCCGATGCAAAGATATTTTTTATATCATTAAACGACGACAAACCTGAAATGAGTGATAATCTTGATAATCTAATTTATGGTTTTAATAACAATTCTATAACAGTGAATAATTGGATTAGTTTAAAAAGTTTTATCAATAAGATTTTATCAAACTATCCCGGATAAGTCATCTTTTTAGGATCAACAATTTTATTAAAATCTTTTTCTGAGATAAGACCAGTCTTCACAGCTTCAACTCTTAATGTTGTTTTATTTTTAAGTGCAGACTTTGCAATTTTGGCAGCATTATCGTAACCTATTTTGGGCGCTAAAGCTGTGACTAACATTAGTGAATTATTTAAATCCTCACCAATTTTATTTACATCTGCCTTAATACCTTTAATACAAAATTGTGAAAAATTATTAGAACTGTCTGACAAAAGATCTATAGACTGAAGAATATTGTGAGCGATAAGAGGTTTAAAAACATTTAATTCGAACTGTCCTTGAGAACCTGCTAAAGTGATACCTGTATGATTACCAATTACTTTTACGCAAACCATTGTGACAGCCTCACACTGTGTTGGATTAACTTTCCCTGGCATTATCGATGAACCTGGTTCATTTGCAGGTAATATTAATTCCCCGTAACCAGCTCTAGGACCTGAACCTAAAAAACGAATATCATTTGCAATTTTCATTAAGCAAACTGCAGTTGTATTTAAAGTACCTGAGAAATTTACAATTGCATCGTGTGCGGCGAGAGCTGCAAATTTATTTTTTGCAGGATAGAATTTTATTTTTGTTAATTTGCTAATTTCTTTACAAATTTTTACATCAAAATTTTTTTTTGAATTAATTCCCGTTCCAACCGCTGTTCCACCTTGAGCAAGATAGAAAATTTCCTTCAATGATGTTTCAATCCTTAAAATACAATCACTTAATTGAGAATAATATCCTGAAAATTCTTGACCTAAAGTAAGTGGTGTTGCGTCTTGAAGATGTGTCCTACCAACTTTGACAATATTCTTAAATTGGCTTATCTTTTTTTTTAATTCTTTATTAAGATTTTTTAAAGATGGAAGTAAATTTTTTTTAGTTTCCATAGCAACAGCAATATGCATTGCTGTAGGAAAAACATCATTTGTTGATTGAGACTTGTTTACATGATCATTTGGATGAACTGGTTTTTTTGAACCCTTTTTTCCACCTAAGATTTGAATTGCTCTATTAGCAATTACTTCATTAACATTCATATTAGTTTGCGTTCCAGATCCAGTTTGCCATACTTTTAATGGAAAATTCCCATTAAGCTTACCTGAAATTATTTCTTTAGATGCAGTTATAATTGCATTACAAATTTTAGTATCAATTTGTTTGTCATTTTTGTGAACTTTTGCAGCAGCAAGCTTTACAATAGCAATTGCATTTATTAAAGTTTTGCTTACTAATATTTTTCCTATATCAAAATACTTTTTAGATCTTTCAGTTGAAGCTCCCCAATATTTATCATCATCAACATTGATGGTGCCCATGCTATCTGTCTCTTTTCTAAATTTCATTTGGATAATATATTAAATATTATACATTAAAAGCTATTAGAATCATATAGGAGCATTATGACAAATTTTGAAAAAGTAGGTTTATTTATGAAAACATTTGGCCAAGAGGTAAAATCTAATGCTAGTTTTTCATCTGACAAAATTAACAAATTAAGAATTGATCTTATCGAAGAAGAACTTGAAGAACTTAAGGATGCAATTAGCAAGAGAGACCTGAAAGAAACAATAGATGCTCTAACTGACATTCTTTACGTTACGTATGGCGCAGGACATGCATTTGGAGTTAATTTAGATAAATGTTTTGATGAAGTTCAAAATTCAAACATGAGTAAATTAGGTAAGGATGGCAAACCTATATATAATGAGAATGGTAAAGTGATGAAAGGACCTAATTATTTCAAACCAAATTTGAATCGATTTCTGAAATAAGTTAAAACTTTTTAAACAATACGTCTTGATAATGCAATGTTGGAAAAACAAATTTTTTACAAATTTTGAAATTTTGTTTTAAAAGTAATTTAATTATATCATCAAAATTATTATTTTTATAGTGGTTTCCAAATTGATTTTCGAGTAAGACAAATGGAATCTCTTTCAGTTTCATCTTTGATCCCTCAATAACATTTATTTCAAAACCTTCTACATCAATCTTTAAAAGTGCTTTTTTTAAACTTATATTCTCAAAAGTTTTATCTACAGTAATTGTTTGAATATCGTATTCATCTTCAAAATTTGATTTTGAAAATGTTAAAAAATTTTTAACTTTGAGATATAATGATTTTTCGTTAATTTCAGCTAAAGATGATGCCATACTGAGCTTGTTTATCTTTAATTTTTTATATGAAATCTCTTTATCCATTGCATAATTAAACAAATTCACTTTTTGATTATCAGAGAATTTTTCATTTAATTTATTAAAGATATTTTTTTGAGGCTCGAACGCATAAAAAGAATTTATCTTTTCTATTTTGAGCATGATTTCAAGAAATTCACCTTTATGAGCACCTATATCTACAATCTTTTCAATATCTAGCTTACTTAAATATCTAGAAATTCTTTTATGATGGAAAGAGTTAAGGGGATTAAATATTTTTTCGATTAAAATCATATTAAAAGGGGCGTTCTGTTGCCAGGTGCCCCAAAACCCCGTTACTTAATTAATAAATTAATTAAGCAGCAAGAGCAAATTTATCATTTGCAATTATAAACAGCCCGTTTCGGTGGAACAATTCCGAACGAAAAAATAGCCTTTAGACATCCGTCGATCCTAGTTCACCCCCGTAAGTTGTAAATGGTGGAGGTGGTGGGTACTGCCCCCACGTCCGTAATGTTTATTACGAAATTCGTTTATCGTCATAGTTGGAAAACCAACCCTTTTAATATAATTAATTTATTATAAATTGCATTATTTTTTTATGTCAAAAAAGATTAGTCATACTTTTTTATTTTTTTTAGCTATCGTAACAATATTACCTAAATGGGTTATAAGCTGGATATATTTGGACAATTCAATTTTTGTCGATACGATTTTTAATGTAACAGATTTACAATATTTCCCAATTGTTAAAAGTTTCTCAGAGTTTACCTTTAACCCATCATACTTAGACCATGTAAGAGAGAACAGTATACTATCTTTTCCTATTTATAGTATATTAATTCATTCCTTATTTTTTAAAGTAATTGATGTTTACTCGTTCATTGTACTTGAATTCTTTTTTCAATTTATTCTTTTGCTTGTTTTTTTTAATTTTATAAAAAATATTTTTGATAATTTCAACTATGCTTTATTTTTTTGTATATTCCTTTTTTTGATTACTCCAATCTTAAAAATATTACTAATATTTGATTTTCACTTATACTTACAGTTATTATTAAATATCCTAGATGGAAATTTAGGATCTAGGTTTCCAAGACCACTTTTTACAGGAATTATTTTTTTTTATTTTTTTTATATTCTCTTTCATTTCAAAGATAATATTGAAAAATTTAATTTAAAATATTTTATATTAGTATTTTTTATTTTAAGTATTCTTTTAAATAGTTTTTTTTATTATTTTATAAACTTTTCTTTACTTTTAATTATATTGTTTTTTAAATATTCAAAAGATCCTTTTTTTGAATTTTTAAAAAAACAAAAAAAAAATATACTTATAATTTTTCTGACTTTTATTTTTTTTAGCTTTCCTTTTTTATTTCAACTTTATTTTGGTGAAGAGGACTATTCTGAGAGATTAGGAGCTTTTAACATTGATTTTAATCAAAAAATATATCTCCTTAAATACTATTTTTTAAATTTATTTAGATTTGAATTTTTTCTATTGTTGTCATTAAGTTTTTTTACTTATTATTATATTAATAAGAAAAACCACTTTCAAAATAATCAAATTTCAAATATCAATTTATTATTCTATTTTGTTATAGCTTCAATTTTTGGTCCACCAATCTTTTTTATATTCTCACCTAAATTAATATCAATTTATCATTTAATAGGAATTCTACTTTCATCTTTAGTTCTTTATTTAGTTATTTCTCTGACTTTAATTTTAAGTCGCAAATTTTTTTTTAAAAATTATAATATTGTTAAGATTACCTTAATTTTGTTTATTTTTATCTTAAATACATATGTTGCAAAAGACGCATATAACAAAAATTATCTCTTGATAACTGAAACCCAAAAAATCCAAAGGTTTCTTCAAAATCAAAACCTAATAAAAACTAAAAAAAAACTATTTACTAACGATCCTAAAATTATGAATCTTTGGTTATTTAATAAGAATAATCAATTAGTTATATCCGATGGTTTTACAAACTCTTTGAAAAATCAGGACATTGAATTTAATTTTTTACATAGTCTTAAGTACTTTGGGATGACGGATGATGAACTAAAAAATATTTTATCATTGGGGACAAGTGAGATGAGAAGAGAGCTTCCGATGCTTTTATTTGTTTACAGATATCAAGCTAACTCTCTTTATACATTTTCTGAAATTACTAACTATTCAGGTGATTTAAAAAAAAATATTAAAAACATATCCCCATTTCAAGCGCAATCACAAATAATGCCTGAAGATGAAAAGAGGAAACTTATAAAACTATATGATAATATCAAATTAGATGAGAAATTGATCTCAGATTTAGTAATTATTAGAAAAAATAATAAATTTGATAAATTTGAAAATTTTAAAATACATAATACAAAATATAACTTAGTTTATTCAAGTAATGTTTATGACATCTTTCAAATTAATTGATTATTTTTTAATAATAACAAGAAGTGATTTTCCAAAAAACCTGAAAGTTATCAAATCAAAAATTTTTGATATCCAGATCATTGAGTTCCAAAAGTTTATTTTTTTTTCAAAATTTTTTTTATAGTTTGAGATTAAAATTTTAGATAAAAGAGATAAAAGAAAACCAACAGTATCGTAATAAACGAAATTAACTTTTTTGAAATCTAAACCTATTAATACCTTTTTAAAATCAGATTTAGAATATCTTCTGAAATGCCCAACATCTTTATCAAATTCTGAGTAAAGAAATGAAAATGCTGGAACATTTATTATTAAATATCCATCTTTCTTTAACAACTTAATTGCCTTAATTATTTCAATTCTATCATTTTTGATATGTTCTAATACATCCAGATATAAAATTGCATCATATTTCTTTTTAGATTTATTAAAAGTTTTATTGAAAAAATTTATTTTTTTATTTTTTTTAAAATTTTCTTTTAAATTGAAAAAAAGATTTTTTGATGGTTCATATAAATCAATTTTTTTTGGAAAATTTAAATAACCAGATAAATTTCCACCATTTCCAGGCCCGACCTCAGCAATTTCACCTCTTAAATACTTTTTAATAAGCGAAAGTTGGTAATTTCTAAAATTTTTTGATCTATCGAAATATTTTAATTCCCAACCAGGATAGTGTATCTTTTTTTGAATTTTTTCCATATTTCATTAATTTAAATTTTAATCCTTAACCGAAAAAATTCCAATTTCCCCCTTATTCTCTAAAGCTAGAAATACATGATTTTTAAAATACTTTAAATCTCTAATTCTTTGGCCTATAAAAATCTCCTCATAGTAGACAACTTTATTAAAATTTTTGTCAAATTTTATCCTGAATAAACAATGTTTGTTAAGCGATGATAAAAGAAAATTTTCTTGCCATTCTTCATTAAAACTATTTGGTACCTTAATTAATTCAGAAATTCCAATGGAAGGCACAAATGAGAAGATAGGATCCTGGAAACCAAATTGTTTATGAGATTTTTTATAAGTTTCCGCTGACCCATATTTTTTTCCATACGAAGAAATGGGCCACCCATAATTTCCTTTGTAAATAATCTTATTAATTTCATCACCTCCCTTGGGCCCATGTTCAGTTTCAAGTATAACTTCATCTAGCACAAGTAGCCCTTGGGGATTTCTATGTCCTTTTGAAAATATAAAATTTTTTCCATTATCAAAAGATTTAAAAATTAATTTTCCAAAATTTGAATTATCAGATTGAGGTTCGTCGTTAGGTCTGTCGGCCACATTATCAGCAATAGAAAATATTAAACCTTTTTTATTTTCAAAAGTTAATGGTTGCATTCTTCCACCTTGAATAAATTTAGCACACTTATCCTCCCTAAAAAACTCCTCATAGTTAAGATATTTTTTATTTATTTCAGCTTTAGAAATTACAAAATTACGACAATTGTTTTTATCTTCGATGTAGGATGTAAATATTAAATCACCAATTACCAATGTGTCTAAAACTTTCTTAGGCTTTAAATTACTATCAAGATTTATAATTTCACTTATTTCTAACCCATTTTTTGTATTGGAAATATCCAACAAAAAAGATTGGGCATTTGAATTAGTTATCATTAATTTTTCAGTTTGAAAAATATCTATATAAAAACTTTTATAAACATTTTCTGTTTTCTTAACCTGCTTTTGAAAGTAACCTTTTTCAGCATCCGATAGAAAATTAAGTTTAACTTTTTCAAATTTTAGATTGATTAATTGTGTTTCTGGAATAAATTTTTCATTATAGTCATTAGAGATTTTTTGAAATGATTTTTTATCAAATATACCTTTGAGGACGACCTGTATTGAATTTGGCAAGTAGGGACGATATTTAGCCAATTTACTTTTTGAGATATAGAGTAAAAATACTGCAGAAATAATTAAAAAAATTATAATAATAAATAGTTTGAATTGTTTTTTTTTAAACATTTTTTAATGGATTATTAATATATATACATTAGTCAATTGTCTATTTTGATTACCCTTAAAAGTTGTAAATTAATTCATAATTCAATTCGCTTTATTGGAAAATATATTTAATTATTATAATAATATTTTATAAAGGATCTCTTTATATCGATGAAATTAACTAAAGAACAAATCTTAGAAATTAAAGACCAACAATCGCGAACTAGTCAAACTAAAAGGGTCACTGCTCCTGAACTTGAAAAAATATTATATGAGGCAGTTCCAGTTTTAGATCATGGATTTATAAGAGTAATAGATTACATGGGTGACGATACATCCATAGTACAATCCGCTAGGGTCTCATATGGCAAGGGGACAAAAAAGGTATCAACGGATAGTGGTTTAATTAAATATCTAATGAGACACTGGCACAGCACTCCTTTTGAAATGTGTGAAATAAAATACCACATAAAATTACCAATTTTTATTGCAAGACAATGGATAAGACATAGAACAGCAAATGTTAATGAATATTCAGCGAGATATTCAATTTTAGACAAAGAGTTTTACTTACCAAAAAATGAACACTTGGCTGCGCAATCGAAAAATAATCGTCAAGGTAGAGGTGAAGTGCTTAAAGGTGACCAAGCCAAAAAAGTCTTAAATTTATTAAAACAAGATGCGGAAAGAACTTATAAAAATTATGAAGATATGCTTAACGAAAGATATGATGGATCTGTTGTAAATGAAAACGAATTAGGTCTTGCTAGGGAACTTGCAAGAATGAATTTAACTTTAAATACTTACACTCAATGGTACTGGAAAACTGATTTATTAAATTTAATGAATTTTTTGAGATTGCGAGCTGATCATCATGCACAATATGAAATCAGGGCTTATGCAGATGTAATGTTAGATACTTTGAAAAAATGGACACCTATTACTTATGAAGCATTTATGGATTATAGAGTTGGAGGTACTGAAGTTTCAGCTAAAGGAAAACTTATAGTTCAAAAATTAATCAAAGGAGAAAAGGTTGATATGGAAAATTCCGGGCTATCTAAAAGGGAGTGGAACGAACTAATGTTAGCTTTCGAAATGCACGAAAAATTAGTTCAATAAAAGAAAGAAAATTCTATGGTGAAAAATAAATTTTTTTTTCCTTCTTTTTTTTTAATATTGGTTTTTTTAATTTTTTTTAGGGCACCTTGTATATTTATTGATCAAGGATACTGGCAAATAAAACATGATTCTTTTTATGAATATTCTTTGCAAAATAATTTTTTAAAATCAATTTTATATATTTATGATTATGGTGGTTATTTCGAATTTACTCGAAATATAATTACTAAATTTGCAACTTATTTTCCAATTTTTTCTCAAAAAATTAGCACTTATCTTACATCAATTATTTATTTATTAATTTTTACTTTTCTTTATTTTTCTAAATCGATTTTTTTTTATAACAAACCTTATAAAATTTTATTAATTTTTTTTATTTTATTGTCTCCTCCGATGACACCTGAAATATGGCTCACACCAGCCCACTTAAAAGCATATTTTGGAATACTTAGTTTCGTGTTAATTTTTCAAGATTTTACTGTTTTAGAAAACTTTAAAAAAAAACTGTATAGATCTATTATTATTTTTAGTGGATTAAGTAGTATCTATGCAAGTGTGATTGCTCCAATATTTCTATTAAAGTTTATACTAGAAAAAAAAAAAGATAATTTTATTAATTTTCTATGCTCATTGTTTCCCCTAATAATCAATATTTTCATTTTCATTTTTTCCTCTAACAACGCAGATAGATTTTCATTTAATATTAATAAAATTGAGAGTTTTTCTTATAATATTTTAGTTAGACCTTTTTTTGGAAGTTCCATCCCTAAATTTTTTCATAATAAATTTAATTTAAATGGCAATGAAACAATTTTAATTGCTTTAATTTTAGTAATAGTTTTTTCTTTATTTTTTGCTTTTAAAATTTTTCAAAAAAAAAAAGACAATATAACTATACTCATCATTGCCTCATTTATATTACATTCGGGTTTCGTTTTAGTGGGATCATTATATCCGGATTTTGTGGGTGGTAGATATGCGGTCATACCAGGAATTGTATTATTAACTTTGTTTATAAGGCTTTTTCAATTAGAAAGTAACTATTTATTTAAATTTATATTTGGTTTTTTTATTTTAACTTCTCTAACTATTGGAATTTTTGAATTTAAATATTTTACACCTTTACCAAATATAACAGAGTGTAATAATCTATAAGATGAGTAAAATTTCTAATAAAAAAATTTATGGTGTTGTAATTTGTTATAATAGTGAGTCAGCTATAAAAGACCTTTACGAAAGAATCGATAAGGAGCTATTTGATAAAATATATTTTTTTGATGACAACTCAAAAGATAATTCATATGAAATTGCAAAAAAATTTGATTGGCAAACAGCAAAGAATCAAACTAATTTAGGTCATGGTGGAAACTTAAAAAAAGCAATTAAAACTGCTTTTGAGGATGGTGCCGATTATGTTTTAGAAATTCATGCTGACAATCAATATGATCCAAATTTAATTTTGAAAGCAAAAGATTTTTTAGATCAAGATTATGCTTTGATTACCGGATCAAGATTCGTAAACAAAAATCCTTATAAGGAAGAAGGAATGCCTTTTTTAAGATATTTTTCAAATAAGTTCATGAGCAGCCTAACAAGTAAACTTTTTTCTATAAAATTAACTGAGTTTCATACAGGATTTAAAATTTTTGGTAGAAGCTTTTACAACAAAGTTCAATTTGAGTATTGTTCAAACAATTATTTATTTTCTTTTCAGATAATTTTGATGACTAAATTTTTTGATTTAAAATATGGGGAAATAAGTATTTCTGCTGATTATGGTGATAAAGTAAATTCATGTAATTATTATAATGGGTTTATTTATTTGATATCAAATTTTATTGAAATGTTATATTATTTTTTAGCAAAATCTGAAATTTATAAAAAAAAAATTTACAAGCCTAAATAACTTTTTGAGTTTAGAGATATCCGAGAAGGGTTTGGTAGAAATATTTTTTTACCTGATTTTTTTTTCACTAATTTTTTTTTTGTAAATTCATAAACAGTTTGTATTTTTCCACTAATATTAAGAACACCTTTTTTTCATAATTAATATGATCCCTTTTGAGTCTAAGTATCTCACCCTGTCTTACTCCAGTAGAATCAGCAAACATAACAATATCCCTTAAAATAGTTAAATGAGACTCAGAACAAGCGTCTAGGATCTTCGTATATTCCGATCTTGAAAACATCCAATCTCTAGAGTAATTAAATTTAGAGAGTTAGAGGATCTGAAGTTTTATCAAAAGGCAAACTTATAATTCAAAAATTAATCAAATGAGAAAATATTGATATTAAAAGCTCTGGGTTATCTAAAAGAGGATGGAATGAATTAATGGATACTTTTAATTTAAAAGATAAATTGATTTAATTTTTGATGCTAATTCCAAATAAATTTTAGAAACTTGGTTTTCTGGATTACTTTCAACAATCGGAGTTCCTTTATCACCTTGTTTGCCAACTTCAGGATCAAGGGGTATTTCACACAAAAAATCCTTTTTAAATTCTTCCGCGGTTTTTTTAACTCCTCCGCCTCCAAATATATAATATTTTTTTCCATCATCTCCCTGAAAAAAACTCATATTATCAATTAATCCAATTATTTTTGTTCCTAGTTTGTCAAACATTTTGATGCCTCTTTTTACATCCTGCAAGGCTATCTCCTGGGGCGTAGATATTATTATAACTCCATCCATTTTTACCTCTTGTGTAAAAGTAAGCTGCGTATCACCAGTTCCAGGCGGCATGTCTACTATAATAAAATCCAGGTCTTTCCAAGCAACTTTTTGAGTAAATGTTTTTATTGCACTGGTGACCATTGGTCCCCTCCAAATCATAGGGGTTTGTTCATCAGTAAGAAATCCAATTGACATACATTGAATATCGTATTTTAAAATTGGAATTAATCTTTGACCATCGCTCTCTGGTTTGTCTTCAATATCGAATAATTTTGGTAACGAAGGACCATAAATATCGGCATCTAGAAGACCAACTTTACATCCTTGTTTTTTTAAAGCTAAAGCAAGATTTGATGCAAAGGTAGATTTACCAACTCCGCCTTTTGCACTTGATACTGCTATAGTGAATTTAGTTCCCACAATCGGGTTTTTTATAAAGGTTTTTGCTCTTGTTTTTTCAATCATTGCTTCATTAAGTCCACTATTTATATAAAAGTTTTAGCATACTTAACTTGTTTTTCACATTAAAGACACTATATACATTGTCATGGTTGATGATTTTAGAGGCAGAGGTGGAAGTCCATGGGGATCACCCCCAGGAGGAGGTTCAGGAAATGGATCTGGCAGGAGGGGTCCGACACCACCAAACATAGATGAATTAATAAAAAAACTTCAAGAAAAAATAAATAAATTTCTTCCAGGTGGTGCCTCAAGTGGAGGAAAACCAATTATTTTTGGTCTTATAATTTTAGTTATTGTTTGGGCGCTTAGCGGTCTTTACAGAGTTTTACCAGATGAACAAGGTGTAGTTTTAAGATTTGGAAAGTTTGTTTCAACAACACAACCTGGATTAAACTATCATATTCCGTTTCCAGTGGAGAGTGTTTTAACTCCGAAAGTTACAAAAGTTAATAGAATTGATATTGGTTTTAGATCTGAGAGAGATACAGGTTTTACATCAGGTGTAGTTGCTGATGTTCCAGAAGAAAGTTTAATGTTAACAGGAGACGAAAACATTGTTAATATAGATTTTTCTGTTTTCTGGGTTATTAAAGACGCAGGAAATTTTTTATTTAAAATTCAAGATCCTGAAGGAACGGTTAAAGCTGCAGCAGAAACAGCAATGAGAGAAGTTATTGCACGAAGCAACATTCAACCAATTTTAACTGAGGGAAGATCACAAATAGAAATTGATGCAAGTGAAATTATTCAAAAAATTTTAGATGAGTATCAGAGCGGAATACAAATAACGCAGGTTCAAACACAAAAGGCTGACCCACCAGATCAAGTAATCGATGCTTTTAGAGATGTTCAGGCTGCGAGAGCTGATATGGAAAGATCTAAAAACGAAGCTGAGGCTTACGCTAATGATGTAATCCCAAGGGCTAGGGGTGAAGCTGAAAAAATTTTACAAGCGGCTGAGGCATATAAAAAAGAAGTGGTCGCAAAAGCAGAGGGTGAAGCAAGTAGATTTACCGCAATTTTTAATGAGTATCAAAATGCAAAACAAGTTACACAAGAAAGAATGTATCTTGAAACAATGGAAAAAGTTTTAGCCGACATTGATAAAGTAATAATTGAGAAGAATGCAGGGTCAGGAGTTGTTCCTTACTTGCCACTTCCAGAACTTAAAAAGAAAACAAACTAATGAAAAAATTTATTTTACCAATAATCGGGGTAGTTGCATTAACCGCTTTTTTTTCAATATTCATAGTTAAAGAAGTAAATCAAGCCATCGTGCTTCAATTCGGTGATCCTAAAAGAATTATACTTAAACCAGGTTTAAATTTTAAACTTCCATTTATACAAAACGTAGTATTTCTTGATAAAAGAATTTTAAATCTAGATGCTCCACCAGAAGAGGTAATTGCATCAGACCAGAAAAGACTAATTGTTGATGCTTTTGCAAGGTTCCAAATTGTTGATCCGTTGAAATTTTATATCTCTGTAGGAAATGAAAGAGTTGCAAGATCTAGGTTATCAACGATTATCAATTCAAGGATAAGAAGTGTTTTAGGTACTCAAAGACTGCAAACTTTATTATCTGAAGATAGAAACAAACAAATGGCACTTATTCAAGAAGGTGTAAATAAAGAGGCGGAAAACTTCGGAATAAAGATAGTTGACGTAAGGATTAAAAGAGCAGACTTACCACAAGCAAATAGTGATGCAATCTATAGAAGAATGCAGACTGAAAGAGAAAGAGAAGCAAAAGAATTTAGAGCAAAAGGAGCAGAGATGGCTGTAACTATTACCTCAACAGCTGACAAAGAAGTTACTGTAATTCTTGCTGAAGCCGAAAAAAAATCAGAGATCATGAAGGGTGAAGGCGATGGTCAGCGTAATAAAATATTTGCTGATGCTTTTGGTAAAGATGCAGACTTCTTCGCGTTTTATAGAGCAATGCAAGCTTATGAGAGAGCATTAATAGGTGGTGAAACTTCACTTATAATGTCACCTGACAGTGAATTTTTCAAATTCTTTGGAAACGTAAAAGCACAAATTAAACAATAGCATAATGAACGACTTAATTGTCGCTTTCGGTTTATTTCTCTTTATAGAAGGAATACTTTATGCCTTATTTCCCTCAAAAATGAAAAGTATGTTGGAAAAATTAAAAATGATTAATGACAAACAACTAAGATTTGGTGGAGTTATTTTTGCTTTGATTGGTTTCTTTATAATATGGTTTATTAAAGGATAACGATAATGAGGGCTCTCAGATCAATATTTTCAATTATAGTTTTTATATTATTTAGTCATTCAGCAATTTCACAAGAAAGACCAGCTTCTTTTGCTGATTTGACTGAAAAATTAATGCCAGCTGTTGTAAATATTTCAACATCTACGACTGTTGTGACCAGAACCAATCCATTTCCTAACTTTGAATTTCCACCAGGATCACCTTTTGAGGATATGTTTAAAGAGTTTGGAACACCTCAAAAAAGAAAATCTAGCGCCTTAGGCTCAGGCTTTATAATTGACAAGAAAGGAATTGTTATAACTAATAATCACGTAATTAAGGGTGCAGAAGATATATTTATAAGAGCAAATGGGGATAAAGAATACAAGGCAAAAATTTTAGGAGCCGACCCTTTATCTGATATTGCAGTTTTACAAATTATTACTGATGATAAATTTGAAACAGTAAAGTTTGGAAACTCTGATACTGCAAGAATCGGGGATTGGGTTATAGCAATTGGAAATCCATTTGGATTAGGAGGAACTGTAACCGCAGGAATAGTTTCAGCAAGAAATAGAAATATAGGTATGGCACGTTATGAAGATTTTATACAAACAGATGCATCGATAAATTCTGGAAATTCTGGAGGTCCTTTATTTAACATGAAAGGAGAGGTGGTAGGAATTAATACTGCTATATTAGGTCAGTCAGGATCTATTGGTATTGGATTTGCTATCCCATCAAATAGTGCCAAGCTAGTAATTGATCAGCTTTTAGAATTTGGCGAAACAAAAAGAGGTTGGTTAGGAGTAAGAATTCAAACTGTTACAAAAGAAATAGCAGATGTAGAAAAATTGAAAAAAGCACGAGGTGCATTAGTTGCTAGTGTTGCACCGGGCAGTCCATCAGATAAAGCTGGGATAAAAGATGGTGATATAATTTTAGAGTTTGATGGTAAAAAAATAAATGAGATGCAAGAGCTTCCTTTGATTGTTGCTCAGACAAAAGTTGGAAAAATAGTTAATGTAAAAATTTGGAGAAATAAAAAAGAAATTACAAAAAAAATTACTTTAGGAAGATTAGAAACTTCTGAGGACTTCAAAGCGGAAAAACAAACAAAACCTAAAACGACTTTCATAAATGGCTTAAAAATTGAAGTAAGAAAGATTACAAGAGATGATTTAGTTGAGAAAAAAATTCCATTAAACACGACTGGGGTTGTGATCACAAAGATAGATACAGAAAGTCCTATAAACTATTTAAAAGTTGGTGATTTAATAGTCGAGGCACAAAAAAGAAATATTAAGAGTGCAACAGAACTTAATAATTTAGTAAATTCAGCTCTCAAGACTTCAAGTAAAACAATTTTGATAGCTGTAATTAATGATCAAAATCAAAAAAGATATATAGGTGTCAAATTGAAATAACATGGACTTGAAGTCCAAAATCATTCTAATCGCTGGCCCAACTGCTTCAGGAAAATCCAAGATTGCCATAAATTTAGCAAAAAAGATAAAAGGGGAAATTGTTAATGCTGATAGCATGCAAGTTTATAAGCAACTTAAAATACTTACAGCAAGGCCTTCAGAAAAAGATCAAAAAACTATTAAACACCATTTATTCGGTATCATTGATGTACGAAAAAGATTTACAACAGGTCAATGGCTTACCGAATGTATCAAAATAATAAATTTAATTAGAAAAAACAAAAAAATTCCAATTGTAGTAGGCGGAACTGGTCTTTATTTTAAAGCTTTGGTTGATGGGTTAGTAAAGATTCCAAAGTTTGACTCTTTAGAAAAAAATAAAATACTTTATCTCCACGAGAAATTAGGCCAAAATCAATTTTATAAAAGATTATTAAAATTAGATCCTCTATCAAAAAAATTTGTGAACCCAAATGATGTGAATAGATCAATAAGAGCATATGAGGTTAAAAAGCTTACAAAAAAATAATTATACAAATGGTTTAAAGATACAAAGACCTTTTTTGATAAGAATGAATTTGTGATGACTTATGTGGATTATCCAAGGGACAAATTAATAACGAATATTAAAAAAAGAATTGATAGGATGTTTGATTCAGGAGCCATCGAAGAAGTTAAGAAATTCAATCTAATTAAGATAAACAAATCGAATAGCGTTAATCATGTGATTGGTATCAAAGAGATTAACTATTATTTAAGTCAAAAAGCTGAATTGAACGACATCAAGGAACAGATATTAATAAAAACTAGACAATATGCTAAAAGACAGAGTACCTGGTCTCGAGGTCATATGACTAATTGGCACAAAATTGATCCAAAATCAAAAAATCCATTCAAAAAAATTTTAAAATAATTTCTGCTAAAACTTGACCAATTAGCTCAACTTCAGCTAGATTGGTCAAATGTCTAAATTATATTCAGGTGCAGAAATTGTTTTCAAATGTCTTGAGGATCAAGATGTTGAGTGTATATTTGGTTATCCTGGTGGTGCGGTTCTTCCAATTTATGATGAATTAAAAAATCACGAAAGCATAAAACATATTTTAGTAAGACATGAACAAGGCGCAGGACATGCAGCGGAAGGATATGCAAGATCATCAGGTAAACCTGGTATAGTATTAGTTACTTCCGGACCAGGAGCAACAAATGCTGTCACCGCATTAACAGATGCGTACATGGACTCTATACCGTTAGTTTGTATATCTGGGCAAGTTCCTACTCATTTAATTGGTACTGATGCGTTTCAGGAATGCGATACAACAGGAATAACGAGACCATGCACAAAACATAATTGGTTGGTAAAGGACATAAAAGATTTATCAAAAATTATACATAAAGCCTTTGAAGTTGCTACAACTGGAAGACCAGGGCCTGTCCTTGTTGATATACCGAAAGATATTCAGTTTCAAAAGACAAAATATGTTAACTCGATTAAAAGAAAAAAATTAAACGGCAAAATTCATAATAAATTTAATCAAGGTGAAATCGATCAACTTGTAAAGCTGATGGTTAACTCATCTAGACCAATATTGTACACAGGCGGAGGTGTAATTAATTCTGGGCCGAAAGCGAGTGAGTTGTTAAGAGAACTTGTATCACTTACAGGATTTCCAATAACTTCTACTTTACAGGGCTTAGGATCATATCCTGGTGATGATAATCAATTTTTAGGAATGCTTGGTATGCACGGAACTTATGAAGCAAATAATGCGATGCATGATTGTGATTTGATGATTAACATTGGTGCAAGATTTGATGATAGGATAACTGGAAAGATAGATGAATTTTCACCAAAATCTAAAAAGGTTCATATAGATATAGATCCATCATCTATCAATAAAAATGTAAAAGTTGATTTACCAATTGTTGGTGATGTTTCTGAAGTAATGCTCTCAGTAATAAAGACACTTAAGAAAAAAAATCCAAATTTTGCAAGTTCTAATAAAGAAAAAACTTCAAAATGGTGGGAGAAAATTTCTAAATGGAGATCAGTCAACTCACTTAATTTTATAAATAGCGATCAAACTATAAAACCACAACACGCTATTCAAAGATTGTATGAACTTACGAAAGATAAAGATACTTATATAACCACTGAAGTAGGCCAACATCAAATGTGGGCAGCTCAGCATTATAAATTTAATAAACCAAACAGATGGATGACATCTGGAGGTTTGGGAACAATGGGATATGGATTACCTGCAGCAGTCGGTGTTCAAATTGCTCATCCTGATAAATTAGTAGTTGATATAGCAGGAGAGGCCTCAGTATTGATGACAATACAGGAGATGTCTACAGCAGTTCAATATAATTTACCTATTAAAATTTTTATTTTAAACAACGAGTATATGGGAATGGTAAGACAATGGCAGGAACTGCTTCACGAAAAAAATTATTCAGAAAGTTACACTGCAGCGCTTCCAGATTTTGTAAAACTAGCTGAAGCTTATGGATGTGTCGGTATAAGAGCCAAAACTCCTGATGAACTTGATGAAAAAATTAAAGAAATGATAAATGTAAACAAACCCGTTATTTTTGATTGTCTAGTTGACAAAGAAGAAAATTGTTTTCCAATGATACCATCTGGTAAACCACATAACCAAATGTTGTTAGGTCCAAATGATCAAAAAGAAAATAAGATTACTGGAAAAGGAAAAACTTTAGTTTAATGTCAAAACCTAAATCAGCTTATAGCATTCCTGGGAAAAAACAAAAAAGTGATACACATATTATTGTTGTTTGGGTTGATAATGAAGCAGGTGTTTTAGCAAGAGTTGTAGGTTTATTTTCTGGTAGAGGATACAACATCGAGTCTTTAGCAGTTGCTAAAGTAGATCAAAAATTAAACATTTCAAGAATTACGATAGTTACTACAGGTACACCACAAGTTATAGAACAGATTAAACTTCAATTAGGAAAATTAGTGCCTGTTCATAAAGTTGCTGATTTTATGAGAGGTGATAAAAAAATCATTTTTAAAGAAATGGCTTTACTAAAGATTGTTGGCAATAATATTAAAAGAAATAAAGCTATTAAGTTTTGCAAAAAATTTAATCCTGTTGTATTAGATAAAACAAACAAATCATTAGTTATTCAAATTACTGCTTTAAGAAGAGAGATAGATACTATAATGAATGATCTTAAAAAAACTGGTCTAGTAAGTGTTTCAAGAACTGGCGCTGTTGCAATGACCAGAGGAGCTGAAATTTTTAAATAATTTAAGGAGAATATTATGAAAATGTTTTATGAGAAAGATACTGATCCAAATTTAATAAAGAATAAAAAAATAGCTATTTTTGGTTACGGTAGTCAAGGGCATGCTCATGCTTTGAACTTAAAAGATAGTGGTGTAAAGGAAGTCGTTGTAGCTTTAAGAGATGGATCAGCTAGCAAAGCAAAAGCTGAGTCTAAAGGTTTAAAAGTTATGAATTTATCTGATGCTGCTGAGTGGGCAGATGTGATTATGGTTTTAACACCAGATGAATTACAAGCATCAATTTATAAAAATCACATTGAACAAAGAGTGAAAGAGGGAACTTCAATTGCTTTTGCGCACGGCTTAAATGTCCATTATGATTTGATTAAAGCTAGAAAAGATTTAGATGTTTTTATGGTCGCTCCAAAAGGTCCAGGACATTTAGTAAGAAGTGAATTTGAAAAAGGAGGTGGAGTTCCATGCCTTTTTGCAGTTCATCAAAATGGATCAGGTAAAGCTAGAGATCTAGCTATGTCGTATGCTTCTGCAATTGGTGGGGGTCGATCAGGTATTATTGAAACTACATTTAAAGATGAAGTAGAAACAGATTTATTTGGAGAGCAAACGGTTTTATGTGGTGGACTCGTAGAGTTAATAAAGAATGGTTATGAAACTTTAGTTGAAGCTGGTTACGAACCAGAAATGGCATATTTCGAAACCGTTCATGAAGTAAAGTTAATTGTAGATCTAATTTACGAAGGTGGAATTGCTAACATGAATTATTCAATTTCAAATACTGCAGAATATGGTGAATACATGTCAGGCCCTAGAATTATAAATAAAGAGGAAACAAAAAAAAGAATGAAAGAAGTTCTTCAAGATATTCAGTCAGGAAAGTTTACTAAGCAGTGGATGGATGAGTGTAAAAATGGTCAGAAAAATTTTCTAAAAACGAGAGAGAAACTTGCTGAACATCCGGTTGAAAAAGTTGGCACCGAATTAAGAGCTATGATGCCCTGGATTTCAAAAAAGAAACTAGTAGATAGCGATAAGAATTAGTCAAAATCATATTTATTAAAAATCCCTCGCTTTTATTTTGCAATCTGTGCTAGAGGATGTATTATCTTTTCAATTAAAATTAATATTTTATGAGCAATAAAGAAAAAGTTTATATTTTTGATACAACTATGCGAGATGGTGAGCAGTCACCTGGTGCATCTATGAGTGTTGAAGAAAAAATTCAAATCTCGAGAGTGTTTGATGAGATGGGGATTGATATAATCGAGGCAGGTTTTCCAATTTCATCTCCTGGTGATTTTGAGGCAGTCTCAGAAATAAGTAAAAGTGTGAAGAATTCTATACCATGCGGACTATCTAGAGCTTTAAAAAAAGATATAGATGCATGTAACGAGTCGCTAAAGTTTGCAAAAAGATTTAGAATTCATACTTTTATTTCTACCAGTCCAGTTCATATGAAGCATAAATTGGATATGACCAATGATCAAGTTTTGGATGCTATAAAAGAGAGCGTTACTTACGCAAGAAAATTTACTAACGATGTAGAATGGTCTTGCGAAGATGGAACAAGGACAGATTTAGATTTCATGTGTAAGACTATTGAGTTAGCAATTAAATGTGGCGCAACTACAATTAATATTCCTGATACTGTTGGATATTCAGTTCCTGAAGAATTCGCTCGAACAATAACTTATATAAAAAATAATGTCCCAAATATTGATAAGGCAATTATTTCAGCTCATTGTCATAACGATTTAGGTTTAGCTGTTGCTAATGCGTTAGCAGGCTTGTCAGCAGGTGTTAGACAAATTGAATGCACTATTAATGGAATTGGAGAGAGAGCAGGTAATGCTGCTTTAGAAGAAATTGTAATGGCTATTAAAACAAGAAATGATTTGATGCCTTATGAAACAGGAATTAAAACTGAACTTATTAGCAAAGCTTCAAAAATTGTTTCAAATGCCACTGGATTTCCAGTTCAATTTAATAAAGCGATAGTTGGTAAAAATGCTTTTGCACATGAGTCAGGAATTCACCAAGATGGAATGTTAAAAAATAGAGAAACATACGAAATTATGACACCAGAAAGTGTTGGTGTTAAAAAAACATCTTTAGTAATGGGTAAGCATTCTGGTAGACATGCATTTAAAGATAAATTAGGTGATTTGGGATATTCAGACTTAACAGATGATGTTGTGCAAGCAGCGTTTGGGAAATTTAAAGTTTTAGCTGATAAGAAAAAACATGTTTATGATGAAGATATCATTGCTTTAGTAGATGATAGTTTAATAATTGATAATAAAATAAATGCGATCAACCTAAAATCTTTGAAAGTTTTTGCAGGTACTGGTGAACCCCAAAAAGCTGAGATGACACTAGACGTCTTTGGTGAAATAAAAAAAACTTCACAGACAGGAGACGGCCCTGTTGACGCGACATTTAAGTGTATCAAAGCGTTATATCCTCATGACATGAAGCTTTTATTATATCAGGTTCATGCTGTGACAGAAGGTACTGACGCTCAGGCTACAGTAAGTGTCAAGATTGAGGAAAATGACAGATCTACTGTTGGACAATCTGCAGATACTGATACACTAGTTGCTTCAGCAAATGCTTACTTGAATGCATTAAATAAAATGTTAATAAAGCGAGAGAAAAAAGCGATGAACCAAAGTATTAAACACCAAAGAATAAAAGGAATTTAAATGTCGATATTAGGTAAAATTACACAAATATGGAGCCAAGATATGGCGATCGATTTAGGAACAGCAAACACACTTGTAGTTTTAAAAGGGCAAGGAGTTGTTTTAAATGAGCCATCTGTTGTAGCTGTCGTTGATAATAAGGGTAAAAAATCAGTTCTTGCTGTGGGGGATGAGGCAAAAACGATGTTAGGTAGAACTCCAGGAAATATTCAGGCTATAAGACCTCTAAGAGACGGAGTTATCGCCGATTTTATTGTTACAGAAGAAATGATTAAACATTTTATTAAAAAAGTTCACAAAAGAAGCTCTTTTGCAAATCCAAGAATTTTAATTTGTGTCCCGACTGGCTCAACGCCAGTTGAGAGAAAAGCAATTCAAGACAGTGCACTTGCAGCAGGTGCAAGACGTGTTCAATTAATTGAGGAACCAATAGCAGCTGCTATCGGTGCGGGTCTACCAATATCAGAAGCAACAGGATCAATGGTAATTGATATAGGTGGTGGTACAACAGAAATTGCAGTTATGTCTCTTGGTGGAGTTGTGTATTCTAATTCTTTAAGAGTAGCAGGAGATGCAATGGACGGCGCATTCACAAATTATATGAGGAAAGAATACAATTTAATGATTGGTGATAGTACTGCAGAAAAAATAAAAAAAGAAATTGGAACAGCGATCGCAACAAATAACAATACATATGCTGTAAAAGGTAGAGATTTAAGGTCAGGAACACCTAAGGAAGTAGGTATTACCGAAGAGGATTCTGTCGAGGCTTTAAATCCTATTTTAAGAGAAATGATTAACGGGATTAAAGATGCTTTAGAAAATACACCACCTGAATTATCGGCAGACTTGGTTGATATGGGTTTAACTTTAACTGGGGGCGGTGCGTTGTTAAAGAACATTGATAAAAGATTATCTAAAGAAACTGGTCTACCGGTTCATATCGCAGATGATCCTTTAGCTTGCGTTGCAATCGGAACCGGGAAGGCATTGGAACAAGAGGAAATATTCTCTACCGTATTATCTGAATATTAACAAACAATGCAAACAAACAGAGATGATTTCATTATTGCAATCAGATCTGCATTTCTTAAAAAGGGAAACCAACAAAGATTTTCATTAATAGCTCTCATTCTTTTCTCAATTTTTATAATAGTCCTTGGTAAATATAATTTTAAAGGAGTAAACTTTTTGAAATTATCTATAAAAGAAATCGTTTACAGAACATCATTTATTGTATCTGTCCCAGAAAACTTTGTCATTAGTAGCTATGATACAATACGTGATCATTTTGACTTATATTCAAATTATGAAAATTTAAAAAAAGATTATGAAAACCTTAAAGCGACAAAGTTAAATACAGATTTCCTAAAATCTGAAAATGAAGTACTTAAATCAAAGATTGATGATGTATCAACACAATCATCTGAGCTATTAGCGAAAGTAATTATAGATAAAAAAAGTCCGTTTTTAAGATCTGTAATTGTAAATAGGGGAAGTAAAGATAATGTAATTTTAGGAATGGCAGTTTTAGATGGAAAATTTCTTGTGGGAAAAGTTGTGGAAGTAAATTATTCAACTTCAAGAGTTTTATTATTGTCTGATTTAAATAGTAAAATTCCTGTATCTATAGAACCAAATGGTGTCCAATCAATACTTTCAGGAAGTGGATCAAGTTTTGGAGAAATTCAATACATAAAGGAGGATTATGAGTTAGAAAGCAACTTTGAAATCTTCACATCTGGATCGGGTGGAATTTTCCGTTCTGGAATTCCAATTGGAAAAACAATTTTAAATGCTGGATCTGGTCTTAATACCGTAAAAGTTAAATTCCATTCAGACTTTTCTCAATTACGTTTGGTAAAAATTGTTTCTTTTGAAGAGTTAAAACAAAATGATTGAAATTTCAAAAATATCAATTTTAGGCAAAATTTTTAATTCTTTACCAATCATAATATTATTTATATCAGTCCTTAACGAATTTGATTTTAACTATCTTAACTTTAAATATTTCTCCTTTAATTTTCCGTTTATATTAATTTTTTACTGGAGCTTAAAAGGTGGAGAAAAGCTAGGATATGGCTTTGTTTTTATTGCAGGATTGATAAACGATGTCGTTATTGGCTTGCCTATGGGTATAAGCAGTCTTTCATATCTATTAATATGTGGTTTTGCAGTATACTTAAGAAATATAACTTTAAGGCCTAATTTAGTGAAAGATTGGCTTTTTTTTCTATTTACTATCTCTCTCGTAAATTCAATAATTTACATTGTTTTAATTATTTTTTTTGGAATAGATATGAATTATTATTTCCTATTTTTTAATATTATATTTACATTTATGTTTTATTATATTTTTTCATATATTTTTAATTATTATTCAAAATTTAATATTACGAGATAATTATGTTTGGTAGTGGAGGAGATTCAGGATACAAAAAATTAAGTACAGTGAATAGAAGAATGTTCATTATGACTGCTGCTAAATTAGTAATATTTGGCGGAATTATTACAAGACTTTTCAGTCTTCAAATAAATGAGAATAAAAAGTATTTAACTTTATCTGATAAAAATCGATTAAGAGAGTGGAGATTGCCGCCTGTTAGAGGAGATTTTGAAGATTTTTTCGGAAATAAAATTGCCAGCAACCTAAAAGTTTATCAATTACATGTGGTACCTGAACAAGTAGAAGATTTTAGATATTTAATGATAAGACTAAGAGATATCTTAGATATAGACTCTAAAACTTTTAAAAAGATTTTGAAGAAAAGAAGTCAGCAAAAATCTTGGGAGACATTGATAATATCAGAGAATTTAAGCTGGGATCAGTTTGCAAAAATTAATTTTTACCTTCATGAATTATCAGGTGCTAAACCTGTTCTTTCAGTTGCAAGAAATTATCCTTATGATGAAAAATTTACTCATTTACTTGGATATGTTGCTCAAGCAAGTGAAAAAGATTTAATTGAAAATGAAGTTATTAAAAAAAGTCACGTTCCTGGTCTAAGAGTTGGTAAAATTGGTTTAGAAAAAACTTATGAAAATCAATTAATTGGTTCAAATGGTATCCAAAGATATGAAGTAAACGCATATGGAAAACGAATTAATCAGATTGATTTTGTTGAAGGAAAAAAAGGAACCAATATTAAACTAACAGTCGATACAGAAATACAAGCTCAATGTAACGAACTTCTTAAAGATAAAGCTGGATCAATATGTGTAATGGATATTTATACTGGAGAATTGATTGCAATGCATTCTTCCCCATCTTTCGACCCAAATTTATTTTTATATGGAATAAGTCATGACAATTGGAATGAAATACTGAATAATCCAAAAAAGCCTTTGATTAATAGATCTATACAAGGTTTATACCCTCCCGGATCAACTATTAAACCAATTGTTGCACTTTCCGCACTTGAAAATGATGTGATCTCAACAAAGTTTAAAGTTAACTGCACTGGCAAAACAGAAATGTACGGGCAAACATATCACTGTTGGAAAGACACAGGTCATGGCATCGTAGACTTAAGAAAAGCTCTAAAAGTGTCCTGTGATACCTTTTTTTATGAAATGTCAAGAAGACTTGGGGTGGATAGATTAAATCTTACAGCCAAAAAATTTGGTCTAGGTGAAAAGGTATTTAATGGAACTTACAACGAAGAAAAAAAAGGATTAATACCATCAACACAATGGAAAAAGAATGTGCTAGGAAGAGGATGGGTTTTAGGAGAAACTTTAATCACTGGAATAGGACAAGGGTATATGCAGACAACTCCACTTCAACTATGTCTTATGACTGCTCAACTTGCAAATGGAGGTTTTAAGATTAAACCAAAAATAATCTACGATAAAAAAAGTGACTCTTATGAAAAAATAAAGGCTGAAATGGAAAAAAATAGACTTGAACTATTAAGCGACTTCCAACAAGATGATGCATTGGTTGATTTTTCTTTAGAGAAGAAAAAAGGCGATACCGATCTTTATAAACCTTTGTATAGAAACCAGGAAAATGTAAAATTTGTTCTTGAAGCTATGTTTGCATCTACAAACGAAGTCACAGGCACATCCTATTCATCACGAATTAACGATAAAAAATACCAATTTGCAGGAAAAACTGGAACTTCTCAGGTCAAAAAAATTACAGAGATACAAAGAGAACTTGATCTAGATATATCACAAATTCCTTATGAAGAAAGAGATCATGCCTTATATGTAGCATTTGGACCATATGTTAATCCACGATATGCTTTAAGTGTTTTTGTGGAACATGGTGGAGCGGGAAGTTCTGCTGCAGCACCTTTAGCAAAAAAACTATTTAAAACTATTGTTGATAGACACGAAGAAAGAGAAAAAATCAGAGAAAAAAGTTTAATGGAAATATAAATGTTTAAAGAAACAGCACTAAGCGGACAAACAACATTCTTTCAAAAATTAAGATCGATAGATTATATTCTGATAGTCTGTATTTTAATATTAGGTGTCATAAGTTCTTTAGCAATGTATGCAACCGACGGAGGTGAACTTTTATATCATACAAAAAGTCATGTTTTAAGATTTATAATTTTCTTTGTAATGATGTTTGTTCTTTCTTTCTTAAATATAAGATTTTGGCATGCAACTGGTTATCTATTTTATATTGTAGTTTTGGGATTACTTATATGGGCATCTCTTTACGGAATTACTGCCTCTGGTTCTCAAAGATGGGTCGATTTGTACTTTATAAATCTTCAACCGTCAGAATTGATGAAAATTGCTATTATAGTTTGTTTTGCAAAATTTTATCACAGAGCACAGATAAATCAGATAAACCACTTTAAAAATTTACTTGTTCCAATGATGATATTGATTTTACCAATATTGTTAGTTATCAGTCAACCTGACTTAGGAACCTCAATTCTAATTGCTATAAGCGGAATTATAGTACTCTGGCTTGCGGGCATTAACTTAAAATATTTTATATATTCAGGTTTATTTTTATTAATTTCGCTGCCTTTTGTTATTGCATTTTTAAAACCTTATCAAAAACTTAGAATTTTAACCTTTTTTAATCCTGATAAAGATCCTTTAGGCGCTGGCTATCAAATTATTCAATCTAAAATAGCAATAGGATCGGGCGGTCTTACTGGAAAAGGTTTTTTAAAAGGAACACAAGGTTACCTTGAATTTTTACCAGAGAAACATACAGATTTTATATTTACATTATTTTCTGAAGAACACGGCTTTATTGGATCGTTAGCGCTTTTATTTATTTACGGTATTATCATTTATAGGGTCATTGATATAGGAAAAAACGCCAGAAGTTTTTTTGGTAAACTATTCTGTTTTGGATTTGCATCATCAATTTTTGTATTTATCACTGTAAATATGTCTATGGTTTTAGGTTTGTTGCCAATAGTTGGTTCCCCATTGCCGATAATGTCTTATGGTGGTTCTTCAATGTTAGCAACGATGGTAGGTTTTAGTATTGTGATGAGTACAAAAATTTATCAAAAGCAGCTTATTGCTTAATTTGTCGCAATAATTTTTTACTCTCATATTGTATCTTAAAGAATGAGTAATACTAAAATTGGAATAGTAGGTGCTGGCATTCAAGGTGTCTGTAACGCTTTATTTCTTCAAAAAAAAAACTATGAAGTGCATCTTTTTGATAGAGAAGAACCCGGTTCAGCAGCATCTTATGGAAATGCTGGTCATTTTTCACCTTATGCTTCTGTACCACTAAATAGACCAGACATATTAACAGATGTCCCAGCTATGCTTATGAGTTCAACAGGACCATTAGCTTTAAAATGGAATTATGTTCCGAAAATGATTCCATGGTTTTTTAAATTGATTAAAAATTGCACGTCAAAAAAAATGATGCATACAGCAAAATACATGCATCAAATTTTAGATTTAGCATTACCTGCTTATGACGAACTATTTGATGAAGTCGATCTAAATGGTTTGGTAAAAAAAAATGGCATAATGTATGTTTGGACCAAAAAAAATATAGCAAGTAGAGAATTAGAAATAAAAATAAGAGATCAACTTGGTGTAGAACAACAATTAGTAACCCCTAAAGAAATAAGTGATCTAGAGCCAAATTTAAAAAAATTTTACCATGGTGGAGTTTTTTATCCTAATGCTAGACACACTATTAACCCTAGAAAAGTATTATTGAAATTATTTGATCTTTTTTTAAGAAAAGGCGGCAAATTCAAAAAAACAAATATCGAAAATATAACATTTAATGGAGACACACCAGTTCTAAAGACTGCTAAAAATCAGTTGATTTTTGATAAAGTAATCATTGCATGTGGTGCATTTTCAAAAAAATTAACTGATAATTTAAATGAAAAAATTCCTTTAGATACTGAAAGAGGATATCATGTTCATTTTAAAAACTGTGAACATCTAATTTCAAGACCTGTTGTTTTTGCAAATAGAGGTTTCGGTATGACTCCAATGGAACAAGGTTTAAGGGTTGTTGGAACAGTGGAATTTGGTGGATTAAACAATCCTCTTTCAAAATCCAGAATTAAAAATTTAATAGAAAATGCAAAGTATATGCTTGATGGATTACCTGAGCACGAAGATGAATGGCTAGGATTTAGGCCAACACTTCCAGATTTTTTACCGATAATTGGAAGTTCAAAAAATCATAAAAATGTTTATTATTCATTTGGTCATCATCATTTAGGATGGACTTTAGGAGCAATTTCGGGAAAAATAGTATCAAAAATGATTTCTGGAGAAAAAACCAATTTAGATTTGGAACCTTACAGTTCGGTAAGGTTTAGTTAGACTTGATAAGAAAAATTAATTTTGCTTATATATTTCTATTTTTAGCAGTCTTATTTTGGTCTGGAAATTTTTTAGTTGGAAAATATGCGAGCTATTATCAAATTCCTCCCTTTTCTTTAAATTTTTATAGATGGCTATTTGCTTGGCTTATCCTGATACCTTTTACATATAATGAAATTATTCTTAACAAAAATTATATAATAAATAATTATAAATTTTTTATTTTGCTAGGAATAACAAGTGTTACTGTTTTTAATTCCATAGTTTATTATTCACTAAACTTTACCCAAGTTATTAGTGGAGTTCTTATGATTTCCACAATTCCGGTAATGATTATGTTTATTTCTTCGATATTAAAGATTGAAAAAGCTAACAAATTTCAATTGATTGGAGTAGCATTATCATTTTTAGGTGTCATTACAATTATTACAAAAGCTAATTTAGATGTTTTAAGAAATCTAAATTTTAATAAAGGTGATTTAACTATGGTTGTTGCAATGTTATCTTGGGCGACATATTCGGCCTTGCTTAAAGTAAAAAAACATAACGTATCTCAACTTTGCTTATTACAAATAATTATTTCTTTTGGTCTATTATTTTTAATTCCTGTGTATATTTTTGAGTTTATTTTAGGTTATCGTATTGAAATTAGTTTACCTTTCACACTAACGCTTATCTATGTTGTTTTATTTCCAGGCCTACTATCATTCATCTGTTGGATAAAAGGAATCTCATTGATTGGTCCAAACAGATCAGGAATTTTTTTACACTTAATGCCTATATTAAGTGCGATTATGGCAATGATTATTTTTGATGAAAGATTTATGTTTTTTCATGTATTGGGAGCTTTATTCATTTTAAGTGGGATATTAATATCAAATAAGAGAATAATAAATTAAATGAATTTACCAATAATAAATCACAATGATTACGTTGCAAAAATTAACGACGATAACAAATTTCCTATAAAAAAATTCGGTGAGCTTGCAAAATATCTGATAAGTGAAGGAGTTACTAAAAAATTCATACAACCTGAATTTTGTTCTGTTGAAACATTAAGTAAAGCGCATTCAGTGGACTATATTAATAAGATAAAAAATAAGAATTTAGATACTCAATCTCAAAAAAAAATAGGCTTTCCTTTAAATGACAGTGTGGTTAATAGATCATTTAGAGCTACAGGTGGGACGGTCTTAGCGAGTAAATTGGCTTTACAAAATCGTTTATCGTGTAACACAGCAGGTGGAAGTCATCATGCAACGCGAGATGAAGGAGCAGGTTATTGTGTTTTCAATGATGTAGCAGTTGCAGCCAAGCATGTTCTTTCAAAAAAAACTATTAAAAAAGTATTGATAATTGACTTAGATGTCCATCAAGGTAATGGAAATTCTGAAATTTTCAAAAATGATAGATCAGTTTTTACCTTCAGCATGCATTGTAAATCAAATTACCCAGCAAAAAAATCAAACAGCGATCTAGACGTTGAATTAACAGATAATACTGAAGACAAAGAATATATTGATGTTTTAAAAAAGAATTTACTTATTTTAAATAAAGAAAACTTTGATTTGATTTTTTATATTGCTGGAGTAGACATTCATTATAATGATAGATTAGGCAAATTAAAAATCACTGATGAAGGTATAAAAAATAGAGAAGAATTAGTAATTTCTAATTTTTTTGATAAAAAAATACCTTTATGTGGAGTATTAGGTGGTGGATATAATAAAGATTTTAAAAAATTAGTTGAGCTTCATGCAATTTTACATAAATCTTGCGTATCAATATTATGAAAAAAATTAATTCAAAACTTTCTTCAGAACAAAAATTAATTCTATTTGAAGAAGCCACTGAAAGACCAGGTTCAAGTATCTTAAATGATGAAAAAAGAGAAGGATCTTATCATTGTGTAAATTGTGATGTAAAATTATTCGACTCAAGCTCTAAATATGAAAGCGGTTCTGGTTGGCCTTCATTCTATGATTCTTTACCCAACGTGTTTGAAACAAAGACCGACCATCATATTGGTTACTCAAGGACAGAATATCATTGTAAGAAATGTGGTGGACATCACGGACACATATTCGAGGACGGACCTAAACCAACAGGAAAAAGATATTGTAATAACGGTTTATGTTTGGTGTTTAAAAAAAAATAATTATTTTAATTTTTCTTTTAAATTATTAGATTTCTCTAATTCTCGAAGTTCTGTATAGCCTCCTACATGATAATCATCAAAAAAAATTTGAGGGATTGTTCTTTGACCATTAGATTTTTTTATCATTTCTTCTTTAATTTTTTCTCCTGTGGAAACGTCGATTTCACTAAAGCTTAATCCATTTCTCTTAAGTAATTTTTTTGCAGCATCGCAAAAATTACAAAAGGGTCCTGTATAAACGATAATATTTTTCATTCCTTATATATAATCATTTTTTTTAATTTTTCTTCTTATTTCTTTTCTAGATAATTCGAATTTTTTTCTATGTTTGATGCTCTGATTTTTTGCTCTCTTTCTCCAGAGTTTAAAAGATGAAGGTTTCAGTTTTTTCCTCATTAATTTAATTACGTCACTCTCAGAATACCCAGATCTTTTTTTGATTTCCTCGAAAGTGATGCGGTCCGCCCAGGCAGCCCACACAACCCAATCTGGACTCACAGAATTTGGCTCTGGATTTTTGACCTTCGTGACAGGCCTGTGACCTTTTTTCATAAATATTTAATAAATATCAAAAAATTGATTAATGCAATTTTTATGTAGTGTGATATATTGCTTTTGATAGTCCTATCTAGCCATCTTTAGCTCCCGGTTTTATAGGACTATCCCAAAATGTTTCCCTTAGACTATTTTCTTTTTTTACAAATCATACTTTTTTTGTTTATTACTCCTGGCACTCCGAGAATAGTGATTATATCTTTATCTATTGTTTTTGGTGTTCGTAAATGTGTTTGGGTAGCACTAGGCGACGTGACCGCAAACATTATTCAAGCAAGTTTAGTAATATTTATTCTTCATTCTTTTTTTTTAGATAATCGAAACCTATTAAACTTTATTAAATGGATCGGGATTGCCTATCTATTTTACTTAGCTATTGATATTTATTTTTCAAAAATTAAAAATTTAGAAAATGTAAATGCTGAGAAGTCTAAATTATCCTTATTTAAGGATGGTTTTTTAGTTGCAGGTACAAGCCCAAAAGCTTGGGCTTTTTTTCCATTAATATTTCCACAATTTATTAATTTTGAATCAAATTATATTGTTCAGTTTTTAATTTTAATAACAACTTACGTTGTTTTAGATTTTTTATCTTTGATTTGTTATGCTATCCTTGCAAATAAATTAATTAATTGGTTAAAAGCTAATCCAAAGACTATAAACACAATTTCCGCGTGTGTACTTTTATTAATTGGAATATTTATAGCGTTAACACAACAATATTAAAATATTTGTGGTAATAGTAAATTGAGCATATGAAATTAGGATTTATAGGAACAGGTGAGATCACAAAAGCTATAGTAATTGGTATTTTAGGTTCTAAAATTAAATTTAAAAAAATTTATTTATCAAAAAGAAATAGTAAAATTTCAGCTTTTTTAACAAAAAAAAGTAAAAAAATTCAAATTGAAAAGAATAATCAGCACTTAATAAATAAATCAGATTGGGTTTTTTTAGCTGTCACTCCAAGGGTGGGAAATCAAATTATTCGAAAATTAAATTTTAAAAAAAAACAAGTTATTGTTAGTTTTATTTCTACAATACAACTTCGAGTATTAAAAAAATTAACTAAAATTAATATAGATATTGTTCGTGTAATTCCTTTGCCGCCAATTTCATTAAGAAAAGGCCCAATTCCGATATTTCCGCCAAATAAAAAGGTAAAACAGTTTTTTTCTAATTTAGGTACAGTAATTGAAATTAATAATGAAAAAAAATCTCTTAATTTTTGGTCAACTTCCGGAATGATGGCGCCATTCTACGAATTTTTAAATACTTTATCAAAATGGCTTATTTTAAAAGGGATTAAAAGAGAAAGTGCTCAAAATTATATTACTTCATTGTTTGTTGCTCTTTCTGAAAACGCACAAAAAAATTCCGGGAAAGATTTATCAATTTTGGTAAAAAATTCTCAAACACCTGGAGGATTAAACGAACAAGGTGTTAAATTATTCAAAAAATTTAAATTTTATAAGTCGACTGACAAAACTCTTAATGGTATTTTAAAAAGGTTGAAAAAAAATTGATATGAGACAAATTTTTAAAAATGTTAAGCAAAAATTAGTTTCCAAGTATATTAAAAATAGTGCCACAAAAAACACCAAGGAGGTTCTTCAAACTGTAAAAGAACAATTAGTTTCTAAATATACAAAGAACGATAATTCGAAAAGTTCTAAAACGTTTAAACCTAGAATTAAAGCTAGAATCAGAAGAAATAAACAGATTATCTCAAAAAATATAGATAATCTTTTTGATTGGATTAAAGGAGCAGAAATTATTGAGCTTAAAAAATGCAATACAAACGAGGATCCTGTAAGACCTGAGTTGGATAATAAATTTAGAACTAGTTATGGTAGAAAAATTTATGGAGTAAAATACAAAGGTGAAATTCATGCTGTAATGTGTTTTGCGTTTACTAATGAAATACCTAAAAGTGTTGAAGAATTAGATATGATGAGCAAAGATGCTTTTCTTCAAAGTATCCGTAGAGACTATCGAGTAGGAAAAATAGCGATTGCATATACAGTATGGTCAAAAAAAAGAGGTGGAGGTAAATTAATTGTAAAAGAGGTATTCAAATTAATAAAAAAGACGCATCATTTAAATCGGCTAATTACTTTATCACCACTCACAGAAATGGCCCGAAAGTTTCATTTAAGCAATGGAGCTGTTCAAATACAAGTTAACGAGACCACCCAAAACTTTGAATACGAAAAAGTTTGAAGTTCATTTTCAAATGAAATACTTTTAATAAGTTTATTCTTATAATAAGGATTTAACTAATGAACAGAAACTTATTCGTACTTTTTTTTAGTCAAATTTTTAGCTTTACAGCTGCGCCGGTAACAGTTTTTCTAAGTGGTATTATTGGATCACAAATTAGCCCGTTGAAATCTTTATCAACTTTACCAATGTCAATATCTGTTGTTGGTATCGCACTTGGAGCAATTTTTGCTACTAAAACAATGAGTGTATTAGGAAGAAAAACTGGTTTTATTTTCGCAGCTATTTTGAATTCTTTGGTTTCTTTAATAGCAGCATATTCGGTTATGTCACAGAATTTTATTTTATTTTGTTTTGCGAATTTTTTTATTGGGATTGGTATGGCTTTTACTCATCAATATCGATTTGCTGCAGCCGAAAGTGTTGATAAAGAGAAAATACCAAAAGCAATTTCAATAATTCTTTTAGGAGGTATAGTCTCTGCATTTATTGGTCCAGGCACAGCAAATTTAACAAAAAACATTTTATCAGAACAATTATATGTTGGCTCATATGTATCCCTTGCGGTATATATGTTTCTGCCAGCTATTCTTTTTTTATTTTACAAAAACAATTCAATCGAAAAAAAAGATATAAGTTTTATTGGTAGAGGCTATTTTGAAATTATTTCTCAACCTAGATTTTTGCAAGCAATGGTGGCAAGTGCCTTTGGCTATGCTATAATGACTTTTTTGATGACCGCAACTCCTATTAGTATGCATGTAATGGAGAATATGTCATTAGATAAAACCAGTTTTGTTATTCAGATGCATGTTGCGTCAATGTTTTTACCATCCCTAATAACTGGAAATTTGATAAAAAAATTCGGACATAGCAAAATTATGTATGTCGGCCTGCTACTTTATAGCGTGACAATACTCTTAAGTTTACTTGATCAAACTTTTTTTAACTATTTAATTGCTCTCATTTTTCTTGGGTTTGGCTGGAATTTCTTATTTATATCAGGGACAAGTCTTTTGGTAACAACTTATAATGAACAAGAAAAGTTTAAAGCCCAAGGGTTAAATGATTTTGTAGTTTATTCAGTACATGCAATAGGAAGTTTATCAGCAGGTATATTGTTAGTTTTGACCAACTGGAAGTTAATGAACATTATTTGTATTCCTTTAATAGCAATTATATTGATTACAATATTTAGAGCAGAATTTATTGAAAAAAAAATTAGAAATACTTCTTAAACTCTTCGGCTACCTTTAATATCTCCAAATCAACGAGACCTCCAATTATTAATTGAATAGCTACAATTAAAATAAAGCCCAAACCTATATAGGCAATCCATAAATGCTTTTGAATGTAATTTGCAAGGTAGGTTGCAAGTGCACCTGTTAAAACAACTGATAAAACCAAACCAAAAACCATAAAACCAAAATTTCCTTTTGCAGCACCAACGACACCGATAACATTGTCGAAGCTGATTGTTATATCTGCAAAAAGAACCTTGTAGATACTTTGTATGTATGAAGGTTCTTTTGATACCTTAGTTGGGGATTTAATTTTTTTAATTTCAAATAAATCTTTTCTTAAATCATTAACAATCCATACTAAAAGTAAACCACCTAAAATTTTAATAAAATAAAATTTGAATAAGTAAGTAGCAAATACAGCAAAAATAACTTTGAAAACTAAAGCACCTGCAACACCCCACAATATAATTTGTTTTCTGTGTTTAGGTACAAAATTGGCTGCTATTAGTCCAATTATTATTGCGTTGTCTGCTGCAAGAATAATATCTATAAAGATAATTTGTAAGAGTATAATAGATTGTTCAATCAAGATTTCCCAATAATATAAAATTTTTAATATAATTCAATTAAAAGTAGTGAAAATTTTTATTGATTTAAATATTTAGACATAATCAAATGGGTGTTTAATAAATTAAGGAGGAGAAATGAAAATATTCAAATATATTTTATCAATTTTTGTTGCTCTACTTGTATTTACTCATTCAAATGCTGCTGAAAAATGGGATATGGCTCTGGCTTATGGTGCTGGAAACTTCCATTCAGCAAATGCTACTGAATTTGCAAATAATGTAACAAAAAAAAGTAATGGTAAGCTAACAATAGTTACTCATCCAGGGGGTTCATTGTTTAAAGGGGGAGAAATTTTTAGAGCTGTCAGAACTGGTCAGGCTCCAATTGGAGAAAGATTTATGTCGGCTTTAGGTAAAGAAGATCCATTACTAGAAATTGACTCACTGCCATTTTTAGCAACTTCCTACTCAGATGCTATGAAACTTTACAAAGCATCAAAAGCTGAAATTGCAAAAAATTTGGATAAAAAAGGACTTGTGTTTTTATACGCAGTACCATGGCCAGCTCAAGGTCTATACTCTAAAAAAGAAATTAATAGCGTATCAGATCTAAAAGGTCTTAAGTTTAGAGCTTATAACAGTGCAACTGTAAGAATTGCAGAATTAACTGGTATGGCTCCAACTAAAATTGAAGCTGCTGAGATATCTCAAGCATTTTCAACAGGAGCTGTTGAAAGCATGATTACCTCTCCAACAACTGGTAAAAACAAAAAAATTTGGGAAAATGGGGTAAAATATTTTTATGACATTGCAGCATGGTTTCCAAAAAACATGATTATAGCTAACAAAGAGGCGTGGAATAAGTTAGATAAAGCGACTCAAGATTTAATCATGAAAGAAGCAGCAGTTGCTGAGAGAAAAGGTTGGCAGCTTTCTAAAATGGGCAATAAAAATGATAAAAAAGCTTTAGCTGATGCTGGCATGACTGTTGGTAAAGTTAATGCTGCTTTGAAATCTCATTTTGAAAAAGTCGGTCAAACAATGTCTAAAGAATGGGCAAGCAAAGCTGGTTCAAGAGGACAAACTGTTTTATCAAAATATTAATAATTTAAAATAAAAGGCCATCTATATAAGATGGCCTTTGTTAAATAATGTTAATAAAAATAGAAAACTTCCTTCACCGAGTTTATAAATTTTCAGGTATATTAGCAGCTATATTTCTCATACTTGTTGCAGTTTTTATTTTAATTGGAATATCGTCTCGAATTTTCGATTTTTACATAAGAGGTTTGTCAGAGTATTCAGGATATTGTATGGCTGCCTCAACCTTTTTTGCACTTGCTTACACGTTTTCAGAAGGTGGCCACATAAGAATTACTTTATTTTTAGAAAAAATGGGTAGCAGACTAAAAAAAATATTTGAGCTTTGGTGTTTGTCCATTTCCTCAATTTTTTCTGGATTTCTTTTTTTTTATTTCAGTAAAATGTTATTTATTTCTTATAAATTTCAGGAGAGAAGCGAAGGGGCTGATGAAATTTTAATTTGGATACCTCAGACAAGTTTAGCCTTTGGATCTTTTATCTTCTTTGTATGTATTTTACACCACCTTTTTAAAGCTTTTAAAAATGACTGAAATTATATTAGCAATTTTTTTTATTACAGTTTTATTATTGTTCTTAAGTAGTGGTGTATGGGTTGCTCTAAGTATGATTGGTGTCTCAGCCATTGCAATGGAATTGTTTACGTCAAGACCAGTCGGTGATGCAATGGCAACAACAATTTGGGGAATGTCATCTTCATGGACTCTTACTGCACTTCCCTTGTTTGTTTGGATGGGTGAAATTTTATTTAGAACTAAATTATCCGAAAACCTTTTTGAAGGGCTTTCCCCATGGATGCAAAAGCTTCCAGGAGGACTTATTCATGTCAATGTTGTTGGCTGTGCAATTTTTGCAGCCATTTCAGGTTCCTCTGCAGCAACAGTTGCAACTGTAGGAAAAATGTCAATTCCTGAACTTCGTAAAAGGAATTATCCAGAAAAAATATTACTTGGAAGTTTAGCTGGATCCGGAACTTTAGGTTTGTTGATACCACCTTCTATAATTTTAATAATTTACGGCGTAACAGTTCAAGAGTCTATTGCTAAGCTTTTTATTGCAGGAATTTTCCCTGGAATAATGATTGCTATTATTTTTATGACTTACGTTGTTATTTGGTCATTGATGAATAAAAATAGAATGCCTGTTTTGACGGAAGAAATTCCTTTTATTGAAAAAATAAAAAAATCAGGCAAACTAATTCCAGTAATATTGCTAATTTTTTCTGTTATAGGATCTATTTATTCAGGTGTAGCCACTGCAACAGAAGCAGCTTCACTAGGGGTAGTTGGAGCATTAATATTATCTTTTTTTCAAAAAAGTTTAACAGTGGATTCATTTAAGAAGTCATTATTAGGAGCAACCAAAACTTCTTGTATGATTGGATTTATTCTGGCTGGATCAACTTTTCTTTCATTAGCAATGGGTTTTACTGGATTACCGAGGAATTTAGCAATTTGGATAGATACAATGCAGCTCTCGCCTTACATACTAATTATTGTGTTAATGATTTTTTATATAATTCTTGGAATGTTTTTGGATGGAATATCTGCAGTTGTTTTAACAATGGCGATAATTGAGCCTATGATAAGACAGGCGGGTTTTGATATGATTTGGTTTGGTATTTTTTTAGTTGTTGTAGTTGAAATGGCACAAATAACTCCTCCTGTTGGCTTTAATTTATTTGTTCTACAAGGGATGGCAGAAAAAGATATGGGATATATCGCAAGAAGTGCTTTTCCACTTTTTCTCTTAATGGTCTTAGCAACAGTTATAATTATTATATTTCCTGAAATAGCTTTGTGGCTTCCAGAGAAAATGATACAGAATATAAATTAGTATTTAGATTCTTTTTTTCCTTCGATTACTAATTTAAGCTCCTTATACTCTTTGCAATTACAATCCTTAAGGACTGCGAGTCTTTCTTTAGCTTTGTCTAACCTATTAGTGACCACAAATAATTCTCCCATGTATTCGTTTATACCCACATGCTTAGGATCCAATTCAAGTCCCATTGAATAGTATATTTCTGCATTTTCATAATCACCAATTTTTCTGTGCGTGAAGCCTAAATAATTTAATGTATCAGGGTCGGCAGGAAATTTTTTGTTATGCTTTATTAAATATCCAATAGCTTTTTTGTAATGTTTTTGTGCTTTATCTGTCTTATTTTTTTTTTCAAACCTTTTGGCTTTTTTTATCATTTTTTCTGCAATTTGATATTGTGTTATTGGTTTAGCTTCTCCACCGTCACTAGATCCACCACTACCGCCTGCTGAAAAAGCTGGACTTGCAATTAAAACAAATAGTAAAATAATTAAAAATTTTTTATGCATCATATAAATTTTTTTAATTCATCCAGTGGCATTAAATCTAAATTGTTTTCTTTTAAATTTTCTTTTACTTTAATTGCCGTTTCTAAAGATGAAAGATTGTCTCCATGTATACATACTGAGTCAATTTCACAAGGAATTTGTTTACCAGAGAGACAATTTAACGCTTGGTTTTTTACCATCTTTAAAACATGTTCTTGTGCTTCAATTGGGTCTGTTATTAAAGCAGTGCTTTTTTTTCTTGAAACTAAGTTTCCGTCATCTTCGTAATTTCTATCTGCAAAAATTTCACAAGCCACTCTCATCCCCAATTTTTTCGCAGATTTTTCCATTTTGGAACCTGTTGGTACTAGATAAATCAAATCTTTGTTAATTTTATAAATTGTTTTTGCGATAACAGTTGCCAGCTCAATATCCTCACATGCCATGTTATTTAACGCACCATGAGGCTTAATATGAGATACACTGACTTCGTTTTGTTGTGCAATGGCCTGAAGTATACTGTATTGATCTTGAATAAGTTTCTCTATTTCAGCTGAAGAAAGATTAATCCTTTTTCTTCCAAAATTTTCAGGGTCATTAAATGATGGGTGCGCTCCAATACTTACACCATTTTTTTTTGATATTTTTATAGTTTCTCTCATGGTATCTTCATCTCCCGCATGATAACCACAAGCAATATTTGCAGAATTAACTATACCTAATAGTTCAGGATCATATTTATTTGAGTGGAGTTTGGATTTTTCACCTAAATCACAATTAATATTAATTTCCATAATTTATGAGTTAAAGTATAACATGGCATGATCAAAAATATATACAATCTTGGCGACGCAGCTTTATATTGTGATTTTGGCGATACTGTAAACAAAGAAACTAATCTTAAAGTAATAAATTATTTTAATGATATAAGAGAAAAAAATATTATTGGCATAAAAAACATTGCACCTTCGTATAATAAATTAATAATTTATTTTGATTTAGAACTTACCAATTATAAAAAAATAAAAGATACTGTAGAAAATCTTGATATTTCAACTTTTGAGTCAGCTAAAACAAAAATAGTAAAGATACCGGTGTGTTTTGATGATGAGTTTGCACTTGACCTTGAAAGAGTTGAAAAAGAAGTTGGCTTAGGAAAAAAAGAAATAGTCAATCAATTGATATCTCAAAAATATTTTTGTTATATGACAGGATTTATTGCTGGTATGCCTTTTCTTGGTGATATTAAAGAAAAAATCAGATTAGATAGGCTTGAAACTCCAAGGGTTAAAGTACCTAAGGGCTCAGTAGGTATTACGGAACAATTCTGTAATATCTATACTTTTGAAAGTCCGGGTGGGTGGAATATTATTGGTAACTCACCTAAAAAAATTTTTACTAAAGATCCAACTAAATTAACATTAATCGATCCAGGTGATGAAGTAGAGTTCTTCGAAATTTCAAAAAAGGAATATTCAAAATTTAATGAGCAAAAATAGTTTTAAAGTATTAAGACCTGGTATAAATACCACTTTTCAAGATTTAGGAAGAAATAACTTATATCATGTAGGCCTTCCATTTAGTGGAGCAATAGACAAAAGGAATTTTATAATTGCTAACTCATTAATTACTAATAAAGAAGATGATGCAGTATTAGAGTTTGCATACCAAGGACCCTTACTCGAATTTTCTGGAAGTCAAACTTCTATTGTAATCACAGGTAATGTTAATTTTAAGATAATTAAAAAAGACGCCTCTGAAATAAAAGGTGAATGTTATAGAACTTACAATTTAAATAATAAAGACTGTCTTGATATTATATCAACTGAAAAGTCAGTCTATGGCTACCTTTCGGTAAAAGGTGGTTTTCAGATTAATAAATTTTGTAATAGTTATTCGACAACTGTAAGAGCTGAAGTAGGTCCTAATGATGGAAAAAAAATAGAGATTGGACAAACAATAATCTTAAATGCTGTTGATAGCGCAATTGAAAAGAGTTTAGAATACTTAAACTCAAAAATAGAATTTATAAGAGTGATAAAGGGCACAAACTTTGATTACTTCTCAGAAGACTCAATTAAAGATTTTACAAGTAAAGATTTTATTGTTTCTAAACTTACCGATAGAATGGGAATGAGATTAAGTGGACCTAAAATTAAAAATTTAAAGAAAACAAACATCAAATCTGAAGGATTGGGAAAAGGCGTAATACAAGTTCCAGCTGATGGAGACCCCATAGTAATGCTTTCAGACCATGGAACAATAGGCGGTTATCCAAAAATTGCTGTTGTAATAAGTGCAGATTATGACAAGTTAGCACAATGCCCTCCTGGAGAAAAAATCAAATTTAAAATTGTAAATCTTACAGAGGCAGAAAATTTATATAAAATTTATACTATGGAAACTAAGAACATAATTAATAAAATAAGATGAATTTTATAACAAGATTACCAGGTCCACTATTAGTTTTTTTTGGTGCCACTAGTTTAAGTTTTGGGGGAATGATTGTAAAATCTTTTGAGGGTGCCACATTATGGCAGATACTTTTTTGGAGATCTCTTTTTTTTATTTTAGTTGTATCAATTTTTTTACTCATTACTTATAAAAAAAATGTTTTACATGCTTTTAAGAAATCAGGCTTCCCCGGTCTTATTGGCGGTATAGTTTTATCTTCAGGGTTTTGTGGCTATGTTTTTGCGATGTATAATACAACAGTAGCCAATGCTAATTTTATTATTCAAACTCAAACAATTTTCCTAGCAATCTTTGGATATTTATTTTTAAAAGAAAAAATTTCAAAATTAACTTTAATATCAATTATACTAGCTATCTCTGGTATTATTTTAATGGTTGGGGGATCTTTGTCTTCAGGACAAATGTCTGGAAATATTGCAGCATTTATTATGCCTGTGTCATTTGCAATATTAATTATTATTATTAGAAAATATCCAGACGTAGACATGATACCGTTACAATTAATTGCTGGAATAGTTGCAATGTCTGTCGGTTATTTAGTTGCAGGTAAAATTAATATTTCACCATATGATATATTTTTAGGTTTTCTAGCAGGTTTTTTTCAATTAGGTTTTGGTTTTATTTTTATAACAATTGGGGCAAGATCTACGCCCTCGGCAATTGTTGGTATAATAATGCTCACTGAAGCTATTCTTGGACCCCTTTGGGCATGGTTATTTGTGAGTGAAAATCCACCATTTATTGTTTTGATTGGTGGGTCAGTTGTATTATTCGCAGTATTACTACAGTTTTACAATGTTATTAAACTGGAAAAAAAAACTATTTCTTGATGACGATTATCAAAAATGTGCTATTATAACTTGATACGGGAGAGACTACATTAAGTAGCGCCGAAGGAGCAACCACCCCGGAAACTCTCAGGCAAAAGGACCGTACATATTAACTCTGGAAAGAGACAAATTCTCGCCGAAGGAGCTAAAATCTCTCAGGCACCACGACAGAGGGGGTTAGAGAGTTAATATGAATATAAAAAAAACTGCATTATACGAATTACATAAAAAGCACAACGCTAAGTTCGTTGAGTTTGCTGGCTATAGTATGCCGATACAATACTCTGAGGGAATTGTAAAAGAACATAATATTACAAGAAATAAGTCTGGAATATTCGATGTTTCCCATATGGGGCAGTTATTCATTAAATACAGTAACGACATAACAGACAAACTCCAAGAAATTTTACCAACTGATCTTAAAAATTTAAAAATTAATCAAAGCAAGTATTCGTTTTTAATGAAAGAGAATGGGGGAATATATGATGATCTTATCATCACTAGAATGAAAGATAAGTACATGATTATTTTAAATGCTGCTTGTAAACAAAACGATCTTCAGATTATTAAAAATAAATTAAATGATCAAAATTTGGACATGAACAATAATTTGTCTCTTGTAGCGATACAAGGTCCAGAGTCTAAAACAATTCTTGAAAATGTAGTTTCAAATGTATCAAAATTAAAATTTATGAATGGAGAAAACTATTCTTTTAAAAATAATGAAATCTTTATAACAAGATCTGGATATACAGGTGAAGACGGCTTTGAAATATCATTACCTAATAAAGTCGCAGTTTCTTTTGTAGAAGAATTAATTTCTAAAGGGTCAACTTTAATTGGTTTGGGCGCAAGGGATACTTTAAGATTAGAGGCGGGCTTGTGCTTGTACGGTCATGACATAAACGAAAATACCAGTCCAGTTGAAGCAAATTTAAAGTGGGCAATTTCAAAAAATAGAATAAATGATAACTTTATAGGATCACATCAAATAAAAAAACAAATCGAAGAAGGTGTGTCAAAATTAAGAGTTGGTATCAAACCAGAGACTAGAGTTATAGCAAGAGAGTCAACAAAAATCTTTGATGAAAGAAACAATGAGATTGGAAAAGTTACAAGCGGAACATTTGGACCAAGTGTTAATGCATCAATAGCGATGGGTTACATTTCAAATTCTCATTCTAAAACAGACACAAAAGTTTACTTAGAAGTAAGAGGAAAAAAAGTACCTGCTAATGTTTGTGAGTTGCCGTTTTATAAAAAAAGTTATGTGAAAAGAGAAGCTAATGTCTGATACAAAATTTTCAAAAGAACATGAATGGATTACACTAGATGGGGAAGTAGGAACTATTGGAATTACAAAACATGCAACTGAAATGTTAGGTGACATAGTTTTTGCTGAATTACCTGAGAAAGGATCTAATGTTGAAAAAGATGGAACTGCGGGAGTGGTAGAGTCCACAAAAGCTGCTAGCGATGTATATACTCCAGTAAGTGGTGAAGTTGTAGAAATTAATCAATCAATTGTTGACGATCCATCAAAAATCAATGCTGACCCAGAAGGTGGAGCATGGTTTTTTAAATTAAAGTTAAAAGATAAATCAGAACTTGATATTCTTATGAATAAAGAAGAGTACGATAAATTTGCAAAGGAGACATCAGCATAATGTTACCAAATTCAGAAAAAGATTTTTTAAAGAGACACATTGGACCATCTAAAGAAGATCAATCAAAAATGTTAAAAGAATTAAATTATAAATCACTAGATGATTTAATTGACAGCACAGTACCAGAAAAAATAAAGTTTAGAGGTGAATTAAATATTGGTGAGTCAAATTCAGAATATGAAGCTTTGAGAAAATTAAGAGCAATATCAAAAAAAAATCAAGTTTACTCAAATTTTATTGGTATGGGTTATTATGGAACTTATACACCTTATGTAATTTTAAGAAATATATTAGAAAATCCAGGTTGGTATACTTCATATACGCCTTATCAGCCAGAAGTAGCTCAAGGCAGACTTGAGATGTTATTAAATTTTCAACAAATGATTGTTGATTTTACTGGAATGGATATAGCTAATGCCTCTTTATTAGATGAGGGTACAGCAGCAGCGGAGGCTATGGGCTTAAGTCATAGATTGAACAAAAAAGATAGTAATTTAGTTTTTGTATCTGAGGATTGTCATCCTCAAACAATAAATGTAATTCAAACTAGAGCTGAACCGTTGGGTTTAAAAGTATTGGTTGGTAAAGAAGATGAGGTTCTAGACCAGTTAAAAGAAGATTTAGTTTGTGGAATTTTACAATATCCTGGAACTTTAGGAGATATTAAAGACCCAAGTGAAGCAATTAGCAAAATTCATAGAAAGAATGGTAAGGCTGTATTAGCTTGTGATTTGTTAGCATTAGCAAAATTAAAAACACCAAGAGAACTTGGTGCTGACATAGCAGTTGGAAGCTCACAAAGATTTGGTATCCCAATGGGATACGGAGGTCCACACGCAGCTTTTTTTGCAACAAAAGATGAGTACAAAAGATCAATGCCAGGAAGAATTGTCGGTGTGTCAGTTGATAGACACGGTAACAAGGCATATAGATTGTCCTTGCAAACTAGAGAGCAACATATCAGAAGAGACAAGGCGACAAGCAACATTTGCACAGCCCAAGCTCTATTAGCAATTGTATCAGCAGCATATTCTATTTATCACGGACCAGATGGAATTAAGAATATTTCTGAAAGAGTCTCACAATTAGCAAAAAGTTTTGCCGATAAAATAAAACAGTCTGGATATGAACTTTATTCTAATTATTTTTTTGATACTGTCACAATCATTACTAAAGAAAAAACTGATCAAATTTATAAAAATGCTTTAAATCAAAAAGTTAATATACGTAAAGTAAATTCTGAAATGCTTGCAGTTTCTTTTGATGAAAGAAAGAATGTTTATAGAGTAAATCAACTGTTAAAAATTTTTAACGCAGCAGAATCAATTAAAAAAGAGGATCCTTCAGTGAGTTTACCTAATCTCCCAAAAAACTTATTGAGAACCTCAAAATATTTAGAACATCCAGTTTTCAACTCATACCATTCTGAAACTGAAATGTTGAGATACTTAAAAAGATTAGAAGATAAGGATATAGCATTGAATAGAACAATGATTGCACTTGGTTCATGCACAATGAAGCTAAATGCTGCCGCTGAGATGATCCCAATTTCATGGAAAGAGTTTGCAGAACCTCATCCATTTGTCCCAATTGAACAAATGGAGGGATTTAGAGATCTATTTACTGATCTAAAAAATTGGTTGCGTTCCATAACTGGTTTCTCGGGTGTTTCTCTTCAACCTAATGCAGGTGCTCAAGGTGAATATGCGGGATTAATGGTTATACGAAAGTATCATTTAGATAGGGATGAGGCCAATAGAAACATATGTTTAATTCCAAGTTCAGCTCACGGTACTAATCCGGCAAGTGCACAAATGACTGGAATGAAAGTTGTTGTTGTTAATTGTGACAAAGAAGGAAATGTTGATTTCGATGACTTAAAGAAAAAAGCAGAGCAACATTCTAAAAACCTTGGGGCATTAATGGTAACTTACCCATCCACTCATGGAGTTTTCGAAGAAAAAATATCAGACATTTGTGAGTTAGTTCATAAACATGGTGGTCAGGTTTATATGGATGGTGCAAATCTAAATGCATTAGTGGGAATTGCTAAACCAGGAAATTTTGGTCCAGACGTTTGTCATATTAATTTACATAAAACGTTTTGTATTCCTCATGGTGGGGGAGGACCTGGAATGGGACCAATTGCTTGTAAAAGACATTTACAAGTTTACTTGCCCAACCACCCAGTAATAAAAGATTGTGGGCCAGCTTCTGGAATTGGAGCAGTTTCTGCAGCCCCTTGGGGAAGTTCAAGCATTTTATCAATTTCTTGGATGTATATTAAAATGATGGGATCAACTGGACTAAAGCTTGCTACTCAAGTTGCAATATTGAATGCAAATTATATAGCTCATAGATTAAAAGATCACTTTCCGATTTTGTACAAAGGGTCAAATGGCAATGTGGCACACGAATGTATTATTGATATTAGAAAAATTAAATCAGAAACAGGAATAACGGAGGAAGATATTGCGAAAAGATTAATTGATTATGGTTTTCATGCACCAACTATGTCCTGGCCTGTTGCTGGTACAATGATGATAGAACCAACTGAAAGTGAAAGCCTTACGGAAATAGACAGATTTTGCGAAACTTTAATTAAGATTAAAAAAGAAATAGAAAAGATTAAGTCCGGAGAGTTTGATAAAGTAGACAATCCAATTAAGAATGCACCTCATACTGATCTGGAATTGTCATCCGACGAATGGAAACACAAATACTCAAGAGAAGAAGCAGCTTATCCATCTAAATATTTAAAAACTAATAAATTTTGGCCCCCTGTTGCCAGAGTTGATAATGTATATGGAGATAAAAATATATTCTGCACTTGTCCAAGTATTGACGAATTTAAAGAAGATGCAGCTTAAAATTTGATGAAAATTGCTGTAATTGGGTCAGGAATTTCTGGATTAAGTGCTGCATATTTTCTATCAAAAAAACACAAAGTTGATCTTTTCGAAAAAGAAGATCGTTTTGGTGGTCATTCCTACACTTTAGATATTTTAACAGACAATCAAATTAAAAAAAAAATTCGTGCAGATATTGGATTTATTGTTTTTAACAAACAAACCTATCCAAACTTAATTAACTTTTTCAATGAAATCGGCGTAGAGATAGAAAAAAGCAATATGAGTTTATCATTTTTAGTAAAAGATAAAAATTTAGAATATAGTGGAAAAGGAGTCCGAGGTTTATTTTCTTATAAAAAAAATTTATTTGATCTTAATTTCCTAAAAATGTTTTATGAGATTATCAAGTTTTATAACAAGAGCTCTAAGCTGAATGATATAGATGAAAATTTAAACCTTGGAACATTTCTTCAAAAAGAAAAAATGTCAGATTTTTTTATTAATTATCATATTTTACCAATGGTGTCAGCCATATGGTCAATGCCACCTGACAATGCAAAAAATATGCCTGTTAAGTTTTTTTTAAAATTTTTTCAGAACCATGGCTTGTTCAAGTTTAAAGATAGGCCTCAATGGTTCACTGTAAAAAATAGAAGTATTGAATATGTAAATAAAGTAATAAAAAAAATTAGTGGGGAGCATTTTAAAAATTATAAAATTAATAAAGTTACAAGATCAGAAAAAGCTGCACGTGTTTTTTATGGAGGGGAAAGTGAATATTTTGAGTATGATAAAGTCGTAATTGCAACCCACGCAGATGAAGCTTTATCTATAATCGATGAGCCTTCTAATGATGAAAAAAACATATTAAGTAATTTTAAATATAAGAAAAACTTAGCTGTAATTCACTCAGATGAAACTGTAATGCCCAAAAAAAAAATAAATTGGAGTGCATGGAATACTTTTGTATCAGAAAATAATGATAGTTCAGTTACCTACTGGTTAAATTTATTACAGAATTTAAACATAGAAAAAAATATCTTTTTAACTTTGAATCCTCATTTCAATATTGATGAAAAACTCGTGATCGATAAAATTCAATTTAGACATCCATATTATGATCATGATACTTTAAAAAATCAAAAAAAAATAGATTTATTACAAAATAAACAAAATATATTGTTCTGTGGAAGTTATCATGGTTATGGTTTTCATGAAGACGGTATTAAATCAACATTAAATATGCTTAAATTCATTAATGATTGAGAATTCATTTATATATACGGGCGAAGTCATTCATAAAAGATTCAAACCAAAAGAACATTTTTTTAAATACAGTGTATTCTCTTTACTAATCGATCTTAGCGAAATAAGACTTATAAATAAAAAAATCCCATTTTTTTCTTACAATAAATTTAATGTTCTAAGTTTTTTTGATAAGGATCATGGCGAGAGGGATGGTTCTGATTTAGGAATTTGGGTAAGGAAAAAATTAAAAGAAAAAGGAATAACTTCAGAAGAAACTAAGATTAAAATTCTTTGTTATCCTAGAATTTTTGGATATGTTTTCAATCCCCTAAGTATTTTTTTCATTTATAATAAAATTGGTGAACCAATTGCTATTTTTTATGAAGTAAAAAATACATTTGGAGAACAACACACCTATATATTTGAAATTAAACATTCAAACACACAAATTAAGAATGATTGCAAAAAGAAGTTTTTTGTATCTCCTTTTATGGATCTTCAATCAGAATATTTCTTTAAAGTATTATTACCCAATGAAAAATTGTCTGTAATTATTGATCAAAGAGATAAGGAAGGTAAGCTTCTGTTTGCATCCCAGGATGGAAACAGGCATGATTTAACCCTAAAAAACTTATTGTTTTGCTATCTAAAACACCCTCTAATGAGTTTTAAAGTCATATCAGCTATACATTTTGAAGCATTAAAATTGTGGATCAAAGGCGTTAAATTGATTAAGAAAAATATTAAAATTAAAAACAATTCAACCTTTGAAAACTAATGATAAATAAAATTTCAGATAAAATCGTCTTTTCTGGTTTAAAGTTAATAAAGTACGGTAAGCTAAATGTTACAACTTTCCAAAACAAAAAATTGCAGTTTGGAAACGATGGTAATTTAGAAGTAGGTATTAAAATTAATAAGCCAGATTTTTCAAAAAATGTAATTGCAAAAGGCAGCGTTGGTTTAGCAGAATCTTATATGAGAGGTGATTTCGAGACAGATGATTTATCTAAGTTAATTGAATTAAGCGCCAAGAATATAAAACTAGTTCATAAATTCTCTGGAATATTAGACCTAACATATCTAAATTATTTAAAAAAATTTATTAATCGAAACACTAAAACAAAAAGCAAAGAAAATATTTCAAAACACTATGATCTTGGAAATGAATTCTTTTCTTTATGGCTTGATGATACGCTAACATACTCAAGTGCAATTTTTGAAAATGAGAAATCAAATTTATATGAAGCGCAAATAAATAAATATAAAAAACTTTCAAATTTACTTAAGCCAAGGTCAGGTGATAAACTACTAGAAATTGGATGTGGCTGGGGAGGATTTGCAGAATATATCGGCAAAAACTACGATGTTAATCTTGATTGTATAACGATATCAAAAAAACAATATGAATTTGCGAAAAAACGCATTCATGATTCTGGTCTTAATGAAAAAATTAATATTGAAATGAAAGATTATAGAGATGTAAAACAAAAATATAATTCTATAGCTTCAATAGAGATGATAGAAGCTGTAGGAAAAGATTATCTAAAAAATTATTTTCAAACAATTAAGAAAAATTTGGTACCAGGAGGTAAGGCTGCAATTCAAGCAATCACAATAGACGATAACTTGTATAATAGATATAAAAGGAAAGAAGATTTTATCCAAAAATATATTTTCCCTGGAGGCTTTTTGCCATCTAAGAAGTCAATATTAGATTATGTAGAAAAAACTGGACTGAACTTTGATCAATGTAATTCTTACGGTCTTCACTACAGCAATACGCTGAAAATTTGGAGAGACAAGTTTTCAGAAAGATGGGGAGAAATTTCAGAACAAGGTTTTGATAATACTTTTAAAAGAATGTGGAATTTCTATTTATCTTATTGTGAAGCAGGATTTAAATCTAAGAATATTGACTTAATCCAGTTTTCTTTAATAAATAAAACATGATTAACGTGAAAATATTAAATTCAATTTTGTTGATAATTACTTTAGCTTTGGTTACAAGCTGTTCTAATAATATGAAACCAGAAGACTTTAAAAATACAGAACCAACTCTTTTAATTGAAGCATATTTTGATGGGAAAGTTAAAGCATGGGGAATTTTACAAGACCGAAGTGGTAAAGTTACGAGACAATTTAAAGCAGACTTAGTTGGATCCTTTAAAGACAATGTTATCACTTTAGATGAAGATTTTTATTGGACTGATGGTGAAAAACAAAAAAGAACATGGAAAATAAAAAAAATTGATGACAATAACTATGTTGGTACTGCTCCAGATGTAGTTGGAGAGGCTTCAGGTGTTCAATACGGATCAGCATTTAAATTTAAATACGATTTAATGGTGCCTTTTAAAAATAAAAATATCAAAATTTCATTTGATGACTGGATATTCAAACAAGACGAAAAAGTTGCAATTAATCGTGCAACGCTTACTAAATTTGGATTTAAAGTCGGAGAACTTACCGTATTTTTTATGAGGGACTAATCTTTTATTCGCTTCATCCCTTTTTCAAGAATCTTAAAATATAAACCATTTGGAATTACCTTAAGAACCTTCATAATTGTTGTGAAAGACTTAGGAAAATGAATTTCAAAACCTTTACTTTTTGTAAGTCCCCTAAACATTTGCTCTGCTGCAAACTCAGGTGATTTAATCATTGGCATTGGAAAATCATTTTGATCGGTCATAGGAGTTTTTATAAATCCAGGACTCACAAGAGATACTCTCACTTTACTTCTCTTCAGGTCAAAATATAAACTTTCAGCAAAACTAGATAAAGCTGATTTAGATGCACAATAAGCTCCTGCCGCAGGAAGTCCTCTATAACCTGCTACAGAAGACACTATAGATATTTGACCCGCCTTTTTACTTTTATAATAATCATAAACTGCATTTATTGAATTTACTGTTCCAAAAAAATTTACTTCCATAATTTTTCTTACCTTTTCAAGATTTAATGTTTTTTCAGATTTTGGATCATGAATTCCTGTGCAGAAAACAGAGATATCAACTTCTCCAAGCTTTTCTTTTACTTGCGAGAATACACTTTTACATTTTTCATTGTCGGTGACGTCTAGAGGAAAAGCAATAATATTCCCATTAGATTTAGATATTTCATCTAATAAATTTTCTCTTCTTGCGGAAATAGCAACTTTCCATCCTTCTTGAGCAAATTTTAATGCTAAGGATTTTCCTATACCACTGCTAGCTCCTGTAATCCAAATTGTTTTATTATTCATATAAGATTGATGTATAGTATGATTATGCTTAAAAATAAATTTTTATCTTTTCTTCTATTTGCAATAGTTACGTATTCTGCGTCTTTTATCGGTAGTATAGCGACAATTTCTTACAAAGAACCATGGTACTCAGGTTTAAATAAATCATTTTTAACCCCACCAGATTGGGTCTTCGCACCTGTATGGACTACTTTATATTTATTTATGGCTATAGCAATATGGGCAGCGTGGCATAAGAATTATAAAAATATAAATCTTGTTTTAATTTATTTTATTCATCTATGCTTTAATACAACTTGGAGTATAGTTTTTTTTGTTTTTCACAATATCCTTTTTGCTCTTATAAATTTATTAGTTATTATTTTGTTCATAATAGTTTTAATTTTAAAATATAAAGATATAAATAAAATGAGTTATTATCTAATGATTCCGTATTTACTCTGGAGTTGTTATGCATTAATTCTAAACTTTAGTTTGTTAATATTAAATTAATATGGATGATGTTGTCATAGTAGGCGGTGGTATAATAGGAGCTGCAACAGCTTATTTTCTTTCAAAAGAAGGTAGAAAAGTAAAAGTTATTGAGAGAGATCCAACATATAGATCAGCATCTTTTCCCTTATCATTAGGCGGTTTCAGAAGACAATTTTTTCAAACAGAAAATATTCTTTTGGGGAAATTTGCTAGAGAATTCATTTTTCAAATACCTGAACTCTTAAAAACAAAAAAAAATCCCGAACCAACAGCTAGTATGGTGCCTAATGGATATTTGCTTATGTTTGGAGCAGAACACGCTGAAGAACAATATAAAGCTCTTGAAAATCATAAAGCATGCGATGCAGGAACAAAAAATATAAAAGGTTCTGATCTAAAACAATACTTTCCTTACATAAATAATGAAGGCATCGAAACGGCAACTTTTACAGATAATAAGAGTGAAGGCTGGATTGATCCATTTATGTTTCATGGAGCACTCAAAAGTAAAGCAATTGAGCTAGGCGCTGAGTTTATAAAAGGTGAGGTAAAATCTTTATCAGAGATTAAGGCCAAGACTATTGTATCAGCGGCTGGATGTTGGACAAAAGAATTACTGGAAGATATTCCAGTTGAGCCACAAAAACACACTGTCTTTAGAGTGAAGTGTCCCAAACATATTCCTGAAATGCCTTTGACTGGAGACTTAACTACCGGAGTTTATTGGCGACCAGAGGGAAAAGAGTATCTTGCAGGATCTCCCAAATCTGTTTTTGATGCAAAAGATCTTGAACCCGCATGGGATGATTTTGAAGAATTAGTTTGGCCAGCTCTTGCTCAAAGAATTCCGATATTTGAAGAATTAAAACTAACAGGCGGCTGGGCTGGATACTATGACTGTAATAGATTAGATAATAATGCTGTGGTTGGGAAACACCCAAAATTTGAAAATGTTTACCTGGCAACTGGGTTTACAGGAAGAGGCTTAATGCAAGCCCCTGGGATAGGAAGAGCATTAACAGAATTAATTACGACTGGAGCATATCAGTCTATTGATATTTCCAATATGGCAGTCGAAAGAGTTTTAGGAAAAGAGGCAAGACCTGAGCCATACGTTCTTTAAGAGTTAAGTTCCACAAAACGTTTGATATTTTTCATCACTTTTAGGTGGCGGAGACTGATATTTAGTTAAAACCTTTTGATCAGTGTATGGATTTTTCAGAGCTTGAAGCAAATCATTAAATGGTGTCAGATCATTATTTTCAGCTGATTTTAAAACATTTTCGACGTTATGATTTCGAGGAATTATTACAGGATTATTAAGTTTCATTAACTTTTTGCTATCTTTAGCCAATCTTTTCTGCCATTTTATCTTCCAATTACCAAACTCTTCATTTTGAAAATCTTTTTTATCGTCCAATTCTTGGTCCATTAAAAATAAAAAAGTGTTCGTGTAGTCTAATTCTTGTTTTTTCATAATCTCTAATAATTCAAAAATAAGTAAATTATCTTCCTTATCGTTACCAATTAGGCCTAACTTACTTTTCATCATATAAAACCATTTTTCCTCATAAATTTTATCAAATTTATCGATGAGTTCTGTTGCCATTTTTAGAGCATCATCTTTTTTTGGACTAATCAAAGTTAGTAAACATTCTGCAAATCTAGCCAAATTCCATTTGGTGATCGCTGGCTGATTTCCATATGCGTATCTTCCCATATGGTCAATAGAACTGAAACAAGTGCCTAAATTATAACTATCCATAAAAGCGCACGGACCATAATCTATCGTTTCACCTGAAATCGCCATGTTATCAGTATTCATTACTCCGTGAATAAATCCTACACGCATCCAATTGACTACTAATTCAATCTGCTTATCAATTAATTTGCTGACTAAGTCATATGCATTATTTTTTGATTTTGATATCTCAGGATAGTGTCTTTTAATTGTGTAATTAACTAAAGTATTGAGTTCATCTAAATTTTCTCTTGTTCTAATAAATTGAAAGGTTCCAACTCTAATATGACTTGATGCAACTCTTGTTAAAATTGCACCCTGCAATAGTTTTTCTCTCTTCACATTTTCACCAGTTTTCACAACTGCCAAACTTCTAGTCGTCGGTATGTTTAATGAGTACATAGCTTCACTAATTAAATATTCTCTTAACATTGGACCTAATGCTGCTCTTCCATCTCCGTTTCTTGAAAAAGGTGTTTGACCCGAACCCTTAAACTGAATATCAAGTCTTTGATTACTTTTAGATATATGTTCGCCTAATAAAACTGCTCGACCGTCACCCAATATTGTAAAATGACCAAACTGATGACCCGCATACGCTTGAGCCAAAGATTTAGATCCTTTTGGGAGCAGATTTCCAGAAAAAAATTTTGCTAGCTGTTCATTATCTACATTAGAAAAATTCAAACCTATTTGATCTGCTAGATCATGATTTAAAATTACTAACTCTGGACGTTTTACTGGAACAGGAGATATCTCATAAATGAAAGATTTTGGTAAATTTGAATATGAGTTATCAAAATTCCATCCAATTGTTTTTTCTTTAATTGTCATTTCCAATTTTTTTTACGTACAAACCTAAAACTCCATTAAAGATTGAAACAGCAATTATAATTGATTGCCCTTTAAAAGAGTAAAAATCAAAAGTTGGGTAAAAACCTATAGCAACACTTAAAAAAAGATAAGTTAATATAAAAGGTCTTAAAAATTTCTTTATTCTCAATTTTTATTTTTTTTTATATTTCGCGGCCTCCTCAGAACCACTTGTTGCTGAACCTTTACTGTAAGAGTGTGCACCCATTCCAGCCAATTGGCCGTCTTTTACAATAAGGTATTGATCTCTTATTGGTTTTTTATCGAAGAAGCATTCTAATATTTCTCTTACACCATCTGCATATCTTGCCTGAGCAGAAAGCGAAGTTCCTGATGTGTGTGGAGTCATTCCGTGATTAGGCATTGATCTCCATACATGGTCGTTTGGAGCAGGTTGGGGGAACCATACATCTCCAGCATATCCACTTAACTGACCAGATTTTAATGCATCTGCTATATCGTTTTTGTTACAAATTTTTCCTCTAGCAGTATTTACTATGTAAGCACCTTTTTTCATTTTACTAATCATTTTTTTATCGAATAAGTTTTCAGTTTCAGGGTGTAATGGACAGTTAATTGTAACTACGTCACAAACTTTTACCATTGATTCAACAGATTCATGAAAAGTTAGATTTAATTCTTTTTCTACACTGTCAGGTAATTTATGTCTATCAAAGTAGTGCAAATGTACATCAAAAGGTTTCATTTTCCTTAAAGCATCAAGACCAATTCTTCCTGCAGCAACCGTTCCAATATGCATTCCTTCAACGTCATAACTTCTGTGTACAGCATCAGCTATATTCCACCCACCTTCATTAACGATTCTATGTTGATTATGATAATCTCTAACCATTGACACAATCATCATTACAATGTGTTCGGCAACCGATCTTGAATTACAAAATGTAACTTCAACAACATCAATTTTATTATCCATTGCTGCTTGTAAATCAACGTGATCAGATCCTATACCAGCAGTAATTGCCATTTTTAAATTTTTTGCTTTTGCTATTCTTTCCTTAGTTAAGTAATAAGGAAAAAATGGTTGAGAAATTACGATGTCTGCATCAACAATGTGTTTATCTGCTTCACACCCATCACCATCTTTACTATTAGTAACAACAAATTCATGACCATTGCTTTCTAAAAATTTTCTTAGTCCCAGTTCTCCTGATACACATCCAAGTAATTGGCCAGGCGTAAAGTCTCTTCCTTTAGGAGAAGGCAGAGTCATTCCATCAGGATATTTTTCAAGTTTTGGTAAATCACTCAAAGGATAAGATTTTGGCATACCACCTTTTGGATCGTCGTATAAAATACATAATATTTTCATTTTTATTCTCCTAATTTTTTATAAAAGCAATTATTTTGAATTCATAAGATAGACTGTAGCATAATAATTAAGCGTCTAGCAAATAAATAGTGTTTATTTTGGATAGTTTTTTTTGAGTATAAATTTGTTTAATACAACCCCAAAAATTATAATAATTACAGAGCCAGAGATGACAGGGCTTATCAAGTAATCAAATGAGGCGGAACCTATTATAACAATTATCGGATTACCTCCAGCTGGTGGATGAGTAACGTTTAACATGATCATAAAAAAAACTCCAAGACCAACTGCTATGGGAATTAAAATGTACTCTGGTAAGGGAATAAATGTTAAGGCAATTACCCCTACAGTAGCAGTTACTAGATGACCAAAAAAAATATTTTTGGGATGTGCAAAAGGGCTTTCAGGATAACCGTATAACAATACCATTGTTGAACCAAACGAAGCTACTAGAAAGAGTCCATAATTAGTCTTATAAGTTAGCAGTGTTAATACACCGATTGTAATAGCTGAAAAAATACCAGCTATAGAATTGTTGATAATTTTTTTAGTTTCCATTAATTAGACCTTTCTTTAAAGCATTGAAAGGTAGAAGTATACATTCTTTTCTATTAGTATTTTTTGAGCTTATTAATGCCTTATATTTTTTTAAATTTTTGGGCAAATCTTTTTTGTTTTTAAAAAATTCGTTAGCACAATCACAAACTTCAATCATTTCTTCAACTTTTTTTCCATTAGAATTACTTGATAATAAATTTGCAGAAGCTTGGCAGTAAACACAATTTTTACCTTGATATGAAACCTTGGTAATTTTTCCCTTATTTATTTTAAAAAATAATTGGATCTCATCTCCGCATAAGGGATTTTTAGCTTTAGAGTTGTGTGTAAAATCTGATATTTTTTTTTGAGATTTCGTATCAGAAGCCAGTCTTAAAATTTTAAGGTCCATTTTTCTAGTATATGAAATTGGCTTAAATTTACTAGTTGATAAGTTATCCAACTCAAATCGGACGAAAATTGATATAGATTTTTGTTGTTAAAGATTAAGAATAATAATATTAATTTGTAATGATAGAGCTGAGAAATGAGAAAGTCGCTATCCCTGTAGTCTTATTAGCAGGTATTTTGTGGTCTTTTGGACCTTTAGTTGTAAGACATATTGATCAACCAGAATTAGTTCCGTGGCAATATCTTCTTGGGAGAGGTGTTACAATTTTTTTAATACTTAATTTATATTTATTCTTTGAAGAGGGATTTTCTTTTTATAAGAATTATAAAAAAGTTGGAATATCAGGATTAATTGGGAGCACTGGTCTGGGTATTGCTATGATCACGTTTATTTGGTCAATAACAAATACTTCGGCTGCAATCACCTTATTGTGCTTGGCGGCTATGCCCTTTATTACTGCATTTTTAGGTTTTTTATTCTTAAAAGAAAGAATTTCATTTAATGTTTGGATAGCAATAATTATTGCTGCTATCGGAATAATAATAATAGCGTTTGGTAATACTAATAAAGGTTCATTTTTCGGTCTTTTGTTTGGAATCCTTTCAGCAGTGGGTTTTTCAGTTTTTTCAGTATCACTTAGATGGAGACCTGAAACCCCAAAATTTACAACAGTTGCAATCGCAGGTTTGATTTGTGCAATAGTATCAATTGTTATATTGGTTGAAACTGACACCAGCTTAATTTCAACAAGTCGTAATCAAGGTTTGTTTTCAGTTCATGGTACATTAGTTTGTATAGGACTAATTCTTTATTCATTAGGCTCCAGAATGATACCAGCTGCTGAACTTACACTGTTGTCATTAACAGAAGTGATTGGTGGAATTTTTTGGGTTTGGCTACCAATACTTGGAATTAATGAAGTTCCTTCTAATAACACAATTATAGGCGGTTTTTTAATTTTTATCTCAATAATTTATTATAGTTTAATAATTAAAAATAATAGAAGATTTATTGCATTAAACTAAATGACAAATAAAAAAATTGTTAATAGTTGGAATGAGTGGGATCCGCTTAAGCATGTGATTGTTGGAAGAGCAGACGACTGTTGTATACCAGCACCAGAGCCAGCTTTAGATGCAAAAGTTCCTGAAGACTCAGGTATGAAAGGCAAACATGGACCTCGGACTAAAGATACTGTCGATAAGGCTAATCAACTTTTAGATGACTTTGCTTCCTTACTTGAAAAAAGAGGTATCAAAGTTGATAGACCCGTACCTTTAAATCATAATCAAAAAGTTTCTACACCAGATTGGGAAGTTGAAAGTATGTTTGGTTGTATGCCTGCAAGAGATATAATTTTAACAGTTGGAAATGAAATGTTAGAGGCCACAATGAGTTATAGATGTAGATGGTTTGAATATTTAAACTATAGACCATTACTTAAAAAATATTATGATCAAGATAAAAATATGAGACATGAGTCAGCTCCAAAACCTCGGCTTACAGATGCAGATTATAGAAAAGATTATTTGTCTGATAAGATTGATGTAAAAAAAAGGCTGGAGTGGACTGAAAAAAAATTTTTTGTTACTACAGAAGAAGAACCATTATTTGATGCCGCAGATATATTACGATTTGGCAAAGATTTAATAGTTCAACATGGTTTTACTACAAACTTAAGTGGAATCGATTGGTTAAGAAGACATTTTAAAAATCACAGAGTTCATGCACTAAATTTTCCAGGGGATCCATATCCAATTCATATCGATGCAACTTTTACCCCTGTTACAGAAGGTATAATTATAAATAATCCGCAGAGAAAGCTACCAGTTTCACAGCGAAAACTTTTCGAAGATAATGGATGGAAAATACTAGATTCAGCTCAACCGGCGCACAATACCCCACCCCCATTATGTTATTCCTCAGTTTGGCTTTCAATGAATGTACTCGTTTTAGATCCAAAAACAGTTTGTGTAGAAAAGAGTGAAATTTATCAAGCGGAGCAATTAGATAAATTAGGTCTTGAAATTGTTCCAGTGGAGATGAGAGATGCGTATGCTTTTGGTGGAGGTCTTCACTGTTGCACTGCAGATGTGTATAGGGAAGGGGATCTAAAAGATTACTTTCCAAAACAATAGTTAATTTTTAGAGGAATTTTCAACGTCGAGAGCTTCTAATTGTTGAGCGACTTCATCATTATTATTAGTGACTTCATCATTATTATCAGAATACTTTACGTCGTTATTTTTTCTAATGTTTTCTCTCATTCTTAATTTTTCTTCTTTTAATTTTTCTTGCTCTTCTTTAGCTTTTTGTTCTCGATCAAATTTTTCTTCCCATTCTTTTAATTTAAGTGCCTCAAGATTTCTTTTCTCTTGCTCTTTTTCATCCCTTAACTTTTGTTCTCTTCTTTTTCGTCTTGTCTCTTTTAATTCTTTTTGTCTTTGTTCATCCTCTCTTACTTTTAAATCAATATCTTTACGATTTTGTTCATCAGATCTTATTTGAAGTTCTTTTTCTTTCTTTTTAAGTTCTAAATCTTTATTTTTTTGCTCTTCACCCTTAAATTTTAGATTTAATTCTTTTTCTTTTAACGAATTTTCTTTAGTTTTTAATTCATTGTCTTTTAGCTCAAATTCTCTCTCTTTAAGCTTTAAATTTTCAAATTTTATCTGTAGTTTCTCTTCTTGTTTTCTAAAGTTGTCTTCTTTAGCTCGTAATTCTTTTTTTTCTAAACTAAGTTTACTAAACTCTTGTTTTTTTAGTTCTTTTTCTAAATGTTGTTGTTTCAGTTTTTGGTTGTGTTTATAATCTTTTATTGCACTGGACGTGAAGCTCGCGAGCTTTGTAAACGCGCCATGTTCAATTTTTTTTCTTTTTTTTCTTTTAGGCATTTTTTTGTGAGTGTATTTAAGCAAATAAAATTAAATTCAACAAGATTAAATTTATTTAATTGTTTAAATTGAGTTACAACTTTTAATAGAATAAATTAATTAATTTTCTCTGGTTCATCAATTGGCTCAGTTGTAGGATTTAATTCCATTCCAACAGGCGTAATCGTGGTGGGCACAGCAACAAATTGTGAGTCTGGATTATCTTCAGAAGGCCTCACTTTCATTCTATGAATTCCATAAAAACCAATAACACAGTGAAAAAAAATCAAAAAGACAAAAAATCCATTGTTTCCTACCAAGCCCATTAATAAAGAGCATAAAAATGGTCCACTTATTGCACCTAGACCAAATGCAAATTGTAGTCCAGCTCCCGCAGCCACAAACTTGTCTCTGGTAATAAAATCATTTGTATGTGCTAAAATTAAGGAGAACATCGGCAAACTACAAACTGAAAATAAAACTAAAAAAATATAAAACCACAATTTAGAACTTCCCAATCCTTCAGGAAGATACATAGTTCCCACAGAAAAAATTGCTAGAAAAGCAAAAATTGCGGCTCCAAAAGTAGAGTAAATTATTACTTTTCTTCTATCAAATTTGTCAGATATGTAACCTACGGGATATTGAGATACAGCTCCAGAAATGGCTAGTAGAAAAGTTACAAGCGATATGTCAAAAATACTAAAATTCATTGCGGCTGCGTAAACTGCCAATAAAGTAAATAAAGCTGATTGAACAATTCCGTATAAAACTGCGCTGACCATTCCTAATGGTGAAGAGTTATATAGATCTTTAAGACTCATACTTTGTATTTTTTTAAATTGAGGAGGCTTTCTTTTTGTTAATAAAATTGGCAAAAGTGCTGCAGACATTAGAACAGAAATTAAAATGAATGGTTGAAATTTTTCGGGACTACTAAAATTTAACATAAACATCCCCAAACCCATAGAACCATATAATATTATCATGTAAATCGATAAAACTTTTCCTCTGTTTTTGTTGCTTGATCTATCATTCAACCAACTTTCAGCTATTGTATAAATTGAAACCATTGAATATCCAGTTATCACTCTCAATACAAACCAGGTTAAAGGATTAATAAAAATTGAGTGAATTAAAATCGCTAACGATGCAACTGAAGCAAAAGCTGCAAATACCCTGATATGACCTACACCTGAAATGACAGATGGAATAGTTCTAGCACCTATAAAATACCCAACAAAGTATCCGGACATCATAAACCCTGTTGATGCTAAACTAAAATCCTCAATAACAGCTCTAACACCGAGTAGAGCATTTTGATAACCATAAGCTAGCATGATTGCCCCCATACCCATAAATAAGGCCCAAGAATTTCTAAATACTTTATTCATAAACTGGCTGCTTATTATTTCTGATTTGAGACTAAATCAAGAAATTATTATGACGAACTTATGGCTTTTTTAATTTTAAGAAAGAGTGGGTAGCTATCGTTAAGATAATTATAGCACCTCCTACGATTGTTTCAGGCGTAGGCTGTTCTTTAATAATGAGCCAGACCCAAATCGGACCTATAATGGTTTCTAACAAGAAAAATAAGTTTACCTCTGCTGCCGTAATAAACCTAGGTGCTATAGTAACAAGAACAAATGGTATTGCTACGCACATTACACACATTAAAGGAACAATATAAATATTGTTATTATTCAGAGAATAATCTTTTACAAAAAACATTGCAAAAAGAGCTATTATTAACTTTCCAGCTACTGCAGAAGGTACTAGGTTTAATTTTTTTGCTGATCTAATTATAACAGCACCCACTGCTAGACCCATGGCAGCAACGAATCCCAAAATATCACCAAAAAAATTTCCTAACTTAATTGAGTCATAAAAAATATACAGTGCAGCAAAAAAAGTTATAAAAATTGCTACCCAGGTTTTTTTATCTGGATTTTCTTTTAGGAAAAATGACCCAAGAATGGCAGATAACATTGGCGCTGTAGCAATCATTATCAAAGTATTAGCAACATTTGTATTTTGGATCGAAACAACAAAAGCAATGTTGGTGACTGAAAATGTTAAAACATAGGCGAAACCATAATAGCCATTTGATCTTAATAAATCAAAAAATTTTAATCTGTAAATTAAAAGCATTCCAATAAAAACTAAAACAAACGGTATGATACCTCTATAAAAAACCAAACTCCAAGTCTCAACATTAGATAGTCTAATAAATAAAGAGTCTGGCGTAATAAACATCACAGCCACAAAAGCCATCAAAGACCCTTTTTTTTGGTCAGTTAAACTACTCATGCTCCAAGTTCTTTCCAAAAAGTTTTTGCTAGATTTTTGCCTGATAGATCATAGTAAGTTTTTATTCCTGTGGGTGATGTAACATTTATATCACCATTAAGCTTTTGATCAATCAAGTCAATTCCAGCAAAAAAAATGTTTTCTTTTTTTAAATCTTTAGCAATTAAATTTGAAATTTGCTTTTCGACTTTAGTTAATTTTGTATTAATTACTTTCGCACCCTTACTCATATTGCTTAAAAATGATCCTTTTTTTGGAATTCTTGAAATAACACCACATAATTTCCCGTTTATAACAAAAACTCTTTTGTCTCCGTTATCTATTTTTGGAAGAAATTTTTGACACATAATATGACCGTTTTTTTTAACAAATCTTTTAACTTTATTTGATTTAAATCTGGTTAATAAATGAATATCATTTCCACTGTAACTATGAATAGGTTTTAAGATTACCTTTTTGTTTTTTTTGAAAAAAGCCTTAATTTCATTAATGTTTTGAGTAAATATAGTGTTAGGCATATATTTTTGATATCTAGACGAGTATAACTTTTCAGAAATACTCCTAATAGATGTTGGATCGTTTATTATTTTAACCTTGGTTTTTATCGAATCTAAAATATATGTTGTCGAGATATACTCAAGATTAAATGGTGGATTTTGACGAATAAGAATAAACTTACATTTTACAAGTTCAAGAGTCTTTTTTTTTAAAATTTTAAAGAATTTTTTTTTGTTATAATCAATAACTACGAAATATCCTTTAGCCACCACTTTTGAATTAATAATTGAAAGATTTTTTGGCTCATAATAGAAAATTTTATACCTTTTATTTTGAATTTCATTAGCTAAAAAAATACTAGTATCTGTTTCAGGATTTAACTTGGAAAGAATATCTCCTTGAATAGCAACAATTTTATTTGTCATATAATTCATCTAAATTTTCATCTTTTGAAAATTTGCTAATCATATGATCTGCGTTTGTTATCTTATTATCAATTACTTTTTGCAAGTGGTTCAAGAAGACTATTTCGTTATTTCCTTTTTTATTTAAAATGTCTCTATTTTCTAAACCTTTTCTAGCCAAATTAAGTAGGATGGAAGACCAATAATATAGATCTTTACCCATTAATTGTGTATTAAACCCTTTTTTTGGAGCCTCCAAATAAGCATTAATTATTTTATCTTTATCCCATTTGGAAACTAATTCGTGAACTTCATCTAAATTTCCGTAAAGGATACCTATGTTAAAAGCGGGTCCTGCGCACAAACATTCCCAGCCACATGAGTCCATAGACCTTATCTCAATATATTTTTTAAGTCTATTTTCAGTGAAAATTGTACTCAAATGAGTTGCTAAATCTTCTTGCGCTGGAAGTCTATTGTCAATTTCATCGATTTTTCCTTCCATAAAATCTTTAAAAATATATTTCCTTCCAGAAATATACTGATCATTATGTTTTAAAAATAATATTGGAAAATTTATTACAAAATCTGCATACTTTTCAAAATTTAAATTTTCTAAAAATAATTTAGGTAATCCAGCTCTTGAAGTACTTTGCCAAACTTTAGATCTATAAGATAAATAGTTGCTATTTTTTTTTTCAACAATTGAGGAATTAGCAAAAAGAGAGATTGCAACAGGCACTAAAGAATTAACTATCTTAAACTTTTTAACAAAATCTTCTTCAGAACTAAAATCTATATTAAGTTGAGTTCCACATGTTCGATACATCATATCTAAACTTAACTCGCCACCTAAAGGCATATCTTGTGTCATTAGTTTATATCTTTGTTTTGGATTATTGGGAATTTCTTTTAATTTTGATATAGGATCAAATCCTGCGCTAACTATATTCATATTTAATTTTTTTGTAACTTGTTTGAGTTCAAATAAATAATTTTGTGACTCCGCGCATGCTTCATGCATATTATTTAACTTATCTCCAGATAACTCAATTTGATTCCCCGGTTCTAAAGTAATATTTCTTCCACCTTTATTTAAAGCGACAATATTTTCTTTTTCAAAAACAGGATTCCATCCAAATTCCATTAGAGCTGAAAACATTTCTTTTATCTTTAAATAGTCAATTCTTTTGTTGTTATTTTTATTGAATAAAAATTTTTCATGCTCTACACCAATCTTAAAATTTTTAGTATTTTTTATTCCAGACTTAAAATAATCAATAATTTCTTCTTTTTTGACAAACATTTTTTTTGTAAACAAAGTTTTTTAAAGTGAAGAATATGGCTTTCTAGCAAATATTCTTTTCACCATCGGTGCAAATTCTTCTAAACTCATGCTTTTATAATCTGGATCAAACGAACATTGATCATATTTTTCGCAAAAATTTATTGTATCTTGATAATACTTGTGATCTTTATATTTTTCTCTTTTAAATCGGTCAGCTCCAAGATGATGAGCGTAATAATACATCTGAAATTCACCATGTTTTTCTATTATCCAATGAGTTTTTTCAGACACATAAGGCTTTAATACTGATGCAGCATACTCTGAATGGTTTAAAGGAGCTAATTCATCTCCAATATCATGCAATAAACATGCAACAACCATTTCTTCATTTTCATTATTTTTAAAAGCTCTTGTAGCACTCTGCAACGAATGTTCTAACCTTGTAATTTTATAACCCTCTAAAGTCGTAGTCATTCTAGACAAAAAACTAAGTATTCTGTCAGCTGTTTCACCAACATATTCTTTTTCTAATTTATCTAGAAAAACATAATCCTCTTTTGACCCATTTTTCATTTCTGTAAAGTTTACCTTTTTCATATTTAATTATTAGACTTTGTACTCAATAAAGACAACTGTGTCACTTTATTATCACCTAAGTCATCAATCAATTTTACAGGATAATCACCTGTGAAATAGTGATCAGTTAACTGTGGATATGTGGAATTTCTTTTTTCATAACCCATTGCTCTATACAATCCATCAACACTTAAAAACTTTAAAGATTTTGCGTCTATATATTTGCAAATCTCTTCATTAGTTTTGTTAGCCGCTAAAAGCTCTTTTTTGGTGGGTGTATCAACACCATAGAAGTCTGGAAATCTAATTTCAGGTGACGCAATTCTAACATGCACTTCTTTTGCCCCGAAGTCATATAACATTTTTACTATTTTATGTGAGGTCGTACCCCTTACTAAAGAGTCATCAACTAAGACAATTTTTTTATTTTTGATTGTAGATTTATTTGCATTTAACTTTAATCTGACCCCAAGACTTCTTATCTTTTGAGCTGGTTCAATAAAAGTTCTTCCCACATAATGATTTCTTATTAAACCAAGGTCAAAATTAATCTTTTCATGTTGGCTATAACCAATAGCTGCAGCATTTCCTGAGTCTGGAACTGGAACTACTAAATCAGCATCAATACTAGTTTCTTTTGCAAGTTCTACACCAAAATTTTTTCTATACTCATACGCGCATTTTCCATTTAAAACACTATCTGGTCTTGAAAAATAGATATATTCAAAAACACATGGTCTAATTTTTTTTAATGGGAATGGTTTTAAACTAATAAGTTTTTTATTTTCAACATAAACAATTTCACCGTTTTCTACGTCTCTGACATATTTAGCGCCTATAATATCTAATGCACAAGTTTCAGAGGTAAACACATAAGAGTCTTTAAGTTTCCCTATTACTAAAGGTCTTATTCCAAAAGGATCTCTTACTCCAATAAGCAAATTTCTCGCAAGCATCACAAGAGCATAACCACCCTGTATTTGAAACAAGGCATCAATAATTTTATCTATAACTTTTCCTCTTTTTGATCTTGCAATCAATTGAACAATAGTTTCAGTATCAGACGTAGTATAAAAAATTGCTCCATCCTCAACTAATTTTTTTCTAAGAGTTATTGCATTTGTAAGATTACCATTATGAGCTACTCCTATTCCTCCTGTATTAGTGTCTGCGTAAAAAGGTTGAATATTTCTTAAAGTTGTACCTCCAGTAGTGCTATATCTATTATGGGCAATAGCATAATTACCCGGTAGAGATTTTAAAACTTCTTCTTTATTAAAATTATCACCCACTAATCCAAATCTTTTTTCTGAATAATATTTTTTTCCATCAAAGGTTACGACTCCACAACCCTCTTGCCCTCTGTGTTGTAATGCATGTAAACCAAGCGTAGAAAGTGTTGATGCGTCTTGATTGTCGCTAATACCAAAGACACCACATTCTTCTTTTAGTTTTGGATTAAAGTTCTTGAACTTTTTCTTTAGTATCTTGGTAGTTTTTTTCATTTGGGAATTCTTTTATTAAATAATTGCTTCCCTTGAGAACATAAGGAAAGCTTATTGATTGGTCAAGATTTATTGGCCATTTATTATGATTATATATGATGTCTATTGTAGCAAAAATACATACGGAAATAACGTAAGCTCTTAAAAATCCAAAAAAGAATCCAAATATTTTATCTAAAGTGCCGATTCCTGAGTAACTTACTGCTTTACTGATTCCTTTGTTAATCATTAAAACAATAAATAAAACAATTATAAAAATACTTAGACCTAGCACAATATCTAAAACGTATTTGTTGTCCAAAATGTCTTCAACATAAGGTTTTGCTTTTGGAAACAAATATAGAGCAACAACATATGAAAATAACCATTTACTAGCTGATAGCACACTCAAAACAAAACCCTTAGATGAACATTTAATTAAAGATAATATTGTCAATGTTAGATAAATTAGGTCGAACAATTGAAATTTATCAAAAAAATTCAAAAACTGATCAAACATTTAATCTTTTTTCAAATGGCTGAATATATAAAATTAGACTAGGCAATAAAGTAAGCACAAGTATCATTGCTAAGAACATTGCAATTCCAGTAAAAACACCAAAATAAATTGTAGGAATGAAATTTGAAAGAACAAGTATTGAAAAACCAAAAATAATAGTAATCGAAGTGTTTAATATTGCTACGCCCACAGTTGAGTGACATAATCGTATCGATTCTTCATAGTTATTATTTTTTTCATATTCCTCTTGAAAACGGTAGATATAGTGAATACTATTATCAACAGCGATTCCTATTGTTATAGCGGCTATAGTTATTGTCATCATATCAAGCGGGATACCCAACACTCCTATTAAGCCTAAAATTGAAAATGCAGCGATGAAATTTGGAATAACGCCGATTATAGAAATCTTTAAATTTCTAAATAAAACTAAGAACATTGCCATTATTCCACACATGACGAGGCCTAAAGTTAATATTTGAGATTTAAATAAACTTTGTAAAAGATTATTAAATAAAATTAAAACACCACCGAGTTTGAATTCTTCTTTACTTAAACCAATTTCGTTCTGCATATCAAAATTAATTTTCTTGATTAAATCATTCCTTCTCAAATCTTTGGAAGAATCTTTTATTCTTAAACTTATTCTAGCTTCATCGTCTTTAATTGAAATGTAGGGATCAATGATTTCACTTTTAACAGTTTCAGGAATTTTACTGTATAAAACTCCCATTTCTAAAGTACCTAATTCTTTATTATTGTTTAATTTTGTTGCTACTTGAATAATTGACGAAAAAGATAGAACCTTACCAACATATTCCGTATTTTCTAAATAATTATGTACCTTATTTATTTTATCAATCTTGTCTTTTGTGAACCAATATTTACTTTCATCACCATCATCCTCATCCCAGTCTTTGAACTCATCATCGTCTACAGAGGTTTCATCATTTTTTTTTCCAGAAAACCTTAAAATAATTTCCAAAGGTGTTGTGCCACCAAGTTTTTCATCAATTAATTTCATACCTTGATAGATTTCAGTATCTTTACTAAAATAATTAATGAAACTATTTTCAACTTTTAATTTTGATATCCCAAAAATACTAAAAATTATAAAAAAAATTGAAATGATAAATACCAAATTTGTTTTTTCTATTGAAAGCTTAGAAAGTGGATTGGTTAAGAAAGATAAAGATTTTTCGTGGACATTTATCTCTTTTGAGTAAAAAATTCCTAACAATGCAGGAAGTAATGTAAATGTTATTAAAAATGAAGTTATCAATCCAAAAGTCATCATCCATCCAAAGTCAATAATTGGTTTAATGCCACTAAAAATTAAAGAGAGAAAGGCACAAATTGTTGTTAACACAGTGTAAAGTATAGGCCAAACCATTTTAGATGTTGCGATTTTTAAAACTTCATAATTATTTAGATCTGAATGAGTTTTAGCTAGCTGAATATATCTTGTGCTTATGTGAATGTTCATAGCCATTGTAAGTATCAACATCATAGCTATAAAATTTGATGATATAACTGTCACTTTCCAGTTCATTAGACCCAAAAATCCAATCATTATTATCACTGCAAAAAAACAACTAGAGATTGGAATTGTAATCCAAAGAACTTTTCTAAAAACAAACCATAAAGTAATTATAATAAAAGCAAAAACACCGATACCAAAGACAATTATGTCCTTTTTAATAAATGTCATCATGTCATCAGCAATCATCGGTATACCTCCCAAATGAATTTTTCCAATATTTTTAAAAGTGTTAATTACCTCTCTTATTTCTTTAATATTTTCATGGTTTTCAGATTTAAGTTTATCTTTGTATTTCTCAAATTGCTTTTCATTGTCAAATGCAGATGACTCTAAAACTCTATTTCTTTTTAAATTAACTATAATACCTGTAGTTGTTGCATCTTCACTTATCACCAAGTTTTTAAAAACTGGACTATTTAAAATTTCATTAAATGCTCTATCTTTATCTATATTTTCATCTTTCAAAGTTCTAAAATTTTTAATACGATCCATAAGTGGTTCGTCAGAACTCTCAAGCAAAGGCACATCTAATATCGTGACGACATTATGAACCCAATCTAGACTTTGTATTTTATATTTTAAACTAAGAATATTGTTTATTGAACTTTCAGATGTCAAAGATTCTTTAGGGGTAAAGGTAAGAACTAAAAAATCCTTAGATTTGTATCTTTGATTAATTTCTTTTAAGTATTTTAAATCTGGGTCGCCCTCTATAAGTAAAGTTTCAGAGGATGCATCTAGCCTAAAATCCTTGGTGTTGATTAAAAAAAAAGAGGCAATTAAAATTAATACTAGAAAAACTGTTCGTGGTTTTTTTAAAATTAAAGATTGATATAGATTTGAAAGCATTACTAAATATATATATTATATTTAGCTAGTCGTGGCATCCTTAAATTTTGTAAACATTTCTTCAAATTCTAAAGTAATAGTACCTGTTGGACCATGTCTTTGTTTGCCAATAATTAATTCTGCTAAATGAGAAATTTCATTCATTTTAGCTTGCCATTCTGCATGTTCAACGGTGGCAGGTCTTGGCTCTTTGTTTTTTAAGTAATAAGATTCTCTGTAAACAAACATCACCACATCTGCATCTTGTTCAATTGACCCCGACTCTCTTAAATCAGATAATAGTGGTTTTTTATCATCTCTCGTCTCTACTGCTCTAGATAACTGTGAAAGAGCTAAAACTGGCACAGTCAATTCTTTAGCTAGCGCTTTCAGTCCCTGTGTAATTTCTGAAATTTCTTGAACACGGCCTTCTTTAAAATTTGAGGCTCTCATCAATTGTATGTAATCAACCACAACCATATCTAATCCATAAAGTCTTTTAATCCTTCTAGCTCTATTGGATAAAGCAGCAATAGTGATTGCTGGAGTTTCATCAATATATAAAGGTAATTCAGAAATATTTTTTGATGTTTCTAAAAATTGTTCAAACTGTTCTTCAGATATTTTTCCTCTTCTAATATCATTAGATTTAATCCTTGACTGCTCCGCTAAAATTCTTGTCGATAATTGTTCAGAAGACATTTCGAGAGAAAAAAATGCTATACATGATTTTCTATTTGTCTTTTGAATATTTGTTGCAGCATTAAAAGCGATGTTGGTTGCTAAAGCAGTTTTACCCATTGCAGGTCTTCCGGCAATAATTAATAGATCAGATTTATGCAAACCTCCAAGCCTATCATCTAAGTCTCTTAGTCCTGTAGGAACACCAACAATTCCCTCTTCATTTTTATAAGCACTAGAAGCCATATTAATAGTTTGTCTTACAGCTTCATCAAATTTAATTATGTTAGAGTTAAAAGATCCCTTTTCTGCGAGGTCATAAAGTATTTTTTCTGAGTTTTCTATAATAGATTTTCCATTTACATTAATGTCATTTAGTTTTGCGCTATCAATAATATTTTCAGAAATTTTGATAAGCTCTCTTCTTACAAACATATCATAAATAATCTTTGAGTACTCTATAGCTTGTCTCGAAGATGTTGAAAATTTTGTTATTTTAATTAAATACTCTGGGACATTTAAATCATCATTTTCATTTTCAAAATAGTTTTTAAGGGTAATAGGATTCGCCAACAAACCTTTATAAATAAGATTTTGTATAGAACTGAATATTTTTTGATGAAGTGGGTCAAAAAAATTTTTGTCAGATATTATACCTGAGATCTCATCAAAAATTTCATTTTGAGTTAAAATAGAACCTATTACTGACTGCTCTGCCTCAATATTATTTGGAAGTTCTTTAAAGTTATTTTGAATAAGATTTAAACTTTTACTCACATTAAGATAATATAATCATGTAAATTAAAAAACAGTATAATTTTAGTATGGGGAAAAAAATGTATAAATTAATTTATGCTATTCTCAGAAACAACTCTAATCTTTATTTCAGCTTGTACTTCAGAGTGAAGATTTATTCTTATTTTAAAGACACCCAAAGATTTTATTTCATTTAAGGGTTGTATAAGTGAAGGTTTCACGTCAATTTTATCTGTTAAATTTATAATTTTGGATATTTCGGTTGGTTTAATTGATCCATATAGATCTTTGTTTTCTGTGGTCAATTTTTTTACTTCATACACTTTGTTTTTCAAACTTTCGTATATTTGTTTTGCTTCTTTTTTTTTCTCTTGATCTTTTTTGTTTAGTTCAATCTTAATTTTTTCTACTTCTTTAATATTTTCCTTTGAAGCGTATAGAGCTTTTTTATTTGAAATTAAATAGTTCCTAGCAAAACCCCTTTTAACATCAATTATTTCACCAATTGAACCTATTTTAGCTAAATTTTCTAATAAAATTACTTTCATAATCTAAATTAACGCTAAATTTCTAGCTCGTTTAATCGATAACGACAATTCCCTTTGTTTTTTTTGGGAAACATTCGTTATTCTTGAAGGAAGGATTTTTCCATTTTCTGAAATATACCTTCTTAGTAGTTTTATATTTTTATAGTCTATCTTTGGAGCATTTTTTACTGATAAAGGGCATTTTTTTTTAAATTTATATTTGTTTGGTTGGAAAATACTTAGTTTTGAAAAACTACTACTTTTTCCCCTTTTTGAATTATTTTTTCTACTTTTCATCTATCTTTTTTTTCCCTTTTTTAATCTCCTCAATTTCCTCTTTTCCAAAATAATTTTCCTTTAAATCAAAGTTTTTAACTTTAATCGTTATAAAACGTAAAAGATTTTTATCAATTCTTTCATTCTTCTCTAATTCTCTAATTAAATCACCATTACCTTTAATCTTAAAATGAATATAATTACCCTTTTTATTCTTTTTGATTAGATAAGATAAATTTAATAAACCCCATTCTTGAGTTTGAACTAAATTTCCTTTGTTTTCCTCAATAAGTCTGCAATATTTTTCTTTTAAACTTTTAATTTGGCTAGGACTTATGTCCTGCCTCGCTATGATTGTATGTTCGTATAGATTCATTACTAATTTTATATAAAAAATTTGATATACTATTATAATACTTCTATTACAAGACAAAAAAAAAAGTTAAAAAAAGATGTTTTCTATAGTTTTTCCAGGTCAAGGATCACAAAAAATTGGAATGATTAAGGATTTTTATGAGAAATATGAGCTTGTGAAAAGGTTATTTAAAGATGCAGACGCAATCTTAAATGTTCCAATTACAAAAATAATATTTGAAGGTCCAGAAAGCAAATTAAACTTGACTGAAAATACTCAGCCAGCAATATTTCTGGCTAGTTATTGTATTTTTGAAATTATCAAAAAAGAATTTGGATATGATTTTAAAAAATTTAAATATTTTGCAGGTCACTCTCTTGGTGAATATTCTGCTTTAGCTTGTGTAGGCTCTATAAATTTTGAAGACACTCTCAAAATTCTTCAAAAAAGAGGAAAGTTCATGCAAGAAGCTGTCCCTAGTGGTGAAGGAGCGATGTTAGCTGTTTTAGGAATAGCCTCAAAAGAATTAGATAAAATCTTGGAGATGAATAACAAAAAGTATCAATGTTTCATTGCAAACGATAATTCCAATCTTCAAGTAGTTGTAAGTGGTCTTAAAAAAGACATTAATTTATTGTCAAATGACTTGAATAATAAAAAAATAAAAAACTTAAATTTAAACGTAAGTGCTCCTTTTCATTGCAAATATATGAAAACTGCGTCTGAAAAAATGATTAGTTATATTAATGATTTGAAAATGAATGAGTTAGAAAAGCCCATAATATCAAATGTTACGGCTAATGAGACTAGTTCATTAAAAGAAATTAAATCGTTACTAATATCACAAATTGAAAAAAAGGTTCGTTGGTTAGAGAGCGTTGAATATATGATAAATAATGGAGTTAAAAATTTTGTAGAAATTGGTCCAGGAAAAGTGCTAACTGGTTTAATAAAAAGAATTAATAAAAATGTAAATGTAAGTTCAATAAATAGCGAGGAAGATATAAAGTTATTAATAAATGATTAATCTTAAAAATAAAAGAGCCGTCGTAACAGGTGCTACTGGTGGTATTGGATACTCGATTTTAAAAAAGTTTCATTCGGAAGGTGCAACTGTGTTTGGTTCAGGTACAAATGAAGAAAAATTAAACAAACTTAAGAGTGATTTTAATGGGGTGATATTAAAAAAATTCGATATATCAAAACATGATGAAATTGAAAAATTTGTAGAAACTGTTTGCGATGAACTAAAGGGCTGTCCAGATATACTAATTAATAATGCAGGTATTACGAAAGATAATTTATCTTTAAGAATGTCACAAACCGAATGGCAACAAGTAATAGATACAAACCTCACTTCTACTTTTTTGTTATGTAAGTTCTTTTTAAAAAAGATGATTAAAAATAAATCTGGTAAAATAATAAATATTACTTCAGTCGTCGGTCACACTGGAAATGTAGGCCAAGCAAATTACGCCGCTTCCAAATCTGGTATTATTGGTATGAGCAAAAGTTTGGCCCTGGAATATGCAAAAAAGAATATCAATATTAATTGTATATCACCTGGATTTATCAAAACAAACATGACAGAAAAAATAGACCCGAGATTTAAGGAATTGATTCTTGCAAAAATACCGTCAAATAGATTGGGAGAACCATCAGACGTAGCTAATGTTGCTGCTTTTTTATCATCGGAAATGTCAAATTATATCACCGGAGAAACGATACACGTTAATGGAGGTATGTATTTGGGTTGACAAAAGTTCTTTTTTATTTATTAAGAAAAAATCAAACAAAGGATCAAAATGGCAGAAGATATATCAAGCAAAGTAAAAAAAATTGTTGCAGACCACCTTGGCATAGATGAAGCGAAGGTTACTGAAGAAGCTAGTTTCATCGATGATTTGGGAGCAGATAGCTTAGACACTGTTGAATTAGTTATGGCTTTCGAGGAAGAATTTGGATCAGAAATTTCAGATAGTGAGGCTGAAAAAATTCTTACAGTAGGCGATGCAATTAAATTTATTGAAAACAAAAGTAATTAATTTTTAATGCCCTCAATGAGTGAAGGGATAATGGTAATTCTTTCATCCCCGTCTGGAGCAGGGAAAACAACCTTAGTTAAACTTATATCAGAAAGAAAAGGTTTCGTTACATCGATATCACATACAACAAGAACACCAAGATCAAACGAGGTGGATGGGGAAGACTATTATTTTGTGAATAACGAAAAATTCGAAGAGATGATTAAAAATAATGAATTTTTAGAATATGCAAAAGTTTTTAACAATTTTTATGGAACAACTAAATCAAATATATTTGATGAATTGAGCAAAGGCAATAATGTTATTTTTGATATTGACTGGCAAGGTACAAATCTAATTATATCACAAAAATTAAAAAATAAATTGGTGACTTTTTTTATTTTGCCACCGAGCAGGGAAGAGCTATTCAAGAGACTCTCAAATAGAGACATGAAAGATAAACTAATAGCAGAGGAAAGAATGAAACAGTTTGATAGAGATGTTTTACACTGGAAGGATTATAACTATGTGATAATCAATAATAATCTTGAAGTTTGTTATAGACAAATATCAGAGCATATAGATTGCGAAATCAGCAACAAGAAAAGTGATTATGAGATAGATTCAATTAAAAGACATATAAAAAAATTAACCACTTAAATTTTCATATTCATTTACAATCTTTAAATATTTATCAACGTTGAGATTCTGTGGTCTATCTGATGGGTTGATATTAAATTTTTTATAATCAAACTTTAAATTTTTAAATAAAATATTGATAGGTTTTTTTATCATTTTTCTTCTTTGGCTAAAAAAAATTCTGGTTATTTTTTCTAGATTTCTTGGATCTTCTATCTTATGTATTTTCTTCTTTGGAATAAATTCTAAAACTGTACTATGAACCTTCGGCTTTGGAAAAAAACTATTTGGCTTAACATCGGTAACTTTTCTAATATCAAATTTCCATTTAGATAAAATTGTGATTCTGCTGTAACTTTTAGAATTTACGTCTGCTATAATTCTTTCTGCAACTTCTTTTTGAAACATCAATATCATTTTTGATACACTAAGCTCATTATTAAGACACCAAGTTGATAAAATTTTGGTAGAAATATTGTAAGGAAGGTTACCTAAAATTAGAAAATTTCTTTTAGAGTAAAATTCGAATGGTAATGTTAAAATATCTTTTGTAATAATTTTGATCTTATTTAAAAATTTTTTTTCAAGAATACTTGTAAGATTTTTGTCTTTTTCGATTACAATAATTTTTTTTGGGTTTTGAGAAATTATTAGTTCCGTTAAATTACCTGTCCCAGGGCCAACTTCAAGTATCTCATCTTTAGGACCAATATTTGATGCATGAATAATTTTATCGATTATATTTTTATCATGTAAAAAATTTTGTCCTAAACTTTTTTTAGGCTTTAATTGCATATTTATTCAAAAAACTAAATGCTTGTATCAGACTATCTGGATTTGATTTATCTAATCCAAACATTTTATAATTTGGTCCATGATCTGGTGTAATTCTGATAAAAGGTAAACCGATTGTAATATTAATCGCATCGAAACCGAAAATTGTTTTCATTGGTCCGAGCACTTGATCGTGATACATCCCAACAATTATATTAAATTTTTTTCTGTTTTCTTTTAAAAAAACTGTATCTGCAGAAAAAGGACCTAAGACTTTTACTTTTTTTTTTTTTAAAATTCTAATAGCAGGCAAAATCTCGGTTTTTTCAATATCTTTCCCTTCAAATGTTTCACAATGTGGATTAAGTCCTGTAACAGCTATCGTTGGTTTAAAACCTAAAAATTTTTTATAAAACCTATTAATACTATTTATCTTACTAATGATTATTTTTTTTTTTATTTTTTGAGCGACTTTTTTTATTGGAATATGCGTAGTAATTGGACTTACACTAAGCTCTTTATTAAAAAGAAACATGACTTCATTACTAGATCTAGTTTTGAAAGCCAAAAATTCTGTTATACCGTTGAATTTTCCCTTAAGAAAAGTAGTTTTTGAAATAGGACCGTTAATCAAAGCTAAAGAATCATCTTTTTTGAGCAAATTTAAAGCAACTTCGAAAGACTTTTTAATATAAGAATTCTTTTTTAACAAAGATAAGTTTTTAAAGTTAAATGGAATATCAATATTATAAATATTATTTTTACGTAAATCTTTTTGATTGTCAAAATTTTTTAGATTTATTTTTACCTTCAGTCTCTTAAGTTCTTTTTGAAATAGTTTTTTCGAACCAATTATTACGATTGGAAATTTTATACTTTTAAATATTTTTTTTTTTAGAGTTTTTATAAGAATCTCGTTAAAAATACTTCTTGGATCACCACATACAATTATTACAGATTTACTTTTCATATATCTCAGCGTCATTGTAGATTCTTTTGTAATACAAAGTAGAAAATCTTGTAAATTGTCTTTGCCTTTCAAATTCAATCATTTTTTGTAATTGGACTTCTTTATTAAATTCAATACTTTCAGTTTTAATATCTTCTAATTTGAGTATTAAAAAACCACCACTAGTAATTATAGGTTTAGTAAAATTTCCAACACTTAATTCATTAAGCTCATCCCTAATTTCTTTTGAGAGTTGATTTTTATAAATCCAACCTAGATTTCCCCCACTTTTTTTACTATCAGACAAGCTGTAAACCCTTGCTGTTTCCTCAAATCCAATTTCATTTATACTCTCTTTAATTTCATTATATTTAAGCTCAAGATCATTTTTATTTTTAACTGTAAAAATTATTTCTGAAAGCAAAAGATTATCAACCATTTCTTTGTCAAAATTTTCAATCTCCTTACTTAAGAGATCCTGATCAATTTCTATTTCATTTTTAAAAGTTTTAACGACTAAGTCGTTCCATGAAATTTCAATCGATATTTTTTCTTTAACTCTTTCAATATCTATATCGTTTTGTGATAAATAGCTTTCAAACTCTGCTAAACTAGAAATACCGATACTAGAATATATATCTCCAATAATTTTTGATAATAATATTTTGTTGGTAACAATTTTATATTTTTTTTCTATTTCAATTTTTTTAATTTTTTCATTGATCAAGGAATTTTTAGCATATTCGAAAATACGACTTTGATCTAATTTTTTTAAGTTTGGGTTTAAAGAAACTAAATACTTTTTTTCAAAATCAACATCTATGTTGGTTATTATTTCCTGGTTTATTTTAGCAACTATAAAAACCTCACTATAAACATTTTTTAAAGGAACTATGTTTAAAATTAAAATGATAAAAATCTTAAAAAAAAATTTTTTCATTTTTATCTGGCACTAGGAGTGTTTAAGGTTGCTAAAGGCACTATGGAAATTGAGAAAAACAATTCTTCAGTTGGTTTTAGTTCGTTGTCTGAATAATAATCTTTATTATATTGAATTGAAGCAGTTAAACAATCGTTTTTATATTCATATATTAAATTATAAAACTCAGTAAAATCAGTTTTTTTATTTCTTCGAGTTCTATATTTAAGCGAATATGCATCGTTAAATTTATAAGATGTTTCATTTGAGAGAAAGCTTTCACTTCCAATTTCATCATCCTCTTGTAAAAATTCAAAAGATGTTACGAACTTATTCACTGAAACATCCGTTTTTAACAAATTGTAATTTGATGACTCAAAGTCATTATCTATTGAAAAATTATAATTGAATTTAAAACTTTTATTGGGCTCAATTATCAGAGATCCAATAAAGTCGGATCCTTTATTATTTAATGTTGATTTAGTTGGAAGATTAATCTCTTCGTCATCTCTCAAAACAGTTGCAATACCTGCTTTGATAATATCATTTCCATTTTCTTTCCTCTTTAGACTGTATTCTCCTCCAAGAGTTAAAGATTGGCCCCCCTCTACAGCATCATCTAAGCTTAATCTATTTTGAGTAAATATATTATTAATATCAATTTTTCTATCTAAAGTTTTTAAATCTTTATTTGAGTTTGGGCTATACATTAAGGATCCTTTGGCCGTAAAAAAATTATCAAAAAACTTTCCCTCATTTTTTAATGGATAAGATATATCGTAGAAAATAGACCCATAATTTTCCGAACTAAATTTATTTTTATAATTTGATGAATTATCTCCCTCAGAGGTTACGTTCTTTAAAAGAAAACTAAATTTATTAACAAAACCTGATGGTGAAATTTCAGGATTTAATGAAAATTTTAAATCATTGATTAAAACTTTTTCAAAGATATTAGTATCATAATTTTTATAATTGCCTTTTGAGACAATTTCATAATCACCATTGTAATTTGACTCAATTCTCTTTGAAAATTCGTAGCTAGGGAAAATATATTCATACTTATCACTCGATTTATCATTTGTTAAATCTTCATAAGCTTCAATTTTTGTCATTAGGTTCATATCTCTACTACTTCCCCTAAAAATTAAAAATGAATTCAATAAAGATTGATTGTTATTTATTGCAGATTTAATATTATGTGTTTTCAAATAATTATCATCAGAGGTTGTTTCAAGATTCACTTCAATTTCGCTTATATCAAATAATTCCATATTTAGTTTTTTTATGGAATTTGAAAAAAAATGGGTTTTAGATGTTGAGTCTTTCGTTTTTAAACTGAAGTCTGCCAAATATTTTGAATCTTTGTCAACTTGTCTATATTCATTTTGGAACAATCCTTCATTTTCAGAAAAGATTCTTGGGGAAAATGTCAAATCTTTGTTTTCACTTATAACTTTATAATAAGGTAATTTAAAAGATAGTCCTAAGCTAGACGAGTCTATAATTTGAGGCGTCAAAAAACCCGATTGTCTTTTAACAGTTGGATCAGGATGAAAAAATTTAGGAAAATATAATATTGGCTGATCATATATTTCAAGCCACGCATCTTTGTAATTAATAATTTTCTTTTCTTTATCGTGTTTAATTTCTTTTGCTTTAATTTGCCACGGAGGACAATCGTCATTTTTTTTACAAGAGGTAAAAACTCCTTTTTTGATAATTGATTTTTTTCCATCACTAAAAAAATAATTTCCTTTTAACCTCGGGTCATTTAGCTGATTTCCAAAAATATTTTTATTGAAATTGATATTTACATTGTCAGCTATTATTCGATTTTTTGAGAGATCTACAATTGCGTTATCGAAATTGTAAAAATTCTTCTCAATATCTAATAATTTTACCTTTTTACCTTTAATCAATTTATCAATTGCATTATAATTTAATTGAGCAAATTCAATCTCATTTCCTAGGTTGTCTTTTATTTTGGAGCTATCATTTATCAAAATTTCCTCAGAATTCTTAAGATAAATTATTTTTTTTGTTTTAAGCCTATAATTATTTTCAATTTTTATCTCAACATTTCCTGAAGAAACAATTTTCTCTTCATTTTTATCGTAGGTTATTTTATCGCTTATAATTTCTATATTTTCTATTTGATTTGTAATTAAGATATTTCCACTAGCTTCAAGAAATTTCTCCTCTTTATTATATCTCATTTGATCTGCATTAATAACTATTTCATCACCAGATAAAATTTTAACGCCATCATTTGCAATAATTATTTTATCTTTATCTATAATTTCTATTGATGTTGCCTCAAACTCTAATTCTTCAGAGATAGAGTGTGTAATATTAATACAAAATATTAAAAAAAAAATTAGTTTAGAAATTAAGTTACTTATCATTTATCCTTACCAAATTAATCGTCGATACTATACCAATCATTAAAAGCGGTATCCAAATAGATACTACTATAGGAACTTGTTCATTTTTACCAAGTTCCTCAAAAAAGAAACTTAAATAATAAATTATGACAGAAATGAGAATCCCAAATATCAGGTGAAATATCTTTGTTTTATTCTGTTTTATATTCATCATTATTGTTGAAGAAAGAATAGTCATCAACATTAAATAAAATGGAAATGAAAAAATTTTTTGTATCGCAGAGTCTACCTCTACAGAAGAGTAGTCCATAGCATTATATTTATTTTTTAAGTCGTTTAGTTCAAAAAACGAAAGGGACGTCAAATTGGAGAACAATGAATTTATATCTTGAAAATTTAAGTTTGTACTCAATTGAAAGTCGTTTACTCTTTGATTAGATTTTTGCTCATTATTTAATAAAGCACTATTTGATCTCCAAATTTTGTTCTCTATATTTATTTTTTCAGCATATATATTTCGAATAAAATTAAAGTTTTGATCAAATTGAACTATATCAACATTATTTAAGATATTACCTTTCAAATCTTTTGCATTTATAATACTTGTTACTCCATCTTTAGCATCTTTAATCCAAATTCCATTTTCAGTAATAACAGCTAAATATTTATTATCTTTAGCATACGAATTTTTGATGTTTAAATAAGAATGTTTGAGATTAGAAGATAAATTATAAAATATCGTTACTATTATTACACCAATTAGAAAACTTAAAATAGCTAATAATTTAATAATTTTTGAATTACTCAAGCCAAAATTTTTAAATGAAATATTTTCATTTTGTTCAATCAGTTTTATAAAAAAAAATTGTGTAGTAATTAAAAATATGAAAGGAAATATCTCAAATAAAATTGAAGGAATATTCAGAAAAGTTAAGAATATTGGCAATCCAATTGAAACATTTAGATCTTTAAAAAAATTAATTTCTTCAAAAATATTTAGTATGAAGGCCAGTGAAAAAAAAATAAAAACTGTCTTTATAAATGTTGATAAAAATTGCTTACTTATATAATTTTGATAAACTTTAAATATCATTTCGAAGTATAGGATTGTTTGTAAAATAAAAAGTAAAATATAATTGAAAATAAAATTGGCATGATCATTAATAAAAAGCTTTTATTAAAGTCATAGGAAAAAAATTTTGTTAGAATTTCTGAGAAAGAAATTAAAATTACACCAGTAAGGAAAATAATTATTTTGTATTTTGAATAACCAGTAGAATTTTTTGATTTAATTAAAAGTAGAGCAGAGATAATTGCTAATAAGGGAATATACAAAGGCTTAAATATTCTGCTGAAAAATTCTTGTGATACGTTATCTAATATCTTTTGTTCACGTGAGCATTGAAATCTAAATTCATTATTATCACCCATCATTATTAAACTTCTCTGGTCCTCCTTTTGAAATAGACACTTCATCAAAATGGCAACACTTACCTCCTGTAATTTAGGATATTTTGTAGTTTTTGAGTCGTATTCAGATAAATTTAGTTGGGTTCTATTAAAATTTATTACAGTTGTTTTACCTTTATTAATATTCAAAATTTTTCCTTGATTTAATATTAAGAAATTTTGTTCATTGATTTGAGAGAAGAAACCTGTTTTTGCGTATATAATTCTTGAGTCGTTGCTGTTGTATGTATCTTTGATAACTATATTTTCAAATTGATCTAGATCATTTTTTTTATCAACGTAAATTGTAAGTTTTTTTACCGTGTCCATAAATTTTTTAGGTTTTACAAGAGATGGAAAAAAATCAACATTTGACTGTCTTATAAAAGATCTTGCCTTATCTTGAGTAAATGGAACTAAAAAAACATTCATAATTAATTGTAAAATCAAAAAAATAAGAGAATATTTAATTATTACATTTAAAAACTCACTTTTTTTTATTCCATTAGACCAAAATATAAGCGTTTGGTTTTGATCTTCATATTTTACTAGTGTAAAAAAAACAGCAAAGAAAAACATAAATGGTAGAATTTCATTAATAATTTTTGGTAAACTTAACAATGTGTACAGAAAATAAATTTTAAAACCATGACCATCCTCAGTCACGAAACCCAAGTAGTTAACTGCTTGAATCACCCAAACTATAAGTGCGACAGAACTACAAGAAAGTAAAAAAAATATTGTTGTTTCATGTAAAAAGTTTTTAAAAATAATTTTTTTCATTGAAATTCTATAAAATAAACATATACACGTTTTAGTAGAAAAATGAATAAAAAATTATGTTTATAAAAGACACTTTTTTAAAATTTACAAATATCTCAAAGTTTTCTGGATGTATTGCCTTTTTTACTAACGAAAAGTCAGAAATATCTCATTTAAAAAAATACCTTAATTCTTCAGACCACAAAAATCTAACTGTTCTTTTAAAAAATAAAAATAAAAAAAAAGGTTTATTGTCATTTGATTTAAATCCAAATCAAAAAATAATTTTAATATCTTTAAAAAAAAACCAGAAACCAAATGAAACAGAAAAAAGTGGGGCTAAGCTCACTGATTTTTTAAAAAGTGAAGGGGCAGAAGTAATACATATTATTTCTGATACAATTTCTCAGATTTTAAAACAAGACTCTATTTATGAATTTTTACATGGAATGAGATTAAAGTCATATTCTTTTGATAGATATAAATCAAAAAAGGAGTCAAATACCCTAAAAGTATATATCGCTTCGTTGAAAAAATTTGATAAAAAAATTTACGATAAATTTAAAGCAATTGAACTAGGAGTAAACTATACAAAAGATTTAGTGTCAGAACCTGGAAATATATTGCATCCAGATGAATACGCTAAAAGGCTTACCCAATTAAAAAAAATCGGCCTCAAAGTTTCTGTTTATGATGAAAAGCAATTAAAAAAAATGGGTTGCAACGCGTTAGTTGGTGTTGGCCAAGGAAGTATTAGGGGATCCTATATAGTAACTCTCGAATGGAGAGGAAAAAAATCAAATTCAAAACCATTGGCTTTTGTTGGGAAAGGAGTTTGTTTTGATACTGGAGGAATATCTTTAAAGCCCGCGAGGTTTATGGAAGATATGACTTATGACATGGCTGGTTCAGCTGTAGTTGTTGGTCTTATGAAAAATTTAGCTCTTAGAAAATCAAAAGTTAATGCAGTTGGCGTTGTTGGATTAGTAGAAAATATGCCAGGAGGGAACGCTCAAAGACCAGGAGATATTGTAAAATCGTATAGTGGAAAAACAATTGAGGTATTAAATACTGACGCAGAGGGAAGATTAGTTTTAGCAGATGCTATAACTTTTACAGAAAAAAAATTTAAACCTAATTTGATTGTTGATTTAGCAACACTTACTGGTGCAATAGTGGTTGCGTTGGGATCTGAGTATGCTGGATTATTTTCAAATAACGATAATTTATCAAAACAAATTCATGAAGCTGGTGAAAAGGTTGAGGAAAAAGCTTGGAGACTTCCATTACATTCTAATTACGATAAACTTATGAATTCTAAAAATGCAGACATGCAGAATATTAATTATGTTGGTGGAGCAGGGTCGACTACCGCAGCCCAGTTTTTACAGAGATTTATTTTAAATAAAACACCTTGGGCTCACTTAGATATCGCGGGGATGGCCTTTTCAAAATATGCCGGAGCTCTTAATTCAAGTGGAGCAACAGGTTATGGAGTTAGATTATTAAATAAGTTTGTTGAGGATAACTATGAGTAGAATCGAACAAACTCTATCATTAATTAAACCTGATGCAGTGGAGAGAAATTTAGAAGAGGAAATAAAACAATTTTTTATTAAATCTGGTTTTAAAATCACTAAACAAAAAAAAGTAAAATTAGAAAAAAAAGATGCTGAAATTTTTTACAAAGTGCATGAAACAAAGCCTTTTTATAACGATCTTTGCGACTATCTTTCGTCTGGACCTATTGTTGCAATGATACTTGAAAAGGTTGATGCAGTCTCTGAAAATCGAAAAGTTATGGGAGCAACTGATCCTACCAAAGCAGATGAAGGAACAATACGAAAAAAATACGGATTATCCATTGATAAAAATTCAGTTCATGGCTCAGACAGTATTGAAAACGCTAATAAAGAAATTAATTTTTTTTTTAAGACCTAATTAGTTTTTCTAAAACGAGAGGATAAAGTTTATTCTCTTCTTTGAGCACCCTTTTTTCCAATTTTTTTAAAGTATCTTTTTTGAAAATCTTCACTTTTTTTTTTGCAATGATCTTACCAGAGTCTAATTTTTTACTTACATAATGTATTGTACATCCTGAAAATTTATCTTTATCCATTAATGCTCTATGGTGAGTGTTAAGACCCTTATATTTAGGTAATAAAGATGGATGAATATTAATTATTTTATTCTTAAAAAAATTAAGAAAATACGGACTTAAAATTTTCATAAACCCTGCTAAACAAATAAACTTTATATTTTTATTAATGAGAAGTTTTGCTAATTTTTTTTGTTCTGTTTTTAAAAATGATTTAGAAATAATTTTAATTAAAATCTTATTTTTTTTTGCAATTTTAAGTCCAGCAGCATACTTTTTATCACTAATTACATATGAAACTTTATAATTACATTTTTTCTTCTTTGATCTTAAAATTAAAGCTTTAAGATTTGTTCCTCTTCCAGAGATAAACACTGCAATATTAGCCTTTTCCTTAATCACATTACCAGCGTATATTGTTAGTAAATTTTACTTTACTTTTGTTTTTAATTATTTCTCCAATTATGTAGGGACGGTATTGCTTGGGAAAAAACTTCAAAATTTTATGAAAATTATTTTTTTTAATGATCAAACAAAAACCTACACCACAATTAAAAGTTTTGAGCATTTCTTTTTGAGAAACGCCATTTTTGTTGATCCAACTAAAAATCTTATAAGTTTTTATTTTGTTTAAATCTATTCTTGCACAAAGATTTTTTGGTATTATTCTTTCAATATTGTCACCAATACCTCCACCTGTTATATTTGCACATCCATTAACTAATTTTCTATCAATTAAATTCATAATTTCTTTTACATAAATTTTAGTGGGTTTTAATATTTCATTCCGTAAAAATTTATTTTTTTTAATATTGATTTTCTTTTTTTTTAAAACTTGTCTTAATAAGGAATATCCATTTGAATGAAGACCACTAGAAGGTATTGCTAAGATCAAATTATTTTCTTTTATCTTTTCCTTCGTTAACACGTTATTTTTGTTTACAAGTCCTACAGAAAATCCAGCTAAATCAAATTTATTTTTAGAGTAGGTTCCTGGCATTTCAGCAGTTTCTCCACCAACTAATTGGCAGTTACTTATTTTGCAACCTTTATGTATTCCTTTAATGATATTTTTCAATTTTGTTAAATTTATTTTATCGATTGAAATGTAATCTAAAAAAAAAAGTGGTTTTGCCCCAAGTACCAAAATATCATTTACACACATTGCAACTAAGTCTATTCCAATAGTATTAAACTTGTTTAAAATATTTGCTATTTCAAGTTTTGTTCCAACACCATCAGTGCTACTTACTAAAAGAGGATTGTTAAACTTTTTTGGAATTTCGTTTATTGAACCAAAACTACCTATATTCTTAAATTTATTTTTAGAATTTCCTTTTTTGGTTAATTTAGATATATATTTAATGAATTGATTAGATGCATTTATGTTTACTCCACTTTTTTGATATGTAAATTTATATTTTTTCATAATTTAAAATGTTTTTAAAAAAGAAATTTATGAAGTCTTCATCTTATATAGTTTTTACTATATTTGTAGTATTTTTTATTTGTTTTATTCACACTTATACTTTTGGCAAAATTTTCAAAATTCAAGACATAGAAATTGAGGAGCCTTTTGGTTTTAATTTTAATAAAGAAAAAGTTATTAATAAAGCATTTGGCGAAGCCTTTGATATTCTTTTAAATAGCTTAATAACCTCCAATGATAAAAATAAAATTAAAAATATACAATTAAAAGATATAAAATATCTTATCGATTCTTTCACTATTACAAATGAGCAGTTCCTAAATAAAAATTATCAAGCAAATTTTGAGGTAAATTTTGATAAGCCTAAAATTTTAAATTTTTTTGAAAAGAAAAATATATTTCCATCAATGTATAAAAAAAAAGAATTTCTGACCTTACTTATTCTTATAGACAATGATGAAGACAAAGTTCTTTTATTTGATAGAAATCCCTTCTATACAAAATGGAATGATGATACAAAAAACTTTTCCCAAATAAATTATGTATTACATGAGGAAGACATTCTCGATCTTAAGTTTATTAACGAAAATAAAGATATAATTGAAAATTTTAAATTTGATCAAATAGTAAATAAATATGATACAGAGGATTACATAGTTACCATATATTTTAAGAACAAGAATAATCTAAGAGTGCTTTCAAAAATGTTTTATGAAGGTAAAGTAAAGATTTCAAATCAAAGTTATAAAAAAGTTGATATTTCGGATGATTTACAATTATTAAATATTATAGAAAAAACCAAGATTTTTTTTGAGGATATTTGGAAACAAAATAACCAAATCAATACTTCAATAAAACTTCCAATAAATATTTCTGTTAGTTCAAAAAAAGTTAAACAAATTCAATTAATTGAAAATTATTTAGGACAGCTTGATTTGGTTTCAAACTTTTATATTACTAGTTTTAATAATAATAATACAATTTATAAAATAATTTTTAATGGCAATCCAAATCAATTTTTAAATTTAATGAAAGAGAAAGATATCGACATCGATACAAATCAAGAAATATGGAAAGTAAGATAAGAGACCTAAGGCAAGAAATATTTAAGTTTGAGCAATTATCAAGTTTTGATAAAAACGATTTTTTTGTAAGTGAATGTAATTATTTTGCATTTAATTTAATCAAAAGCTGGCCTAATTGGGAAAAAAAGATACTAAACATTTATGGTGAGCGGAAATCAGGCAAGTCTCATTTATCAAAAATTTTTTTAGAAAACGAAAAAGGTATCAAATTTAAATTTAAAGAGTTGAATGAGAAAATATTTGATAAAATTAAAGAATACCAAAAAATTGTAATTGAGGATTTTAATGAAAGCTGCGATACGGAAACAACCTATTCTTTAATTGATATGGTTGAAAAAGAAAACAAGTATCTATTAATAACATCTGTGAAAGCTGTAAATGAGATGGAGACAAGACTTAAAGATTTAAATTCAAGGTTTAAAAATATTCTTACAGCCAAAATCGATAAGCCAGACGATGAACTAATATATGCACTTATTGTTAAAAATTTTTCAGATAGCCAAATAATTTTAGATAAAAAACTAATAAATTTTATTTGTAAAAGAATAGCTAGATCTTACGATAAAATATCGGAATTTATATGTACAATTGACGAAATTAGTTTAAAAAAAAAAAAACCTATTAATTTAAAAATAATTAAAGAAATTTTAGGAGTATCAAATTGAATAAATTTAGAACACATACCTGTGGTGAACTCACAAAAAAATTTACTAAAAAAGATATAACATTATCTGGTTGGATAAATAAAAAAAGAGATCATGGAAATCTTCTTTTCATCGACCTAAGAGATCATTATGGGATAACACAATGTGTAATTGATAAAGAAAATAAATTTTTTAAAGAATTGGAAAAACTTCAACTTGAAACAGTTATAAAAATAAATGGAAAAGTTATTGAAAGAACCAAAGAGACAATTAATAAAGATCTTTTAACAGGTGAGATTGAAGTTGTAATTGAAAAATTTGAAATTGTCGGAAGAACAAAAGAGCTGCCTCTTCCTGTTTTTAGTGATCAAGAATATTCTGAGGAGATAAGACTTAAGTATAGATTTTTAGATTTAAGAAGAAAACAAATTCACAATAATATTATCTTAAGATCAAAAGTAATTTCATTTATTAGAAAAGAAATGGAGAAGATGAATTTTTTAGAATTTCAAACTCCAATATTAACTTCATCAAGTCCTGAGGGGGCAAGAGACTTTCTTGTTCCAAGTAGATTAAACCCTGGAAAGTTTTATGCTTTGCCTCAAGCACCGCAACAATTTAAACAACTAATAATGATTTCAGGATTTGATAAATACTTTCAAATTGCGCCTTGCTTCAGAGACGAGGATGCAAGAGCAGATAGAAGTCCTGGAGAATTTTACCAATTAGATTTAGAGATGTCTTTTGTTGAGCAAGAAGATGTTTTTTCAGTAATTGAAAATCTGTTTCTAAAATTGTTTAAGGAATTTTCGAATAAAAAACTAGCAAGTGAAAAGTTTCCTAGAATAAAATATTCAGAAGCAATTGAAAAATATGGAACAGATAAACCTGATCTTAGAAATCCATTGATTATATCAAATATTACAGAAATTTTTACCAGAGATGATGTTAAATTTGATATTTTTAAAAAAGAAGTTTCAAAAGGAAAAGTTGTAAAAGCAATCATTACAAATAATACGAAAGATAAACCAAGAAGTTTTTTCGATAACATTGATAATTGGGCCAAGAAAGAGGGTTCAGGCGGTTTAGCATATTTTACCTTTATTGAGGAAAATAATAAGATTGTAGGCAAGGGTCCTGTTGGAAAGTTTTTTTCTTCAGAGGCTTGTGAAAAAATTTTGAAATTAACTAATTCTAAAATTGGTGACAGTATTTTCATGTCATGTGGACAAAAAAAGGATGTTGAAAGAATTCTTTCTTTAGCAAGAAATAAAATTGCTGAGGATTTGAACTTAATTTCTAATGATATATTTTCGTTTTGTTGGATAATTGATTATCCTATGTATGAGTTAGATGAAAAGACAAAAAAAATAAAATTTAGTCATAATCCTTTTTCAATGCCTCAAGGGGATATTAAAGATATTGATTTTTCCAAACCATTAGAAATGAAAGCATATCAATACGATATTGTTTGCAATGGAATAGAGTTATCTTCTGGAGCCATTAGAAATCATATTCCAGAATTAATGTATAAACTTTTTGAAATAGCCGGATACAAAAAAAAAGATGTGGATAGCAAGTTTAGTGGAATGATAAACGCACTAAGTTATGGTGCACCTCCTCACGGTGGAATAGCACCAGGGATTGACAGAATAGTAATGTTACTTGCAAATGAGGCTAATATCAGGGAGGTTACAATGTTCCCAATGAACCAGAACGCTCAGGATTTGATGATGTCAGCACCATCTGAGGTCAGCGAAAATCAATTAAAAGAACTTCAACTTTCAATTATCAAAAAAAAGTAATTATTTTTTTCCTTTAAGATTTATTCTGATATCGGATAAGTCAATAAGTTTTCTTTTGTAATCGTTTCTTACAAAACCCTTACTGGTAATATCTTTTACTATTTTGATTAACTCGTTATTTTCATCATTCATAGCACCTACATTTTTTTCATCCGTCTTGTCCGATCTTCCAATTGATGGAGTGTGAGCAAGATCTTCTCTATTTAAATATGAAATAGCAAGTTCTCTAAAAATATAATCTAAAATAGATGATGCGGAAAGAATTCTATCATTTCCGAAAACTTTTCCCGATGGTTCAAATTTTGTGTCTACATAAGCACTAACAAATTCATCTAATGGAACGCCATACTGCAAACCCAAGGATATAGCTATTGCAAAATTATTCATTAAAGCTTTCACTAGTTCACCTTCTTTACTAGTATCGATAAAAATTTCACCAATCTTTCCATCCTCATATTCACCTGTATGTAAATAAACCTTGTGATCTCCTATGGTAGCTTTTTGAATATAACCTTTTCTTCTATCGGGCATGCTAAATCTTTTATTAACTGATTCATTCAAATTTTTAACAAAAGTATTATTCATATTTTTATTGTCATCAACTTTGTTTACTTTCTTGGTTTGTTTTTCTTTATCGCTTAGATCATCTACTGTTTTAAGATTATTATCTAAATTCTTAGTTTTGCGATTATCGATTTTCATGTCTAATATTTCAAATTTTCCATCTTCTTTTTTTTCAAGATTTTCTAATTCTTTTTCGTCTATTTTATCTAGGTAGTGACTGACTTTAAAAGTGCAGGTATAAAAGGTTTCAACGAGATATTTTGCCATAATAATTTCCTTATTTATTTTGAGTCTTAGAGATTCTATTGTATATACAAAATTAACTTTTAGTCTAATTTATTTTTTACAATTAAAAATTGAAAAAAAACTAATTTTTTATGTTGACTCTATTTAAACAAATTTTCACATGGTGGAATCATCAAACACTAGGCACAAGACTTCACACTTTTTTCAAGGGAAAATTTGTCGGCAAAGATGAAAAAGGTAACAAATACTATGAGAGTAAAAATGGAAGAAGATGGGTTATATATAATGGAGAAGTAGATTCAACAAAAATACCAAATGAATGGTTTTCTTGGATTCATTTTACAAAAAATAAAATAGAAAAAGTCCAAGATCAAAAAAAATTTTCTTGGCAAAAGTCCCACAAACCCAATCTGACTGGAACAGATAAAGCCTACCATCCCAAAAAAAGTAGAAATGAAAATAAAAAATATAGATCTTGGAAAGAGTAAAATATCAATAATCTCAATTTTCTTTTGTCTCCTGATGGTAATTATTGTTCAAGCCGAAGATCTCGATTATTTTGGGAAAAAAATCGATATTAGAATTTTAGATAAACTTAGTTCAAAAAGTAAATTATTAAAATTAGATATTGGTAAAAGTTTTTCTTATAAGAATCTAGAAATTAAAGTTTTAAAATGTAAAAATTCTAAATTTGATGACAATCCAGAAATAACCACATATCTTCAAGTAAAGGATAATAAAAATTCTAATAATGATGAGGTTTTTGTTTTTAATGGATGGACTTTTTCATCTAGTCCGTCAATCCAAGTTTTTGATCACCCAGTTTACGACTTATGGATTTTAAAGTGTTATTAAACAATTTTTTCGTTGTCCAGCCAAGTTACATTAAACTTTGATTCAATAAATTTTTCGTGATTTAAAAGTTTTTTGTGTAACTTAATTGTTGTTGTAATTCCTTCTATAACAAATTCATCTAAAGATCTTAAAGTTCGCTGTATTGCTTCTGTTCTGTTCCTGCCATGGCAAATTAGTTTACAAACCATGCTGTCATAGTAGGGTGTTACTTTGTAACCTTGATAAATCGAACTATCCACTCTAGTTCTAAAACCAGATGGTTGATGACACATTCCAATTAATCCTGGGGATGGCTGAAAATTTATGCTTGGATCTTCTGCGTTTATTCTACACTCAATAGCATGACCCCTCGGGTTAATGTCAGACTGTTCTAATGCAGTATTCCCTGTATATGCAATCCATATTTGTTCTTTAATAATATCTATGCCAGTGACCATCTCTGTAACAGGATGTTCAACTTGAACCCTTGTGTTCATTTCTAAAAAATAAAATTTATTATCTTCATAAATAAACTCTACTGTTCCAGCTCCTTCGTAACCAATTTTAGATACCATATTTACGGTCTTATCAAAAAGATCTTTACGAATTTCGTCAGTTAAAACAGGACTTGGAGTTTCTTCAATTAATTTTTGATGTCGTCTTTGAACAGAACAATCCCTTTCGTGTAAATGAACTGTATGATTTTTTCCTGAAAGCACCTGAACTTCGATATGACGTGGATTTTGAAAAAATTTTTCAATATACAACTCATCATTTCCAAAAAACTTCTTAGCTTCTGATTTTGCAGTTAAAAATAGGTTATCAAATTCTTTTTCAGATCTTACAATTTTCATACCTTTACCACCACCTCCACCAGCTGCTTTTATAAGGATAGGAAAACCAATTTCTTTGGCTAACTTTTTACCACTTTCTAAATTTGAAATACCACCTTCAGAACCTTCAATAACAGGTAAACCATACTTCTTTGCAATTTTTTTTGCTTCAATTTTATCACCCATCATTTTAATAAGTTTTGAAGATGGTCCAATAAATTTTATGTTATTTTCCTCAAGCATACTGGCAAAATTAAAATTTTCTGATAAAAAACCATATCCTGGATGAACTGCTTCGGAGTTGGTTATTTCTATTGCTGATAATATTGCTGGTATGTTTAAATAACTATTTGCAGGTTGATGTGAACCGACACAGACACTTTCATCAGCTAATTTGACATGCATACTCTCTTTATCTACATCTGAATGTATTGCAACTGTTTGAATTCCCCATTCCTTACACGCTCTGATAATTCTAACAGCTATCTCACCTCTGTTAGCTATTAATATCTTTTTAAACATTTTTAATCGATTACTACTAGAGTCTGACCATATTCAACGGGCTGACCGTCTTCAACATTCACACTTTTAACAACGCCGTCTTTAGGTGAAGGTACATGATTCATTGTTTTCATGGCTTCAACTATCATTACAGTATCACCTTTTTTAATTTTTTTTCCAGTTTCAATAAATTTTTTTGCTCCAGGTTCAGGCGCCAAATAAGCTGTTCCTATAATTGGTGATTTTATTTCAGTCCCAGATACAGATTCTAATTTTTTGTTATTTTTTTCTGTTGTAATTTCTGGTGACATATTCTGACTTACTTTACTTTGCCTAGACACTTTTATCTTTGTATCGTTTTCAGAGTATTCAAGCTCAGTCAGTTTAAATTCTTCTAGGTTATCAACCAGTTCTTTAATTAATTTTTTATTAATCTTCATTTTTTTAAGAGTTTATGCATTGCTATTATGGCTAAAATATATCCTTCACTTCCAAGACCGAAAATTCCACCATTTACTACATCGCTTATAAGAGATTTCTGTCTAAATTCCTCTCTTTTAAAAATATTTGATATGTGGACCTCTATTTTTTTTTTTTTAAATATTTCTAACGCATCTCTAATAGCTATTGATGTATGAGTGAATGCCGCAGCATTGATGATAATCCCATCAAATTTTTCATTTGCTGATTGTATTATAGATACCATTTCACCTTCTACATTTGATTGAGTAAATTCAACTTTAAGATCAAGTTCTTTACATTTCTCTTCACATTTTTTTTTTAAATCTTCATAAGTTATAGAACCATATTGTGATTGTTCTCTTTGGCCTAATAGATTAAGATTTGGACCGTTAAGAAAAAGTATATTTGAACCCATACGTTATACATAATGAAAAAAACCAAAAAAATCAAAATTATTTTGAATGGAAAATCGAGATCTTTACAAAAGATAACATCAGTTTACGATTTAATAAGATCTTTAAAATTATCAACAGACAAAGTAGCCATTGAATTGAATAAAGAAATAATAAATAAGAAAGCAGTAAAAAATTTATATTTAAAAAATAACGATAAGATTGAAATTGTACATTTTATTGGAGGAGGGTAATGAAGGATTTTTTTAAAATAGCTAATAAAAAATTTAAGTCTAGATTAATTGTAGGAACTGGAAAATATAAAAGTTTTTCAGAATGTGCTAAAGCAATTAAATATTCAGGTGCTGAAATAGTTACTGTAGCAGTCAGAAGGGTAAATATAGTTGATAAAAAGAAACCTTTACTGATGGATTATATCGATCCAAAAAAAATAACTTATCTTCCAAACACAGCTGGATGTTTCACCTCGGAAGATGCACTTAGAACTTTGCGACTAGCAAGAGAAATAGGAGGTTGGAAACTGGTTAAACTTGAGGTTCTAGGAGATAAAAAAAATCTATTTCCAGACATGATTGAAACTTTGAGATCAACAGAAATTTTAACAAAAGAGGGGTTTAAAGTTATGGTTTACTGTAGTGATGATCCATTAATGGCTAAACGTTTAGAAGACTCAGGTGCAGTTGCAATTATGCCATTAGCAGCTCCAATTGGATCTGGATTAGGAATTCAAAATTATACAAATATTAAAATAATTAGAAATCAAACTAAACTACCCGTTATAATCGACGCAGGTATTGGTCAAGCCTCAGATGCTGCTATCGCTATGGAATTAGGATGTGATGGTGTTTTAATCAATACTGCAATTGCAAAAGCAAAGAAACCATTTGAAATGGCTGAAGCTATGAAGTTTGCAGTTATTGCTGGAAGGAAGTCCTTTATTTCTGGAAGAATTTCAAAAATATTACATGGATCCCGTTCAACAACGAACAAAGGTATTATCTAGGTCTTTTACTTTTATTTTTTCTATAAAATTTTTTCTTTTTGAAATTTTTTGATTTAAATTTTGGCTTACCTTTAAGATTATTTTCTATTTTCTTTTCAATTGAAATTTTTTTCAGCTCAATCGTATTTTCAAGTTTCTCCAAAACTTTTTTACTTTTATTTAAAAATTCAATTTTATACTCAGGGACCAAAAGAGACAAATCCCCCACAAAAGTTAATTTGATTTTATTTTTCTTTTCAATATAAAGTAAATCTTCTTTAAAATTTTCATTAAGGAAATTTTTAATTTTTTCAGGCACAGTAATTTGGACTAATTTTGACTTATTTTTAATAGCATTAACCTCAACAGTTTTTAATACTTTCTGGGCGAACGACTCGTTAGTTAAAGAAATGTTCCATTGAACACTACTTTCTCTTAGTCTTTGACGTGACATTTCAAGCAACCCAAAGCTACTAATTCTTCCAATTTGAATTCTTGCCCTATCTTTTCTGCATCTTTCTTTTAATCGTCTTTCTACTTGCCTTCTGTTACCAAAGCTCATCATATCAATAAAATCTATTATAATGAGACCAGATAAATCTCTTATTTTTATTTGTCTTGCTATTTCCTCTGCTGCTTCAAGGTTTGTATCTAGTGCAGTGCTTTCAACATTTTTTTGTTTAATTGACCTTCCAGAATTAACATCAATTGAGACTAAAGCCTCTGTCGGGTTTATAACTAAGTATCCACCCGAAGATAGTTTAACTTGGGTATCATAAATATCATTTAATTTATTCTCAATATTTTCTTTAATAAATAACGGAATTTTATCTCTATATTTTTTAATTTTTTTTACATGACTAGGCATCAAAATTTTCATAAAGTTTTTTGCTTTTTGATACCCATCATTACCGTCTACAATTATATTTTGAGTTTCATCATCGTAAATGTCTCTTAAAGTTCTTTTAATTATGTCGCTTTCCTGATGAATTAATTTAGGCGCAATTGAACTCATTGCATTTTCTTTAATAGTTTCCCAAGACTTAATCAAACTTTGAAGATCATAATTGATTTCATTTTTACTTTTGTTTGATCCAGCAGTTCTTACAATCAATCCCATTTCTTTTGGAATAGTAATTTCGTTCAATATTGATCTTATTTTTTTTCTCTCACCAGAATTAAAAATTTTTCTTGAAATACCACCACCTTTTGGCGTGTTTGGCATTAAGACTATATATTTACCCGCGATAGATATAAAGGTTGAAAGGGCTGCACCTTTTAATCCTCGCTCATCTTTCAATACCTGAACTAATATAACTTGATTTGGTTTTATCACCTCTTGAATTTTGTATCTTTTAGAAGGAGCTTTACTTTGCTTAAAATGTCCTTCATTTTGATTTTCTACTTCTGGCTTTTTTTCAACAGCGTCATTATCATTTTTTTCATTATCAATTTCTTCTTTCTCACTTTGTTTGGCTAATTCTTCTCTAACTTGTTTTTCCTCTTCTTTAATTTTCTCCAAATCACTAGAGGGTATTTGGTAATAATCTGATTGGATATCATTAAAAGATAAAAATCCATGTCTCTCTCTTCCAAAATCAACGAAGGCGGCTTGGAGCGATGGCTCAATTCTGCTAACTTTACCTAAATAAATATTGTTTTTTATGAGAGTATTTTTTATACCTTCATATTCATAGTCTTCAATATTTCCGTTTTCTTTAAGAACAACGCGTGTTTCATCTGGATGCGAAGCATCAATGTATAAATTCTTTTCCATAATATTAGTGTTAAATTTTTCATTTATTTTCAAATTCTGATGCCTTATCTTTAACAAATTCATGAATTAAATGAAACTAAAATGAGTAAGTATTTTAAAAAAACATTAATAATTTTTGCATCATCAATTTTACTATTTTTGATTGTAGTAATTTCAATATTGTGGGGTTTTTCCAATGATTTACCTGATTATAAGTTTTTAAAAAATTATAAGGCACCTGTCTCTAGTAAAGTCTACTCAGGGGATGGTGATTTAATTCAAGATTTTTCATCAGAGAAAAGAATTTTTATTCCTTATAATTCAATTCCACCTAAAGTTATAAATGCGTTTTTATCAGCGGAAGATAAGAATTTCTTCGATCATCCTGGTGTCGATGCAAAAGGAGTTTTAAGAGCAGTAATTAAAAATTTTTCAAATATAATAAATTCAAGAAGATTAGAAGGCGCCTCAACAATAACCCAACAAGTAGCAAAGAATTTTTTATTATCTAATGAAGTAAGTTTAAATAGAAAATTAAAAGAAGCTATATTAGCATTTAGAATAGAAAGAAGTTTGAGTAAAGAGAGAATTCTTGAACTTTATTTAAATCAAATTTATTTAGGTCAAGGAACTTATGGTATTGCATCTGCAAGCCTGGAGTATTTTGATAAATCTGTAGATGAGCTTCAGTATGTAGAAGCAGCCTTATTAGCTGCTCTCCCAAAGGCACCAAGTAGATACAATCCTTATAAAAACGAAAAGCTTGCTAAGTTTAGAAGAGATTTAGTTTTAAAGAATTTACTTGATAATAACTATATTGACAAAAAAAAATATGAAGATTTAAAAAATTTAAAGATTAAACTTAAAAAAAGAGAAAAAGTTTTTTTAGAAGACTCCAGATATTATGTTGAAGAAATACGAAAAAATACTATTAAACAGCTTGGCTACGATAAAGTTTACAAAGAGGGATTAAATATTAAAACTCCCCTGAATCTGGAACTTCAAAAAATAGCAACGAATTCATTACGTGATGGGATAGAAAAATACGACAGAAGAAAAGGATGGAGGGGACCAATTCAAAATATAAATCTTAGTATAAATGATTGGACTAGTAAGATAGAATTAAAAAAACTTGAAAAAACTTTCAATTGGAAAATTGCAAGAGTAATAAAAATAGGTATTGCAAACTTTGAAATAGTAACTTCAGATGGCGACGTAGGTTATATTACTAATGAAAATATTAAATGGACACGAAAAAAGAATACCTCTTTTAATGAGGGGGATGTTATTTATGTAAAAAAAAAGGAAGGGTCTAATGAGTATATTTTAAAACAACTTCCTACAGCAAATGGAGCAATCGTGGTAATGGACCCTTTTAACGGAAGAGTTTTAGCTCTGAGTGGAGGTTTTAGTTTTAATCAAAGTGAATTTAATAGAGCAACGCAGGCGCAAAGACAGCCAGGATCTGCCTTCAAACCTTTTGTTTATGCTACCGCTTTAGAAAATGGCTACTCTCCATCAACATTAGTTTTAGACGCACCTTTAGTTTTAGCCCAAGGGACAGACTTAAAGATGTGGAAACCTGAAAATTATGGAAAGAAATTTTATGGGCCTTCAACTTTAAGAATGGGTCTCGAGAAATCAAGAAATCTTATGACTGTAAGAATTTCTCAGGACCTAGGTTTAAAAAAAATTACCAAAATTTCTAAAGAACTGGGAATATATGAAAATCCAAATGAATTACTTTCAATTTCCTTAGGATCTGCCGAGACTACTTTGCTAAAATTAACAAGTGCATATTGTTCATTTGTAAATGGTGGAAAATTAATAGAACCAAAGCTTATAGATAGAATTCAAGATAGTGAAGGGAACACAATATATAAAACTGAGGTAAGAAAATGTAAAAATTGTAAAGATGTGTCTATACAGAGCAATGATGTACCAGAAATTAAAGATGACTCCAAACAAATTTTCTCACCCCAGACTGCTTATCAAATTACATCAATTTTAGAGGGAGCAACTAAAACCGGTACAGCAAAAAAATTAAGAGATTTAAAGATGGATCTTGCTGGAAAAACTGGAACAACAAACAAAAATACAGATACCTGGTTTATTGGTTTTACGTCAGATTTAGTAATAGGTGTTTATGTTGGTTATGATGAACCAAAATCACTTGGAAAATTTGAAACTGGAGCCAAAACAGCGATGCCAATTTTTAAAAGTTTTATTAAATCAGCTTTAAAAAAAGAAAATACGAGACCATTTAAAGTACCTGAAAATATAACTATGATGGTTGTTGATTCTAAAACCGGAAAAAAAGTAAGCTTTGCTTCGAAGAAAACGTTAATAGAGTCTTTTAAAAGTGATAAATTTCTCGAAAAAACAAATATTTCAAAAAGAATTAATAATAGATTTAACAATAATAATATATTAAAATTCTACTAATGAGTGAAGAATTCTTTCAAAATGTAACTGAAGTCAATAAGGTTAATCAAAGAATAAAGGAGTATCTTTGAAAAGCACAACTTTGAAAAAAAATTAGATAAGTATAATAAACTAATTTTATCCGAAAATTTTTGGAAAGATAAATTTGAAGCTCAAAAAGTTCTTAAAGAAAAAAAATTCCACGAAACTTTAATAAATTCATATATAGAAACTACGAAATATTTAAAAGAGTTAGAGGAATTTTATAATCTAGCCTTGGAGGAAAACAATAAAAACTTAATTCAAGACACATTAGAAAATATTAAAAATCTTAAAAACACTGTTAAGAAAAATGAGATTAAATGTTTTCTTTCAAAAGAAACAGACAGCAATGATTGTTTCTTAGAAATTCATGCTGGTGCTGGAGGGACAGAAAGTCAAGACTGGGCAGAGATGCTTAGAAGAATGTATATGAAATGGGCCCAGTCGAAAGAATTTAAAAACCATATTATTAGTGAACATAAAGGTGACGAAGCTGGTCTCAAATCATCAACTATAAAAATATCTGGTGATTATGTTTTTGGGTGGCTCAAAACAGAGTCTGGAATTCATAGACTGGTAAGAATTTCCCCTTTTGACTCTGGTGCCAGACGACACACAAGTTTTGCGAGTGTTTGGGTTTATCCTGTAGTTGATGAGAATATTGATGTTGAAATTTTAGAAAAAGACTTAAGAATTGATACATACAGATCCAGCGGAGCTGGTGGACAGCACGTAAACACCACTGACAGCGCTGTAAGGATTACGCATCTTCCAACAAAAATAGTCGTACAGTGTCAAAATGAAAGATCTCAGCATAAAAATAAAGAAACTTGTATGCAAATGCTTAAAGCAAGATTATATAATTTTGAATTGGAAAAGAGAGAAAAAGAAAACGAAAACAAACAGGACTCTAAAAAAGACATAGGGTGGGGTCATCAAATAAGATCATATGTTTTGCACCCATATCGATTAGTTAAAGACAATAGGACCAGTCATGAATCAAGTGATCCTCAAAAGATATTGGACGGAGATATAGACGGCTTTTTAGAAAACTCCCTATTTAAACTAGATGCTTAAAAAACTTTATCAAATATTACTTGTTATAATTTTCATAATAATTTCGTTTTGTATTTATCTAAGTGTCTATGGAATAAATACTGATAAGCTTAACGGAATTATCAATGAGAAAATCTCACAGAGAGATAGTGATTTCGATATAAAATTTAACAAGATTAAGATTTTTCTAAATATAGGAAGTTTTAAATTAGAGGCTAAGACAAAAAATCCAATCATATTCTATAAAAAAAACAAAATAGAGTTACAAAGTATAAGCACTGTCTTACCTTTGTTATCTGTTTTTACTCAAGATGCTAAAATAGAAAATCTGAAATTTATTACAAAAAAAAATAAAGTAAAAGATTTAATTGAGGTTGGCAGAGGCTTTCAAAATACTCCTCAATTATTCATTTTAAAAAAGGTGGTGAAATCTGGAGATATTTCGATAGAAGCTAAGATAAATTTTTCTGAGGACGGCAGCATCTTAAAAGATTATGTAATAGACGGTGATCTTGAAAATGTAAAATTAAGGTTACTAAACAAAGATATTATTGAGAATATAAAATTTGCTTTCATATTAAAAGATAAAGATTACGTCATTTATAATGCCTCATCCTTTTATCAGGATATAAAATTTAAGTCAGACGAAATTAGAATAAAAGAAAAAGACAGCGCCTTTTTGTTTAACGGTAATATTTCTACATCAAAAAATGATCTTAATCTTAAAACTATATCAAAAATATTCCAACTTGATTTAGGAAGTATTGGGAATGATAAAATTATATTTTCTTCAAATAATAAGTTTTCTTTCGAATTAAGTAAAAAGTTTAAATTTTCAAATATAAAAGCAAATTCAAAATTTAACATAGAAAACTTGGAATACCTGAACTCTAGCTTAAAGGAATTTTTTCCAGGTTACAAAGATAAGGTAAAATTTGAAAATAATGTTGTAAATTTAAATTATCAAAACGGAAATTATAAAATATCAGGAGATAGTAAATTAAATATTAATGAAGATATAGACAGCCTTAGTTATTCAATTGAGAAGAAAAAAGATAAAATTTTTTTTAAAACAGATTTTGAGGTTAAAAGTAATGCAATAAACCTTGAACTTTTGAACTATACAAAAAAAAAAGATGTTAAAAGTAATCTTATTGTAGAAGGAGTTGTAAATAAGAATAATTCAGTCTTTTTAAATAAAATAAACTTCGCTGAATCTAAAAATTTAATTAAAATTAAGAATATTAATGTAAATTCAAAAAAAAAATTAAAAAGGATTGATCAAATTGACATTGATCTCGTAAACAACAATGATCAAATTAGTCAATTGAATATTAAAAGAAAAAAAAGTAATTATTCAATAAATAGCAAAATATTCGATGGAACAAAAATCCTTGATAGAATATTATTTTCAAAGAGTGACGGAAACTTTTTTGATGTCTTTGAAAAATTAAACTCTAAAATTTCAATAAACTTTGACACAATTTATATTACAAATGAAGATTATTTAACTAATTTTAAAGCAGATATGATCGTTAATAATGATCAAATTAAAGATTTAATTCTATCCTCACAATTTGCAACTAAAGAAGATTTAAAACTTTCAATAAAAACAAATTCAAACAATGAAAAGATAACAAACTTATTTGCTGGTAATGCAAAACCTTTGGTAAAAAAATATGATTTTATAAAAGGTTTTGAGAGTGGTTATTTAAAGTTTGACTCTATCGAAAAAAATAAAGTCTCAAATTCAAATTTGAAAATTTTTGATTTTAAATTAAAAGAAGTACCAGCATTAACAAAATTACTTACTCTTGCCTCTTTGCAAGGTATCGCAGATCTACTGACCGGGGAAGGTATAAGATTTAATGAACTCGAAATGATTTTTAATAACAAAGACGGTCTTATGACGATTGATGAAATCTATTCTTTAGGGCCTTCGATATCTATACTGATGGATGGATATATTCAAAAAGATGATTTGGTAAGTCTAAGGGGTACTCTTGTACCTGCAACAACTGTAAATAAGGTCATAGGCTCAATTCCAGTAATTGGGGATTTGCTTGTTGGCAAAAAAGCAGGTGAGGGTGTTTTTGGAGTTAGCTTTAAGATCAAAGGCTATCCAAATGATTTAAAAACAACAGTTAATCCTATCAAAACTTTAACTCCAAGATTTATAACGAGAACATTAGAGAAAATAAAAAAAACTAGCCAATAATTCTTATTAAAACGTGTTTTTTCTTACCATGAGAAAGTTTTAAAACTTCATTTTCAAAGTGAGATACATTAATTATTAGGCTTTCATCTGTAACTGTAGAGTTATTTATTTTTAAACCAGAATTTTTTATTGTTCTTCTTATTTCACTTTTTGAACTAAACAATTTAGTTTTAATAGAAAGTTCAATTATATTTAGTCCGTTATTAACTTGATCTTTTTTGATTTGTATAACTGGTAGTTCATCCCCTGAACCACCTGCAAATGTTTTTTTTGCAGTATCTGAAGCTTTTATTGCGGCTGCTTTACCATGTAAAAGAGTGGTTGCCTCATTTGCCAGAAGAATTTTTAAATCATTTATATTTTTATCTTTTATATTTTCAATTTTAGAGACATCCTTATCAGTAAACATCTTCAAAAATTTTATAACATCTCTATCATCTGTGTTCCTCCAAAATTGCCAGTAGTCATAAGATGACAACAGTTTTTTATCTAACCAAACAGCTCCTTTTTCTGTTTTACCCATTTTAGCACCAGATGCTAAAGTTATTAATGGTGTTGTTAAACCGTAAACTTGCTTGCTTGAATATCTTTTTACTAATTCAACACCGTTCACGATATTACCCCATTGATCAGAGCCACCAATTTGCATTAAACAATTTTTTGTTTTGTTAAGTTCTAAAAAATCATATGCTTGTAGTATCATATAGTTAAATTCCATATAGCTTAAGGACTGCTCTCTTTCCAATCTAAGTTTAACACTATCAAAACTTAGCATTTTATTAATTGTGAAATGTTTTCCAATATCTCTTAAAAATTTAATATAATTTAGTTTACCCAGCCACTTATAGTTGTTTACGTAAATAGGGCGTGTTTTAAAATTTTTATTATCTAAAAATATTGAAAAAACTTTCTTAATATTTTTAATGTTTTTTTCGATTTCTTTTTCTGTAATAATTTTTCTTGTTTCTTCTTTTCCTGAGGGATCACCTATTCTTGTAGTACCTCCTCCAAGCAATATAATTGGTTGATGTCCATGTTTTTGCAATAACCTTAAGCACATAATTTGGAGTAAGCTTCCAACGTGTAAACTTTGAGCAGTACAGTCAAAACCAATATAAGCTCTTATTTTTTTCTTATCCATTAACCCATTAAGGGACTCTAAATTTGTACATTGATTAAAATATTCTCTTTCATTAAACTCTTTAAGGAATGAATTTTTCATTTTTTTATAAAATAAGTCAGTTTCAATATACCTATATTAACCTAATTAAAAAATAAATATTATGTCTAAAAATTACTATAGCCTTGGGTTAATGAGTGGTACATCTGGAGATGGTGTTGATGCATCCTTAATAAGTTCTGACGGAGACACAAATTATAATGTAGAAATCAACAAGTATTTTGAATATGAAAATAACTTAAGTCAAAAAATACACTCACTCAAAGATAAGATTAATAATATTGCTGATCTTGAAATATACTCCAGTGAACTTAAAGACTTAGAGAAGGAACTTACTATTTTTCACTCAAAAGTAGTAATAAACATAATTAAAATTACTAATAAGAAATTTGATTTTGTTGGTTTTCATGGTCAAACAATGTTTCACGATCCATCAAAAAAAATTTCAAAACAAATAGGAGATGGTAAACTTTTGTCTCAACTTACTCAGACCACTGTTGTTTATAATTTTAGACAAAATGATATTCAGAATGGTGGTGAAGGAGCACCTTTAGCTCCTATTTTTCACAAAGCATTAGTAAAAAAAATTAAAATTGAGTTACCAGTTTGTATACTAAATATTGGTGGAATTTCTAATGTAACAATAATAGGTGATTACGAACAAAATCATTTTACAAGTAGAGATTTGGGTCCAGGAAACTGTTTAATTGATGCCTGGGTTAGAAAAAATAAAAAAGGAAATTTTGATGAAAATGGCGCTTATGCAGCAATGGGCAAAACAAATGATTTGATGTTAAATCAGGCATTAGATAATTTTGATAATCGACCTGACCAGAATAGACTTTCTTTCGATACCAAAGATTTTGACATAAATTTTTTAAGAGGTGTAAGTTTTGAAGACGGAGCTGCAACTTTAACAGACTTATCAGGGAGAATAATTGGAGCTGGTTTATTATCTTTATTGAGCGATGTAAGAAATAAATTATTCAAAGTTTTGGTGTCTGGAGGCGGAAGAAAAAATAAAACTTTAATCCAAAGGATAAAATCTAGAACATTGAAAAATTTAGTAATCCAACCTATTGATGACTATGGAATAGATGGAGATTATGTGGAGTCTCAGGCATTTGCATTTTTAGCAATTAGAAGTTTCTTGAAATTGCCAATATCGTTTCCTGATACTACAGGATGTAAAAGTCCTACTACAGGTGGCGAAGTTGTGAAAAATTTTTAATATAATGCGGATTCTTTTTTAATATATTTATCCAAAACCTTTTTTAAATTATCCTCAGATTTTGTAAAAAAGTGATTTGCATCAGGCACAGTCTCAAATTCAACTTTAATTCCTTTTTGAGAGGAAAGTCTTTTATCAAGTTCATTAATATGTTCTTTAGGGACTAACTCATCTTTTTTTCCATAAACCATAAGCCCAGATGCAGGACATGGTGATAAAAAAGAAAAATCATAAACATTAGGTTGTGGAGAAATAGAGATAAATCTATTTATTTCTGGACGTCTCATTAATAATTGCATAGAGATTAAAGAGCCAAAAGAGAAACCAGCTACCCAGCATTGTGAATTATCAAAATTTTCTCTTTCTAACCAGTCAAGTGCTGCAGCAGCATCTGCTAACTCACCCTGACCATTATCAAACTCTCCATCACTTTTACCCACTCCTCTAAAATTTACTCTACAAACAGAAAAACCATTATCCATAAAAGTATGAAAAGTATCTACAACGACTTTATTATTCATAGTTCCACCATATTGAGGATGAGGTTGAAGAACTAATGCAATAGGCGAGGTAACTTTATGATTCTTAAAATACTTTGCCTCTAATCTTCCTGCAGGTCCAGGTATGAAGATTTCTAAAATTTTATTTTCCATGTTTGTTAATGATTATTATTCTCACTAAAAAAACTTTATTTATCATATTGCAGTGTCAATTTGCGAGTCTTTTTCTTTAATGTAATCTTGACTATTTTAGTCGGGTATATATATAAGTCCCGTAAATTGCGGATTATGAAGCTTAATACTAAATCAAGATATGCAGTAATGGCACTTGCTGATATGGCAAGATTTGACGGGAAAAACCCAGTTAGTTTAAGAGATATATCTCTAAGACAAAGTATATCTTTGCTTTATTTGGAACAAATTTTTTTAAGATTAAAAAAAAATAACATTGTTAAAAGTGTAAGAGGTACAAATGGTGGCTATATTATATCTAAAAACATTAACGACCTGAAAATTTCAGATATTTTTTTTGCTTTAGATGAAAGAGTCAAAACGGTTGGATGTAAAAAAGAGTCGAAAAAAGGTTGTAACGGTAAATCGTCAAAATGCATAACTCACAATTTGTGGGACGAACTTGATTTACATATTAACTCATTTTTTGAAAATAAAAAATTGGGCGATCTAGTGAAGAAAAAAGAAAGTAGAAATTAATGAGAGAAAAAGAACTAGAAAAATTAAAAGATTATAAATATGGTTTTTCAACTGATATTGAAAACTTTAAAGCTCCAAAAGGCTTAAATGAAGATGTAATTAAATTTATATCTAATATCAAAAAAGAACCTAAGTGGTTGCTGGATTGGAGACTAAAAGCTTACAATAGGGTTAAAGTTTTAAAGGAACCGAATTGGCAGAAACCAAAATATCCTAAAATTGACTATCAAGATCTTTATTATTATTCAGCGCCTAAAAGTTTTAAAGAAAAACCAAAAAGTTTAGATGAATTAGATCCAAAACTTATTGAAACTTATAACAAACTTGGTATTCCGCTAAATGAACAAAAAAGATTAAATGGTATAGCAGTTGATGCTGTATTTGACTCAGTTTCGGTAGCTACAACTTTTAAAGATACACTGACTGAAAAAGGAATTATTTTTTGTTCTATATCTGAGGCAATTCAAAAACATCCAGATTTGGTAAAAAAATATTTAGGTTCTGTTATACCAATTACAGATCATTACTTCGCAACATTAAACTCAGCGGTATTCACTGACGGATCATTTGTTTATATCCCACCAGGAGTGAGATGTCCTATGGAGCTTTCTACATATTTTAGAATAAATGCTTCTGACACAGGTCAGTTTGAGAGAACTCTTATTATTGCAGATAAAGGAAGTTATGTAAGTTATTTAGAAGGATGCACTGCTCCAATGAGAGATGAAAATCAATTGCATGCAGCAAATGTTGAATTGATAGCGTTAGATGATGCTGAAATAAAATACTCAACCGTTCAAAATTGGTATCCTGGAGATAAAGATGGAAAAGGTGGAATTTATAACTTTGTAACAAAAAGAGGGTTATGTAAGGGTAAAAATTCTAAAATTTCTTGGACACAAGTTGAAACCGGATCAGCTATCACGTGGAAGTATCCAAGCTGTATATTGCAAGGGGATAATTCAGTTGGTGAATTTTATTCAATTGCAATTACAAATAATCATCAAAAAGCAGATACAGGTACAAAAATGATCCATTTGGGTAAAAACACAAAAAGTAAAATTATATCAAAAGGTATTAGCGCAGGTTTTTCTGATATGACTTATAGAGGATTAGTTGATATTTCACCTAAATCATCAAACTCTAGTAATTATACTCAATGCGATTCATTGCTAATGGGAAATAAATGTGGTGCACATACAATTCCTTACATCAAAAATAAAAATGCTAATTCTAATATTGCACATGAAGCAACAACTTCAAAAATAAGCGATGAACAGTTACATTATTGCCAACAAAGAGGACTAAATTCTGAGGAAGCGGTAAGTTTGATTGTAAATGGTTTTTGTAAAGAAGTTCTTCAGCAATTACCTATGGAATTTGCAGTAGAAGCGCAAAAACTTGTTGGTATTAGTTTAGAAGGGAGTGTTGGTTAATGTTAAAAATCGATAACCTTAATGCAAAAATTGAGGATAAATCAATTTTAAACGGTTTCTCTCTTGAAATTAAACCTGGAGAAGTTCATGCAATAATGGGTCCTAATGGATCAGGAAAAAGCACTCTATCTAATATTTTATCTGGAAAAAAAGGATATGACGTGACAGGGAAAATTTTATTTGAAAATAAAAATTTATTTGATCTCGAGACAGAGGAAAGAGCTCATAAAGGAATATTTTTAGCTTTTCAATATCCTCTTGAAATTCCTGGAGTAAATACAAACATCTTTTTGAAAACTTCATTAAACGCTATTAAAAAAGCGCGCGGTGAAAAAGAATTAGACGCATTAGAATTTCTCAAATTAGTAAAAGAAAAAGCCAAAAATCTTAAGTTTGATGAAGATAAACTTAGTAGACAACTAAATGTTGGTTTTTCTGGAGGAGAAAAGAAAAAAAATGAAATTTTACAAATGTCTATCTTAGAACCAAAACTATCAATATTGGACGAAACAGACTCAGGACTAGATATTGACGCATTAAAAATTGTTGCAGATGGGGTTAATTCATTAAGAAAAAAAGATAATTCGTTTTTAATTATTACGCACTACCAAAGATTACTTAATTATATAAAACCTGATTTTGTTCATGTTTTGATGAACGGTAAAGTAGCTAAATCAGGAGGACCAGAGTTAGCGTTAGAGTTAGAAAAGAAAGGTTATGAAAATATAAATTAGTGGAAAATTTTAAAATAGATTTTGAAAAAACATTGAAAGGAAGTAATTTATCTGAAAAAGAAACTACTTTCAAAAATTTTAATGCAAAAGAATTCTTAAACCAAGGTTTTCCAAATAGGAAACACGAAGATTGGAAGTTTTTTGATATTAATCAAATCATTAATAAAGAAATTGGTGAATTAAAGTTTTACAGTGAACAATCAGAGAAAAGTGGAATAGATAAAGATATCTTACTAAATCAAATAGAGCATAACAAATTGGTTTTTATAAATGGTCAATTAGAAAAAATCGACTTTAATCCTGAGGATAAAAATAAAATAGAATTTTTAGATAATCAAAATAATTTAGATGAACAGTTAGTAGAAAATTCTTTAATAAATTTAAATAACGCTTTAACAAATAAAAGTTATAAATTATTAATTAAAAAAAATTATCAAATTAAAAATCCCCTTATAATTTATCATGTATCTAATAATAAGACAACATCACAAAACATTAATTTAAAAATTAACTTTGAGTTAGAGGAAAATAGTTCTTTAAAGTTAATTGATCTTGTAAAAGATAAAAGTAGTAAAAATTTTATTAATATTTTTTACAATTTTTCTTTAGAAAAAAATTCAATTTTAAAAAATTATAAAATTGATCAGATTGAAAATGATAATATTAGATATATGTTTAACAATATAAAACAATCTTCTAATAGCGTTTCAGAGACATTTTATTTGTCTCAAGGATCAACTTTTTCAAAGAATGAAATCTCTTGTGATTTAAAAGGAGAACACTCTTCAGCCTTTGTGAATGGTATATTCTCACTAAATAAAAATAAACATCACGAAATTAAAGCAAAAATTAATCACTTAGTTGAAAATACAAAAAGCTATCAATTAGTAAAAAGCGTTTTAGAAAACAAATCAAGATCAGTCTATCAAGGAAAAATATATGTAGACTCGAAAGCACAAAAAACAGATGGCTATCAATTAAGCAAAGCAATATTGGTCGATGAAACAACTGAATTTAATGCAAAGCCTGAGTTAGAAATTTACGCAGATGATGTAAAATGTTCACATGGATCTGCCTCTGGAAGTTTAGATGAAGATTCAATATTTTACTTAATGTCTAGAGGCCTAAGTTATAAAGAGGCAAGAAAATTATTAATTAATGGTTTTCTTGTGGAAGTAATAAATCAAATAACCGATGAACCAATTAAAAAACTTATTAAAAATTTATATGGATTAAAAAATGAATATTAAAGATATCAAAAAAGAATTTCCAATATTCGATAATAAGGTTCATAATAATGATCTGGTTTATTTAGATAGCGCTAACTCATCTCAGAAACCTAAAGTTGTTGTAGATAGAATTTATGATTTTTATACTAAGGAATTTTCAAATGTGGGTCGTAGCGTTCATTACTTAGCCGTGGCAGCAACAAATTTATATGAAAATACAAGGGTTTTAGTACAAAAATATATTAATGCAAAAGATCCAAACGAAATAGTTTTCACAAAAGGTGCAACGGAGGCAATAAATTTAGTAGCAAATACTTTCGGTCAAAAATATTTAAAAGAAGGTGATGAAATTTTAATTACAGAATTAGAACACCATTCGAACTATGTTCCTTGGCATTATTTAAGAAAGTCAAAAGGAGTTAAGATAAATTTTGCTGACGTAGATGAAAACGGAGATATTAACATTGAAAGTATTGAAAAGAAAATAACCCCTAAAACAAAGATTTTAGCCATTACCCACTTATCTAATGTAACAGGTGCAATTCTTCCTGTTAAAGAAATTATTCAATTAGCACACTCAAAAAATATTCCAGTTCTTGTTGATGGTTGTCAGGGAGCTCCACATTTAAAATTAGATATGCAAGATCTTGATTGTGATTTCTATGCAATATCTTGCCACAAGATGTACGGACCAACTGGTCTTGGTGTTTTGTATGCTAAAAAGAAATGGTTAGAAGAGTTACCTCCTTATCAAGGTGGTGGAGGAATGATTGGAGAAGTCAAAAAAGAAGGTATAACTTTTGGAGATCTGCCTAATAAATACGAAGCAGGTACAATGGCAACCGCGCAGGTTATAGCTTTCGGCGAGTCAATCAATTTCATAAACAAACTTGGTATAGAAAAAATTGAAGAGCATGAAAGAGAACTTACAAAATATGGTGAAGAAATTTTAAGAAAAAATAATTCTGTAAAACTAATTGGAAGTCCAAAAAACAAAGGATCAGTTCTATCATTTACGTTAGATGGAGTTCATCCACATGATATAGCAACTATTTTAGATGAAGATGGTGTTGCAATAAGAGCTGGACACCATTGTTGTCAAATCCTACATGAAAAATTAGGATTAGCAGCTACAGCTAGAGCATCCTTAGGCGTTTACAACACCAAAGACGATCTTGATCAATTAAATAGCTCAATTAACAAATGTATAAAAATATTTAATTCATAATGGACTTAAAAGATTTATACCAACAGTTAATTCTAGATCACGGGAAGAACCCTAGAAATTTAGGAAAATTTGAAAACTTCAATAAAGATGCCAAAGGTCATAATCCTTTGTGTGGTGACAAAGTCCATGTTTACTTAAAATTGGATGAAAATAAAAAGATTTCTGATATCAAATTTGAAGGTGAGGGATGTGCGATATCCATGGCATCTGCCTCCATAATGACTGAATTGATGAAAAATAAAGAGGAACCAGAGGTAAAAGAATTGATTGATGACTTTTTAAAAATGATAAAAGATAGCCCTGAACTTAATTCTAAAATTATTAGTGAGGATGAAAAAACTAAGCTTATGTCTTTGTCTGGAGTTAAAAAATATCCAATGAGAGTAAAATGTGCAACCTTACCATGGCATACTTTAGTTTCAGCCATGACAGATAAACCTGGAGAAGTTAATACTGAGAAAGACGATTAAATGGAATTAAAAGATAAAGTAATAGCAGAAATTAAAAAAATTTATGATCCCGAAATACCTGTAAATATTTATGAGCTTGGCTTAATATATGATATTAAAATAGACAAAGAAAATATTGTAGATATAAAAATGACTTTGACGACACCTAATTGCCCAGTGGCTGAAAGTTTACCAAAGGAAGTAGAAGAAAGTGTGAAAGAAATTAAAGAAGTTAAAGATGCAAAATTAGAACTAGTTTGGGATCCACCATGGGATAAGTCTATGATGTCAGAAGCGGCTAAATTGGAGTTAAATTTATGAGCCAGGTAATTAAACTTAGTGATAAAGCTGCAGACAGAATTAAATCAATTTTGTCAAATGATAAATCATCTTTAGGAGTAAGAATTGGAGTTAAAAGTGGAGGATGTGCTGGCATGTCTTATGTGATGGAATATGCAAAAACAGAAAATCCAAATGATGAGATGATTGAGGAAAAAGGTGTGAAAGTATTTATAGATCCCGGTGCCGTTATGTATTTGTTAGGAACTGAGATGGATTATAAAGAGGAAGAATTTTCATCATCTTTTGTATTCAATAATCCTAACGAAACTGAGCGTTGTGGATGCGGAGAGTCTTTCAAAATAGAGTAACTTTTATCATATATATTAAGGGTTGTTTTTTTTAAATTAAGTTAATAACCTAATTGTTCTTATATGAAAAAGGACACTTATAAAAACAAGGCCACTTTTCTAGAAAAATTAAAAACTAAGTCTAAACGAGAAGCAAATTTGTTTTTTTCTTTGTGTGAAGACAATAGTGAAATAGTAAACACAAAAAAATTCAAGGAAGTTTTATTAAACTCAGGTTTAAAAGCCAATGATAAAAGATTATATAACCTTTTTCAGAATTTAGACGCTCATGGTGATAAAATTGTTTTTGAAGACTTTATTGATATTATCCGAAGTTCAGAATTAATTGTTGAAAAATCTTTAAGAGGTGAATTATCAATACCAGATTTTAGCTATTTTGCAAAAAATTTGGATAGTATGTTTGATGAGGTAAAAAAAATTAAATCAGGAGAATTAGCATCATACATCCCACCACTAGCTGAAGTTGATCCAGATCAATTTGGTGTTGCAATTGTAACAGCAGATGGTCAAATATATCAAAAGGGTGATAGTAATGTTGATTTTTCAATTCAATCAATGTGCAAACCTTTCAACTATTGTTTTGCAATGGAAAGGTTAGGTTTAGAAAAAGTTCATCAACATGTTGGTCAAGAACCATCTGGTAGACAATTCGATGATCTAACTTTGTTAGCAAAAACAGCTATAGGTGACTTGCAAGGAGAGCATGCTAAAGATAATCCAAATGGAAAATCTAGTCGTGTTCCTTTTAACCCAATGGTCAACGCAGGTGCGATAATGACAGCTGGTCTAATAGGTCCTGAAGACTCTCACAGTCAAAGATTAAGATACATAAGACAACAGTTTGGCAGGCTAATAGGATGGTCTCCAAAAGATGATTTTGGTGCTGAGTTACCAAGATTCAATAAAAATATGGCTCGGCAAGAAAACTTTACGGGATATAATAATATTGCAATGGGTTATCTTTTGATGGCTACAGGTAATTTACCCCATACAAAAACTAAGCTGCACAATGACATTCATCCCGATGAGGATGAATTTGACTTTTACACAGAACCTGCAGTTACCGAAGCACTTAAGCTCTATTTTAGTATATGTTCATTAGAGATGACCTCCGTAAATTTTGCAACGGCTGCAGCTACACTTGCTAATAGTGGTGTAAATCCCTTAACTCAAGATCGCGTACTAAGTCAGAAAACTGTAAGAAATTGTTTACCAGTTCTACAAACTAGTGGGATGTATAATGCTAGCGGCACATTCTTTCAACAAGTGGGATTACCAGCAAAAAGTGGAGTAGGTGGCGGAGTTATATTAATAGTTCCAAGACTGATGGGAATATGTATTTTTTCACCTCGCTTAGACAAACAAGGAAATAGTGTTAGAGGAATTGAAATGGCGAGACGAATTACATCAAAATATTTAGTTCATACTTTTGATGGTACAATGACAGATACAGATCGTCTTGATCCAAAAATACCAATTTCGAAATGGCGTGCTAATAGCTGTGGAGAGGCGATTTGGGCTGCAAGCAATGGAAATATTAGAACATTGGAGCGTCTAGTTAGTGAACAAAGAGATCTTCAAAACGGAGACTATGATATGAGGACTCCTTTGCATTTAGCTTCAGCAGAAGGTCAACTAGAAGCGGTTCAATTTTTACTTAAACAGGGTGTAAAACCAATACCTGATCGTTGGGGCGGTTACGGATACTTTGATGCAAAAAATAATAACCATAGTGAAATTGTAAAAGAATTTGAAAAACTTGATATTGATTATACTCAAGCATCACACTTAATTGAAGATCCCAATGGCAAAACGGACAAGATGGCAATTTATGATGATGAATTAGCAGTCATTGAACTATTGTTTGCTGCTTCTGAAAATAACGTTGAAGGTATACGAAATCTTGTTGCAAAGGGAATACCTGTACACGCCGGAGATTATGACTCTAGAACAGCTTTACATCTTGCAGCTGCTGAAGGTTGCCAAGAGGTAGTTGAATATTTAGTCACACATGGACATCCTTTATTTGTCAGGGATAGATGGGGTGCTACACCTCTAGATGAAGCTAAAAGAGAAAAGAGAAAGTCTGTAATTAATTATCTTAAAAATTTTAATTAACTGAAATTTTTAATTCTCTAAATACTTTAACAACTATAATACATTTCGTATTCAATAGGATGCGGAGTATCTTGAAAATTATTTACTTCTTCCATTTTTAAATCGATGTAAGCATCTATCTGATCGTCAGTAAACACTCCACCTTCGGTTAAAAATTTTCGGTCTTCATCTAAAGCGACACATGCCTGTCTTAATGATGAACAAACAGTTGGAATACCTTTTAGTTCCTCAGGACCTAAAGCATATAAATCTTGATCCATTGGTTTGCCAGGCTTGATTTTATTTTTAATTCCATCTAAACCAGCCATCAACATCGCTGCAAATGTTAGATAAGGATTTCCAGAGGCATCAGGAAATCTTACTTCAACCCTTTTACCTTTTTTACTTGTACTAAATGGTATTCGACAGCTTGCAGATCTGTTTCTAGAAGAGTAAGCTAATAAAACCGGTGCTTCAAATCCTGGTATTAATCTTTTATAACTGTTTGTAGAAGCGTTTGAAAAAGCGTTAAGTGCTCTTGCGTGTTTTATAATTCCACCGATGTAGTACAAACACTCATCAGAAAGTCCTGCGTATTTGTCTCCTGCGAACAAAGGCTTATCTCCATTAAAAATAGATTGATGGATATGCATACCTGAACCATTATCATTTTTAACTGGTTTTGGCATAAACGTAGCTGTTTTACCAAATGAATGAGCTACATTGTGAACTGCGTATTTATAAATTTGCATACTGTCACCTTGGTTTACCAAAGTATTAAATAATGTTCCAAGTTCGTGTTGGCTTGGTGCAACTTCGTGGTGATGTTTCTCGACTTTTACACCCATATCCCTCATTGCTTTGAGACACTCAGATCTTAAATCTTGACCTCCATCAACTGGAGGAACTGGAAAGTAACCACCTTTAATTTTAGGTCTATGTCCCATATTTCCATTATCATATTTCTTTCCTGTATTGTAAGGACCCTCAACACTATCAATTTCAAAACCTGTCTTATTCATATCGTTTGAAAATTTTACATCGTCAAATACAAAAAATTCTGGTTCAGGGCCAAAATAAGCTTTATCTCCAATTTTAGTCTTTTTTAAATATGCCTCAGCTTTTTTTGCAGTGGATCGTGGGTCTCTCTCGTAAAAACTCTTAGTAATTGGGTCCATCACATCACAAAAAAGCACTAATGTAGTGTGCGAAAAAAAAGGGTCTACGAAACTATTTGATAAATCAGGTTTTAATATCATATCAGACTCATTAATTGCTTTCCAACCAGCAATTGATGAACCATCGAAAAAAATTCCATCATTTAGCATGTCTTCGTCAACTGTTGCTAAATCTTGAGTTACGTGTTGTAATTTACCTCTGGGATCAGTAAATCTTAAATCTACATATTCAATCTGTTTATCTTTAATTTTTTTTAATATATCTTTTGCACTCATATAGTTTGACCTTTCAATTTTTAACGTTTAATAGCAAATAAAAATATATTAATAACGTTCATTATATTGATATCTCCTATGCAATTTAAACATGGATTGATACCTAAGTTATAAATATTTTACAAACAACTATTAGTTGAATGAATGACTTATTAAACAAAGAGCCAGTTAAAAGAGTGATTGAAGCTTTAAGTAAGTTTAACAAAAATCTTAAGGTTCAAATTTTAGAAAAAACTGCTAGGACTGCAAGGGAGGCAGCCATAGCATTAGACTGCCAGGAAGGCGCTATTGTTAAAAGTTTAGTATTTAGATCTGGTGAAGACTTCATATTATGTTTAGTTTCAGGTGATAAAAAATGCTCCTTGAATAAAGTTAAGAAACTAATGTTTCAAAAAGATGTCAGTATGGCCAATGCTGAGGATGTAAAAGCTCAAACTGGTTTTACTATTGGTGGTGTTTCACCCGTAGGTCATTTAAAAGAATTAGACATTTTAATTGATAAAAATCTTAATAGATTTGATCAAGTTTTTGCTGCTGCAGGACACCCAAACAGTATTTTTGAAATAAATTTTTCAATGTTAAGTAATTTGACTAGAGGAAGAATAGAAGACATAACTGAATGAAACAGCCAAATTTAATCGATTATTCATTATTAGTATTTCTTTCAATTATATGGGCATCTGCCTTTTTTAATATAAAGATAGCAACTGATTCATTTGGACCTATAACAATTGCTTTTATAAGGGTACTTTTAGGATCAATACCTTTAATTATTTTGTGTTTTTATAAAAAAATTAAAATAGAGGTTTTTTCAAAAGATTGGCCTTGGTTTGTATCCATTGGTTTTGTAAATATGGTTTTCCCTTTTTTTCTTATTGCTTATGGCGTAAAGGAAGTTCAAAGTAATTTGGCTGCTATCCTTATGTCGACTTCTCCTTTAACTTCTACTTTATTGGCTCACTTTTTTATAAAGGAAGAAAAGATTAACATTCTAAAAATAGTTGGTATTTTAATTGGTTTTGCAGGCATTGTATTTTTATTCTCCGATAATTTTTTAATTAACGAAAACAACATTTTTTCAGCTTTATGTATATTAATCGGCTCGCTAGGTTATGTAGTTGGTGGAATATTGACTCTAAAAATAAGTCATAAAAAAAATGAAAATGTAACCGCATCTATCTTGATTTGGGCGACAATAATTTTACTTCCAATCTGTTTTTATTTTGAAAAGCCGTGGAATTATGATCCATCATTGACATCATTAGTTTCAATAACTTATTTAGGAATTATAGCTACAGGATTAGCTTGGGTTCTAAGATTTAAAGTATTAAAAGATAATGGTTTAATTTTTCAGTCTCAAGTTGCTTATTTAATTCCTATTTTTGGGGTTATGCTAGGTTATATATTTTTAAAAGAAATTATTACAATTAAAGTGTTAATTGCTTTATTAGCGATCGTGATTGGAATTTATTTTGTAAAAAAATCTACTTATTCGAATTCGAAGAAAGTTTTAAATTGATGAAATATCTTATACTTGCACTTAACCTTAAAAAATAAGTTAAAGATTTTTTAAGATTTAATATCATTAGGTAGCTTATTGCCCTAAATAAATATTTCATCATCCTTTTCAAATAGAAAAAAGAAAATTTTTGTACGTTGAAATATACAAGAGGGGAATATTCATGATAATAAGTTTTAATTAAGAAATTTTGAAAATTAGAATCTGATAATTTATCTTGTTTGTGCTCAGCTTTTGATTTAGGTGTTATAATTACACATAATTTATTTGACCTAAACCTTCTGCAAAGATCAATTTCTTCCCAAAAAAGAAATAATTTTTCATTAAAACCTCCAACTTTTTCGAACTGTTTTGCTTTTACTAATAACGCCCATTTAACAACATCGACACATATTTCACCTTCAATTTCAGATTTTGATAACAAATCCCTTGATTTTAAAGCATTTAATAGAGTTAATTTTTTTAAATTTTTCTCAGGAAAAGCTCCGTAAAAATCTTCATCAGGATAAATTATTGGTGCTACAATTCCACAATCATCGTGTTCGCTTAAGATATTGTGTAGATTATTTATTGAATTTTCATCGATATTTATGTCTGGATTCAATATTAGAAAAAACTTTGTGGCAATACTTTCAAAAGCAAAATTTACCCCGTTTCCATAGCCAAGATTTTTATTTTTTGAAATTATTTTAATGTTTTTATAAGTTTTTATTTTACCAAGGATTTCTTCGTTTTTCCCATTATCAACTACAACTGTTTTAAAGCTCTTTAAATTTTCAAAAAAACTTTCATTAATTTTAGCTGAGTTATAAAGCACAGTAACAATTGTTATTTCATCGTAAATTTTGTTCATTAGTTTCAAATAGCTTATAATTTTTTTAATAAATTTGATTTATTTAATTTTTGTATTTCAATTTATAATAGAAGAATTTTAAAAAAACATACTAAATGTTGTTATCTTTTGATATTTAAATAATATTTTCAACTTGAGGTTTTTCTGTGGTTTCACGTGAAAATATTATAGGTTTATAAAAACTAATGAATAAACTTTTACCTTTCATTTTTGTTTTACTTTGGTCTTCAGCTTTTGTTACTACAAAACCAATAGTAGATAACAGTGATCCTTTTGCTGCTTTAGCTTTCAGATTTTTAATAGTTGCAATAGGTTTTTTAATTTATTCGATTTACCAAAATTTATCTTTAAAACTTAATAAAAAGGATCTTATACAATCATTTTTCAGTGGGGTACTATTCCATGGAGTTTATTTAGGCGGTGTTTTTTTTTCTGTATCTAGAGATATACCAACTGGGATAACTGCTTTAATTGTAACCATGCAACCTATTTTAACAAATGCTCTTGCTGGACCTTTTCTTAAAGAATACGTAGGTTGGAAACAATGGCTAGGTGTAATCTTAGGTTTTATTGGGTCTGCAATGGTTTTAGGTATTGATATAGGAGAAACATTGCCAACTATTGGAGTAATTGCATCATTCATAGCATTACTGTCAATTACATCTGCTACACTTTTCCAAAAAAAATATAGTGGTAATATACCTTTACCAGTAAGCAATATGTATCAGGCAGCAGGCGGATGCTTTTTCCATCTAATAATAATATTATTTTTTGTTGATCCTTTTATTGAATTTAATTCAACTTTTTTAGTAGCAATGAGCCACCAGATTTTTTTAGTGTCCTTCGGAGCATTTACTATTTTGATGTTTTTGATTAAGAATAATTCAGCAAGCAAAACTGTTACTGTATTTTTCTTAATACCTGCAACAACAGCATTTATGGCTTGGATTTTCTTAAATGAGCAACTAACTACAATTGATTTACTTGGATTTCTGATAGCTTCTTTAGGAGTATTTATTGCAACAAGAAACAAATAAAGTATTGAATAATAATGAAATGTAATTTCAACTTTAAATTGAAAGCTATTTTTGCTCGTTTACATCATGCTCAAAATGGTCTTTAATTCAATTTATACAAATGGCTAAGACTAAAAAAAAGGCTGTTAAGAAAAGAAGAAAGAAAACAAAAAAGTCGATTAAAAAAAGAAAAAAATTTAAAAGCAAAACGACAAAGAAACTTTCTAAATCTAAAAAGCCAAAAAATCTTAAGCCTAAAACAAATGGAGGAAAAATGAGTGCAGAACTAAAAGTGTCATCTGTTTTGGATACTTCTCATTTAAAGGTTAAATTTCCGTTCAAAGCTAAATATGGAAACTACATTAACGGAAAATTTGTAGAGCCTAAATCTGGTAAATATTTTGATAATGTTAGCCCGATTTCAAATGAGAAAATCTGCTCAGTTGCACGATCAAATGATAAAGACGTAGAGGCTGCATTAGACGCAGCACACGCAGCTTTCCCTGAATGGGGGAAAACAGACATCACTACAAGATCAAATATCTTGAACAAAATAGCAGATGTTATTGAGAAGAATCTAAACTTGTTAGCAGTAGCTGAATGTTTAGATAATGGAAAGCCAATTAGAGAATGTATGGCAGCGGATTTGCCTTTAGTTGTCGATCACTGGAGATATTTTGCTGGAGTAATCAGAGCAGAAGAGGGATCAATTGCTGAAATAGCAAACAACCAATACTCATACAATTTTCATGAACCGTTAGGAGTTGTAGGACAAATAATTCCATGGAACTTCCCATTATTAATGGCAACTTGGAAATTAGCTCCGGCACTTGCAGCAGGAAATTGCGTTGTATTGAAGCCAGCTGAACAAACGCCAGCATCAATAAATGTTTTAATGGAACTTATTGGAGATTTATTACCTCCAGGAGTAGTTAACATTGTAAGTGGCTTTGGATTAGAAGCGGGTAAACCATTAGCATCATCTAAAAGAGTTGCTAAAGTTGCATTTACTGGTGAAACAACAACTGGAAGATTGATTATGCAATATGCTGCACAAAACATAATTCCTATAACTCTGGAATTAGGTGGAAAATCTCCAAACATTTTCTTTGAAGACGTATTAGACAAAGATGATGATTTCTTTGATAAATGTATTGAAGGTTTTGTGATGTTCAATCTAAACCAAGGTGAAGTTTGTACTTGTCCAAGTAGAGCTTTAATACAAGAGTCTATCTATGACAAATTCATGGAAAGAGCTATTGCTAGAACAAAAGCAGTTGTACAAGATAATCCTTTAAAAATGGAAACAATGATTGGAGCTCAAGTATCATTAGAGCAAATGGAAAAGATAAAATCTTATCTAGATCTTGGTAAAAAAGAGGGTGCTAAAGTTCTATCAGGGGGAAATGTTGCTAAGCTTAATAGTGGTTTGGAAAAAGGTAATTTCATTGAACCAACTATTTTTGAAGCTAAAAATAACATGCGAATCTCTCAAGAAGAGATTTTCGGACCCGTTGTATCTGTGATTAAATTTAAAGATGAAGCAGAGGCGCTGAAAATCGCTAATGATACTCTTTACGGTTTAGGAGCAGCTGTATGGACTAGAGATGGTAATAGAGCTCACAGAATGGGAAGAGGTATTCAAGCAGGAATAGTATGGACTAATTGTTATCATGCTTATCCAGCTCACTCTCCATTCGGTGGATACAAACAATCAGGTGTTGGAAGAGAAACTCACAAAATGATGCTTAATCACTACAGACAGAATAAGAACTTGCATGTCTCTTATGCTGAAAAAAAATTAGGCTTCTTTTAAACATTAATATATACTGGCCCATGATTCTGAATCATGGGCCGTACTTTAAAAATGAAAGTATCTGCAACCAACTCAGCTCTAAATCTTATCTCTGAGCTTCAGGAAAAATACGGAAAAAAATTGATGTTCCATCAGTCAGGTGGATGTTGCGATGGAAGTGCACCTATGTGTTTTCAAGAAGGGGAGTTTCCCCTTGGGGACAACGATGTAAAGTTAGGAGAAATTGGTGGAGTTCCTTTTTATATGAATGGGGATATGTATGAAAAATGGAAACATACCGACTTAACAATTGATGCGGTCAATGGAATTGGTGGAATGTTTTCTTTGGATAATGGAACAGGCCGCAGATTCCTGACAAAATCAGAAATCTGCTTAGTCGTTGATAACGACGAAAATAAATAATCTATTACTGTCCCGGCGCTTTGTAACCAATCTTACTTGCTTTAGCAGTTGCTTTAGAAAAGTCTATTGCTTCCAACATAGTTAAATTACTCACAGCTCCAGATGCTTCTACAACTAATTTTATCGCTGCAAAGTCCTCAAAATTTGGAATATCTGCAACAACTACGAAATCGTATGAACCTCTTACAATGTCCATTGAGTGCATTGTTCCACCCATAGCTTTAGTAAGTTGATCTACTACTGCTTTTCTATCAGTTGAAGGATCTTTTAAAAATCCCTGAAAAGCTTTTTCCGTATAGTTTCCCATTATATATGCTTTCATATTTTCTCCTATTTTATAAATGTATTATAGTACGAATAATGTAGTTTTGTTGACATGTTTTATTTGCACACTAGACACCATTAAAGGTAATGTTAAATTAATTTATGTACGAAAAATTTGGTCAATTTATTGATGGTAAATGGATTAAATCTTCTGGTGGAGAGACCTATGAAGTAATAAATCCTGCAAATGAGGAAATTCTAGGTAATGCTTCCAAAGCATCCCCAGAGGATGTGGAGAAAGCTTTAAAGTCAGCACAACAAGGATTAGAAGTTTGGAAAAAAACTACACCTTGGCAAAGATCATATATCTTAAGACGCATAGCAGATAAAATGAGGGAGAAACAAGATGTTCTTGCAAAATGGATGACTCTAGAAATGGGAAAACCGCTAATTGAGGCTAAAGGTGAGGTTAATGGTGCAGCAGATATTTTTGAATGGAATGCAGAGGAGACAAAAAGAATTTATGGACAAACTGTAGAGAGTAGATTTGAGGATACTCGTGTACATGTTTACTATCAACCAGTTGGAGTTGTTGCAGCGTTAGTGCCTTGGAATTTTCCCTTAGTTTTATCATCTAGAAAAATCTCAACAGGATTGGCAGCAGGATGTTCAGTAATTGTAAAACCTGATGTAATAACACCAGGTGTAGTTATGGAGCTTGTCGAAATATGTAGAGAGTGTGGGGTGCCTTCAGGGGTGATTAATTTACTATCAGGTGACCCACCAAGTATCGCACAACAATTAATTGCCTCTGACATAATTAAAAAAATTTCGATTACAGGCTCTTCAAGAGTTGGAAAATTAATTCTTAAACAAGCCGCAGACAAAGTTCAAAGAGTAACAATGGAGTTAAGTGGCCATTCTCCATTCATAGTGTTTGATGATGCTGATATTAAAAAGGCTGCTGATATGGCAATAGCAGCTAAGTTTAGAAATAACGGTCAAGTTTGTATATCACCTAATAGATTTTATATTCAAGAAACTAAGAAAGATGAATTCGTGAATTTGTTTATTGAAAAAACAAAGAAATTAAAGATTGGTGATGGAATGGATCCTTCAGTTCAGCTAGGACCTATTACAACAAAAAAAAGATTAAATGAAATAGAAGAATTGGTTGAGACAACAAAGAAAGAAGGGGCAAAAGTTTTATTAGGGGGGAAAAGACCCTCAGGTTTTAATAAAGGTTATTTTTATGAACCTACAATATTTGATAACGTGAAAGATGATTTTACAATTATGAAAGTTGAGCCATTCGGACCCTTAGTGCCAATGCTATCTTTTAAAAGTTTTGATGAAGTAATTGAAAGAGCTAATAATCATGAGTTAGGATTATCAAGTTATATTTGTACCAACTCTATGGAGACAGCACATAAAGCATCAGAGCTAATGGAAACAGGAACAGTTGCAGTTAACACACCACAAGTTGCTTTAGCAGAGGCACCGTTTGGAGGTATTAAACAAGCAGGTTACGGAAGAGAGGGTGGTTCAATGGCAATTAAAGATTATCTTAATGTTAAATACACACACCTTGGTTTAAAAGGTTAAACTAAATGACAGAATTAATTTTGGCGTTAGGCGCAGGCCTTTTAAGTTTCTTATCTCCCTGCGTTTTACCTTTAATACCGGGATATATATCTTATGTATCAGGCAAATCCTTAAATGAATTGCTTGAAGAAAAAAAAGTTAATATAACACCAATAATTTTATTTACAGTTGGGTTCTCTATCATTTTTATTGCATTTGGAGCAACTAGTTCTCTAATTGGAAAAATTTTATTAAATAATTCAATAGAGCTTAGAATTTTTTCTGGACTAATTATTATTCTTTTTTCTCTTCAGATAATCGGAATTATAAATTTGAACTTTCTAAACTTTGAAAAGAGATTAGACACTCAAAAAAGCGCAAATGTTTTTAGCTCTGTTTTAGTAGGGATGGCGTTTGGTTTTGGTTGGACGCCATGCATTGGACCTATTCTAGGCTCTATACTGGCTCTTGCAGCTGTGGAACAAACTCTATTGAAAGCTGTTCTATTATTGTTATTTTATTCATTAGGATTAGCTATTCCCTTTATTTTATCTGGTTTTTTAATACAAAAATTTATGCTCATTTCAAAAAATTTAAAAAGAAACATTAATATAATCTCAAAAACTGGTGGATTTATTTTGTTGGGAACAGGTATTTTGATACTAACAAACCAACTACAAGCAGTAGGTTTTTATTTGCTAAAATCATTACCTTTTTTACAAAATCTGGGTTAAAAAAATCATCTTTTTTGATATAATATTAATATGTCTTTAAGTTATCTAATAAATCAATCTAGTAAATTTATCTGGTACTCTGCACATTATATAATTTCTTTTAAGTACGCGACACCTATTAAAATTGATAAGACTAATCCACCTCCATTTTATGGCAAAATGCCGACAGGGAGAAAACTATTTTTTGAAATGATGAAACTTTTAAATGAAGAGCGAAAGTTGATTAATTCAAAATTTTACAAAATACCCAAAACAGAACTTAAAGATTTGATAAATACAGCTAAAGGAAGTTTTGATTTTTTTCTCGATTTACCTAAAATTGATAAAAGAAGGACATCGGGTAAATTTTCTGATGTAAAAACTAAAAAAGACTTACCAAAATATTTTCTTAGAAATTTCCATTATCAAACTGATGGTTACTTAAGCGAAAAATCTGCAAGATTATATGAGTTTCAAGTTGAGACTTTATTCTCAGGGTGCGCTGCAACAATGCGAAGATTTTCAATGATCCCCTTAATTAAATTTATAAAAGATGAAAATTTGCCAAGAACAAAGTTGTTGGACATTGGTACTGGCACAGGGGATATAATTCAAACATATAAATTAAACACTAAAAATTTAGAGGTCACGTGTTCTGACTTATCTGAAGAATATTTAAATGTTGCAAAAGAAAAGTTAAGGAAATTCTCAAATATTAAATATGTAAATTGTAAAGGAGAAGAGTTGCCATTTGATGAGAAATCTTATGACATTGTTACTTCTACTTATGTTTTTCATGAGGTTCCTTCTGCTATAAGAAAAAAAATTTTTAGCGAAATCTCAAGAGTGCTTAGAAAAGGAGGGATTTTTATTTTAACAGACTCTTTACAAATGGATGACAATCCAATTTTAAATCCATTATTAGAATTTTTTCCTTATTCTACACATGAACCTTATTATCCTAAATATATACGTGAAGATCTAGCTAGTGTTGCTAAACAAAGTGGATTAGAACTTTTTTATTCTAAAAATGCTTATCTTTCAAAAAGTTTAGCTTTCAGAAAAATTTAATTAACTAAATTTCCGTAATAGATGTCTTAGTTTACCTTCTGAAGAATCGTAATCTATATAACAACCTTGTAAAAATCTATTACCATCATTAGGATTAAATTCTGTTCTACCGTGAAGTAATCTATAATTATCCATCATCAGTAAGTCACCTGGATTTAACTTGAATTTTATTAAAAATTTATTTGAGTTATAAATTTCTGAAATTTTATTTCTTGCTTTATAATATAAGTCTAACATATCTTTTTCTAAGGCCGGAACAAAATCTAGTCTAGTACTAAATCTTACTTGTTTAACTTGATTATTTTGATCTAATTCAATAAGTTCCCCATAATTTTCCAAAACAACATTTTTATCTGCAAATCTAAACTTCACTTTTACTTCTGTAAGTATTTTGAAAAATTCAGGAAATTCTTTTTTTAAATTTTCTGCTACTGCAAATCCATCGACCAGAGTAGAAAATCCACCTTTCACCTCATTTTCAATACAATGTAATAACTGAATATTGGGAACTGGTTTTCTGTAAGGATTGTCAGTATGAGGAGAAAGTGGAAGAGGTGTATAAGCTAAATCATTTGGATTTGGTTTTGACTTAACATTAAAATATTCACCAAAATTAGTTCTTCTAATACTACCAATTGAATTAGCAAAATTTACAATAAAATTATCTTTTGTTGGGACGTTTGAAATAATGATAAAACCATTTTTATAGAACGATTTTAAAAGCTCAAGCATCTCACCGCTTTCTAAAAAATTATCATCATATTTAAAGTTCTTTTTATTCTTGAGTTTAGAGTTCCAAAGTGTTGGCTGCATTAATCTTTCTAATTCTTCATCAGAAGAAAACTCTTTTTCAATTTTTTTAATATCAAATTTAGACTTTACTCCATCACTAAACTCTAGATTTAAAAGATCATTATCAATTTTAACATTTTTAATTGTTATATTTTTTAGAAAAGATGGATCAAAAAGTCTTTGTTCAGTATTAGCATCAAGATGTTCTTTTTCAGACACTCTTTCTCTTAACCAAATAGGATGTAATTCTTTCTTTTTCGATCCTTGAAACACAAAAATTTTATTATTCTTCTCTAATTGTATTTTCATATCTACAATTAACATTTCAACAAAAAATAGCTTTAATCAAGCAAAATTAAATAGTAATAAGATCTTAAAATAAATCAAAACAAATGAAAAATATTGAATTTTATAGATTTTTAATCTCTTTGGCTAAAGACTTAAATAGATTTTATAAAAAGAATTTAGACAAACCGTTTAAGGCTTTTAACAAAGGAAAAGGCTCTGACTATGACCCAGTTACTATAGCTGATAAAAAATTTGAAAAGTTCATAAGATCAAAGATTAATAAAAAATACCCATCTCATTCTATAGTTGGTGAGGAATTTGGAAAGAAAGTAACTAAAAGTGATTACTCTTGGGTAATTGATCCAATTGATGGTACAAGATCTTTTGTTATCGGTAATCCTTCATGGAGTAATCTTGTAGCTGTTTGTTATAAAGGTCAACCAATTTTTGGGTTAGCAAACTTTCCTGAATTAAATAAATTTTATATAAACAAAAACGCAAAAGAGGCATTTTTATTCAAGGATAATAAAAAGATAAAATTGAGATCCTCAAATGAAAAAAATTTCAAAAAAATAAAGCTTTCTGGAAACTTTCATGGTCATTTTTCTTTAGACAAGCTCAAGAAAGTAAAAAAAATTCTTCCAATGATGCAATTTCCTTGCATGGATGCATTAAGTTATTCTCATTTTTGTGAAGGAAAAATTGATGTTGTTTTTCAATGTGGGAATAAAATTTGGGATATTTTTCCATTGATACCAATAATAAGAGCTTCAGGCGGAATGGTTACAAATTGGAAAAATCAATTTAACTTTAAAAGTGGAAATGTTTTAGTCTCTCCAAACAAAATATTGCACTCCAAGATGCTGAGAATGCTTAGACCTCTAAATTAATTATTATTGATAAAAGATTTAATATAATCTCTGAGTTTGATTTTACCAAAGTGTTTATAAACTTTATTTGATAAATTCATTGTTGTAAGTGCTGATGCGTATCTTTCACCAGGTCTTTTTGATAAAAGCCTAATCCGTTTCTTAAACATCTTTGCAACTTCTAAAATCGTAAAACTTTGCTTATGGGAAATGCTATAATGTCTACATAGATTTTTTTTCCAAGCTATGTAGCAAACATTAACCGTATCATCAATATGCGTAAATCTTCTTGATTGAGTACCAGGTTTAACTACTGGCAAAGCTTTATTTTTTTTGTAACAGTCTTCAAATATTCCAATAACAGTAGCCATATTCCCTTTTCCAATTTGATTAGGACCATATACATTGTAAAAATAAATCACTTCATATTTAAATTTATGCCATTTTTTTAAATTTTCTAATAACTCTAAATTTTTTGCTTTTGTGAATGCATATGGAGATAAATTTTTATCATTTCCTTTATTTCCAAGCGATGCAGATGTTGCGCTATAAACCAGTTTAATTTTATTCCTAAGACAAAAATTTAAAACAGCGTTTGTTCCAATAGAATTCGACTCGATACACCTGTCCATTTGTAAAAAGCTTTGATAAATCCTTGCAAACTCACCAAAGTGAAAAATCGAATGAATTTGTTTTGGATTTAAAACTGATGAGATATTTTTTGTGTGGGCTTTGATGTATTTTACCCTGGAACTTTTAATATGGTTTTTACGTGAACTTGAACTGTAATTATCTATTGAGATTAATTTATATTTTGTTTTTTTTAAAAGTAATCTAATTAAATTAGTACCAACAAAACCGGCGCCACCTGTGATTACTATCTTTTTTGAGCTCATTAGCTTTTTATCTATTAATTTAAATATTTATTTATGTAAATAACTAAATTACAATACATAAAAAAAGGAGGAATATGGAAATTTTTAAACCAATTAACGAAAAAAAAGCTAATACAAAAGTAAAAAGAATTTTTAATGAAATTAAGAAAACTAGGAAAATAAGTAAAATTCCAAATTTTTGGAAATCTATAGCACATAACCCACAACTTTTAGAAAGAACATGGAATAATCTTAAACAAATTATGAAAGATGGTGCATTAGACAGTATTACTAAAGAATTAATTTATGTTGCTGTATCAATTACAAATAGTTGCAGTTACTGCACAAGATCACATACTTTTGCTGCTAAAAAAAAAGGCGCAACTGATGAAATGATAAAAGAAATGATAGATGTGGTTGGTATTGCTAATCAAAATAATAAACTTGTTGAAGCGTATCAAGTTGAAGTAGATAAAATTTACAAATAAGCTATGACGAATATTTTTGGATATATATACCTTTTGTTAGCCGTAATATTAGGAATTACTTCTAACGGCTATTTAAAAACTACTAATGGATTTACAAATCTCGTACCGACTACAATGTGTATAGTTACAATAGTCCTCTGCATTTTTTTTCTAGCAAAAGCAATGATGACGATACCTGTTGGTTTTACCTATGCAACATATGGAGGTTTAACTATAACTGCTGTAACAATTTTTGGAATATTAAAATACAATCAAGTTCCAAACATATACGGAATTATAGGTATATCTTTGATCATCATTGGCGTGATACTCGTAAATTTTTTAGGAAAAACATCCTAGATGTGCGGAAGGTACGTAATTACAAAAGCTAAAGAAAAAACTTCATTGTTAGTAAAGTCAACAACCACTGTTAAAGACGAAGAAAACTTTAACGCACACCCAACTCAGAGTTTACCAGTAGTAAAATCTTATTCTAATGGCAAAACATTAGAAATTCTTAAATGGGGAATTGTTCCATCTTGGGCTAAACAAAAAGATTTTAGACCACTAATCAATGCAAGACTAGAAACAATTGATGAAAAAATATCATTTAAAAGATTAATTCAGGCCAATAGATGTGTTGCTGTGATGGATGGATTTTATGAATGGAAAAGAACTAAAGAAAACAAAACACCTTTTTATTTTAAAAGACAGGATAATCTACCTTTATTTATTGCAGGGATATTTGATAAAAATGAATTTTGTTTAATTACTGAGGAGGCAACCTCTAATGTGACCGAAATTCATCATAGACAACCTGTAATTCTTAACCAAGATGAAATAGATTTATATTTAGACATAAAAAAATCTGGTAAAAATTTATTAGCTAATTTTCAAAGACCGCAAATTATTTTCCATGAAATATCAAAAGAAGTAAATAAACCAGCTAATAACGACTCATCATTAATTAAACCTATAAATTAATGAATTTGAAAAAATATAAAAAAAAAAGTAGAATTCTTTTAATTAATACTCCAAGCTATAAAGAGAAAAAATATCTAAATTCAAAAAAGATATATCAAAAATATATAAAAAAATTTCACAAAAATTACATCAAACTTATAACAAAAATAAATAAGAGAGGTTTTTTTATAGAATTTATTGAATTTGATGGATCAGTGAAAAAAAAGTTTAAAAATTTAGATATTAAAAAATTATTAATATTTTTAAAAAAATTAAAAACTCCCAAAACAAATAACCTTACAAATTTATCTCTTTATTCAGATTATAATCCAAAAACGACAACCCCAGGATTGGGTTTTAAAAATAAAGACAAGGCTATTTATACTATAAATAAGATTAAAAATAGAACTATAAAATATCAGGTAAATGTTATTGCAACAATGTTAGGTAGAGCAAAAAATCATCCTCATAAAACCAAAGACATGAATAAAGCAATTAAAGAATTTGAAAAATGGATGAAAAATTATAAAAAAACTACTTAGTTATTTTATCTACAAAATTTTTTGTTATTGGACCAACAAATAAGGCAGCCACGATTGCAATTGGAAGACTTACTACCCAAGCTTTTAAAAATCTATTAAGGTATTCACTGTCCATACCAGTATTAATGTATGTAATAATTAGCGTCATCATGAGGCTCATTCCAAACCCCATGATTAAAATAAATAATAAATTAGAATATTTTTTTGGAAACATTAAATTGTTAAGGAAACTTTGTAGCTACAGTCTCCTGATGAATTATTTCTTCATCGCGTTAAACATACTTAGTGTGTCGTCGAAAGTCATCATATTGATCATTTTTCCACTATCACTTACTTCAAAGTAATGACCAAATATTGTTTCCATACCATCCGCTGACCCCTTTACTCTTACAAAAACTTTATTTCCTTCACTTATCATTTCAATGGGTTCAACTTTGAAATTTGACCATTTTTCTGGAATCTTTGAAAATGCTCCCATCATTGCTTGTGGACCTTTGTGAACTCCTGACAAGGGGTGTACTCCTTCTTTTCCAGGGAAAGTCCATGTAGTGTTTTCATCTACCAACTCTTTAAAAAAAGTCTCCATATCGTGTTTATTAAAAAGATCATAACCTAATTGTATTCTTTCTTTTGCGTTCATTTGCTTCTCCTTTTTTATTAATTATTACACATAAATTTTATCAGCTAAACCATAACAAAGAACCGCACTAATAATTACTAGAACTAGTGGAGCGTATATTCCATCGTTTCTAGTTTTCTTAGTTAGGCCTGTCTTATCAATTTTTAAAGAATAAAAGTTTGTAGCTAATATTGAAACATTAATAATAAAAACTAAATTAAAAAATGCCCAAGTAGCCTCTAAACCACCTGGTCTTACAAAAGCAATATATATTGCCATCAAAACAAGGGCTATCATAAAAGCACCACCAAATCGTGTCAGTAAAGTTGCTGTTTTATCTACGCCTCTACCTTTTAGAAATTTCTGAGTGTCAAAGACTAATTGGTAAGCGTAAGCTCCAACTATTATAAAATGAGCTAAAAAAATTATTAAATAAAAAGCGTTTCCAAATTTATCGATCATAAATATCCTATGCGTTGTAGTCCATTACTTGATCTGTACACTCAACAAACTTATGTGGAGTAAAAAAATCGTTCATTTGACCTAGTTGATTAATAATTGCTTCCTCATCTTTACCCTTCCACCAACAGAACATTTCCATTGTATCACCTGGAGTATTCCAAGTCATCTGACAAGCAGCATTATCACTTTTCATACTTTTAACAATATCTTCCATCTTCATTGAAGCCACTGTTTCAGTAAACTTCTCTTTCATCTCTTTAGATTTAAAAGTGTGTGTTACCATATAGTTTTTCATGTTTTCCCCTTTCAATATTATTTTCCTGGTTTAATTACGCTGTTAGCTGCATTTGCAGCATTACTAAAAGCTTTATTATAATCAATTACCTCATGAACCATTAAATCATCCATAAGGCCGGAATTTTTAAAAGCTATTTTTAATGCAACTGCCTGTTCGTATTCCCCTTCAACGCAAGAAATTACATCAAATCTACCTCTAACCCACTCGTAAGAAATAAGTTTTAGACCTGCCGCTTCTGTTGCCTTTTTTGTAGAAGCAAATCTGTCTGCTGTTGGCTCATTTTGCATTCTCTTCATTAGTTCTGCACTTATCTTGCCTATTAAATAAAATTTTGCCATTTTTTTCTCTTTTCATTAAATTGTTTCATTATACCCCTTTAATTATAATTAAATTACCTTCAGAATTTTTTTGGCGAAGTTCTTTAACTGGTTTATATAAATCAGAATTATACCACTCTAAAGCTTTTTCGTAAGTTGGAAATTCAATTATTACATTTCTAGTGTAATCCCATTTACCTTCCAATGAGGTATATTCGCCGGCTCTAATAATATATTTCCCTCCATAGTGCTTTATAGTTTGAGGTACTTGTTCCGCGTAAATCTTAAAACCCTCTTTATTCGTCATATTAATCTGAGCAATCACGTATCCGCTCATTAATTAATAAAGAGTTTGAGCGACTTTTTTCACTCGCTCTTCGCCATTTGGAATAGTTGTTTCTAAGAATTTATGACATTGATTAGTTAATTTCTCATTATATTTTGAGCCGTAATATTTATCGACAGCCTTGTTCACGCCTTTGTCCCAATCAGTTTCTTTAATACCAATTTCGATTGCATATGTTTTCCAAACTTTTACAGCTGCCATCGATTTTTCTTTCATTCCATATTCAAACTTTTCTCCAGATGGCAGAAAGTAGTTAGCCATATATATTCCAACACAATCCCATGCTTTTTCTTTATCTTTTTTGTTCAAATCAGCTAACGCTAAGGAAAAAATAAATAAACTCATCAAAATGATAAGTAAAAGTGAGAAGAAATTTTTTTTAAATAGTTCGTTCATAATCTTAAATAAGAAAATTATTTAACTACAATATATTTATTATGTAAAAGATTTATTAAAGTGTGCGCTAAAAAAAATTAAATCCAAGCGGGAATCGGTAGCCCTTTTTCCTCTAAAAATTTTCTATTAAACAGCTTGGAGTTGTATTTGTCAGATCTGTCACAAAGAATAGTAACGATTGTTTTACCTGGTCCTAATTTTTTACCAAGTCTTATAGCACCAGCAATATTTACCCCACAACTTGTTCCTAAACTTAGTCCTTCATTTTGAATAAGGTCATAAATGATAGGTAAGGACTCTTTATCTTCAATAGAGAAAGCGCCATCAATTTTTGCCTCAGCAAAATTTGCAGTAACTCTACTTGATCCTATCCCTTCAGTAATAGAATTACCTTCACCTTTCAACTCTCCATTTTCAATATAGTTATAGAGTGATGATCCGGCTGGATCTGATAAATAAATTTTAATATTTTTGTTTTTTTCTTTTAAAAAATTACTTACACCAGCAATTGTTCCTCCCGTACCAGACGAGCAGACAAAACCATCAACTTTTCCGTCTGTTTGCATCCATATTTCAGGTCCAGTGGTCTCATAATGTCCTTTAGAATTGGCGGTGTTATCAAATTGATTAGCCCAAACCACACCATGATTGTTGCTACTCTTTAATTCATCAGCAAGTCTACCTGCTACTTTTACGTAGTTACCATCATCTTTAAAAGGTTTTGGTTCAACAAGTCTTAAATCTGCGCCCATATTTTTCAACATATCTTTTTTTTCTTGAGTTTGATTATCATTCATCACAATGATTGTTTTATACCCAATTGAATTACCAATAAGACAAAGACCAATACCAGTATTACCTGCGGTACCTTCAACAATCGTCCCACCTTTTGAAATTAATTTTTTTTCTTGAGCATCTTTAATTAATGCTAAAGCGGCTCTATCTTTTACAGATCCACCTGGATTTAAGTATTCTGCTTTACCATAAATATTGCATCCAGTAATTTCGGATGCAGCTCTTAACTTTACTAATGGTGTATTACCAATCCCTTCAATAAAATTATTTTGAGCATTTTTCATATTAATTTTTATCACTTTCAGGAGTTATACCATAGGGTTTAAAATTCTCATCTGAAGCTAAAGTTTCTCCAACATTTTTTGCTGGTATTCCAACCATCACTGCATTATCTGGAACATCTTTTGTGACAACTGCGTTTGCACCAATCTTTGCATTTTTGCCTACAGTCACTGGTCCAAGTATTTGTGCACCAGACCCAACTACCACATTATCTTTAAGTGTAGGATGTCTTTTTATATTTCTTTGTTCATTAGAATTTATACTTGGTGAAATACCTCCTAAGGTTGCCATGTGATAGATCGTTACATTATCTCCAATTTCTGAAGTTTCACCAATTACAACACCCATTCCATGATCAATAAATAAATTCTTTCCAATATTTGCTTTTGGGTGAATTTCTATTCCAGTTAAAAATCTTGAAAACTGAGAGATTATTCTTGCAATTAAATTAAATTTTGCAATTGCAAAAAAATTTGCAATTTTGTGAAAAAAAACAGCCTTAGCACCAGGATAAGTTAAGATGATACTTAACTTTGATTTGGCAGCTGGATCTCTCTTAATTATAGACTCTAAAAATTCATTCATAATTTTGTGAAATTAAATTATCTTGTTAATTGCAACAGCAACAATTATCCTCAGGTTTGCAATTACATTGCATATCCCCATCGCAAGCACATTTGTCGTTAGTGCATTTTGTGCAAATACATTTTGAATTGTCGCAAGCCATAATTGATATATAGAGCTAATAACTTAATAATCAACCCAAATTTTGTCGCTTTAAATTTGATTTAAAGTAAGTCCTTTTACGTTTGCAGGCACAGCCACATCCATCATTTTTGGATTTGCTAACTTTAGATTATTCATGATCTCTACATATTGATCTATTGAATTAACTTGTAATCTTGGATTATTCTTTATTTCGTTACCAATTGTAGAATTTTTTTTTCCATTATAATCATGTGCTGGAAAAACTATTGTGTTCTCTGGAAGTTTAAGTAATTTATTGAATAAAGAGTCATATTGTTGATTTGCATTTCCATTTTGAAAATCGGTTCTTCCGGTACCATTTATTAATAATGTATCTCCAGTAAAAACTCTGTCTTTCATTAAAAAACTATATGAACAATCTGTATGTCCAGGCGTATATAAAACTTTTAATTCAATACCATCCAAATTAATTTTTTCATTTTCTTTTACTCTTAAATCAACTACTTCAGATTTAGAATTTTCACCCATTATTTTTGTGCAATTAGTTCTTTTGCTCAATTCATTTAGCCCAGTAATATGATCAGCATGAATATGCGTATCAATTACTTTTACTAATTTTAATTTTAGTTTTTCTAAAAGTTTTATATATTCTTCAGTGTGCTCTATTACTGGATCAATTATTAAGGCTTCACGACCTTCACCGCTTGACAGTATGTACGTGTAAGTTGAAGACTTATTATCAAATAGTTGTTCAAAAATCATCTTAATAATCATCATATAAAAAATTGCATCGTAAATCAATCTTGCATATAATTTGTTTTTAAAAAGGAGATGTAAATGACTCTAAAAATAAATAGTTTAGCGCCTGACTTTAAAGCTAAATCAACAATTGGTGATATTTCATTTCATGAATGGCTAGGTGACAGTTGGGGTGTCCTATTTTCACACCCAAAAGACTTTACACCTGTTTGCACAACAGAATTAGGTTCTCTTGCAAAATTAAAACCTGAATTTGAAAAAAGAAATGTAAAAGTAATTGGTCTTAGTGTCGATCCAGTTTCAGATCACGTAAAGTGGTTAGAAGATATAAAAGATGTAACTGGAAAAAAACCAGACTACCCAATTATAGCTGATGAGGATCTTAAAATTGCAAAACTTTATAACATGTTAGAAGGTGATGCAGGAACTACTTCAATGGGTAGAACTGCAGTAGACAATCAAACAGTTAGAACAGTTTTTATTATAAGACCTGATAAAAGAATTGGTTTGTTCTTAACTTATCCAATGGCAACAGGAAGAAACTTTTTGGAATTATTGAGATCAATAGACTCAATGCAGTTAACTGCAAAACACAAAGTAGCAACACCTGCAGATTGGAAAAAAGGTGAGGAAGTTATCATTGTACCTGCTGTTAAGGATGATGAAGCTAAAAAATTGTTTCCTAAAGGCTGGAATGCAATTAAACCTTATTTAAGAAAAGTTCCAGATCCATCTAAATAGATTGGATAAAAAACTTTTAAACCAACAATCTCAGCATTGGGAAAATAATTTCTCAAGTAAGCCTGAGATGTTTGGATTGGATCCAAGCTACTCAGCAAAGAAAGCTCTCGAAACCTTTAAAAAAAATAAAATTACAAATATTATTGAACTTGGGGCAGGTCTTGGAAGAGACACAATATTTTTTGCACAAAATAATATTCATGTTCACGCAATTGATTACAGTTTGTCTGCAACAAATATTATAAAAAAAAGATCTAAAGAAAACAATTTAGACGCTTTAATAAAAGTTGAGAATTACGATATCAGGAAAAAATTTAATTTTGATAATGAAAATTTTCAAGCATGCTATTCTCATATGTTGTTCTGTATGGCTCTTTCTAATCAAGATTTAAAAGATCTAAATAAAGAAATTTGGAGAATTTTAAAAAAAGATGGAATAAATATCTACACTGCAAGAAATCAAACAGATGGTGATTTTAAAAAAGGTATCCATAGAGGAGAGGATATGTATGAAATGAATGGTTTTATTGTTCATTATTTTTCAGAAAACAAAATTAAGAATCTTTTAGATGGATTTATAAATATAAGTATTGAAAATTTTGATGAGGGCAGTTTTCCTAGAAAATTGTCTCTAGTAATAAACAAGAAAAAATAACGTTTTTTGAATGCAATTTAGCCCCATTGGTTTTTTTTAAATAATGATTAAATAGACCCTATGAGCAATTTAGAAAGTCATTACAGACCAAGTAGTTTAAGTGATAAGGTAGCTTTATCTTTCACAAAATTTTTAAGGTTTATTGCAGATACTTTTTTCAAAAAAAGGTACGGTCATAGAGCCGTCGTATTAGAAACTGTAGCCGCAGTTCCAGGTATGGTTGCCGGAATGCTCATCCATTTAAAATCTCTTAGAAAGATGGAGGATGACAAAGGATGGATCAAAATCCTTCTAGATGAAGCTGAAAATGAAAGAATGCACTTAATGACATTCATTCATATCGCGAAACCAACTTTTATTGAGAGAATTGTTATAATGATTGCTCAATTTATTTTCATAATTACTTATGCAATTATTTATTTAATTTCTCAAAGAACCGCACATAGAATTGTTGGTTATTTTGAGGAAGAAGCCGTTAGAAGTTACACAGAATATTTACATGAATTAGAAACTGGCAAAATTAAGGATCAACCTGCTCCTGAAGTTGCAATTAATTATTGGAATTTACCATTACATGCAACACTAAAAGATGTTGTAAAAGTTATTAGAGATGATGAGGCAGGACATAGAGATGTAAATCATAGTTTTGCCGATGTAATAGACGAAAGAAAAACAAAAGAAAAAGTTAATACAACTAAAAAAGAAATCACAACAAAAGAAAATTTAAAAGGAAATTATGAATAAAATTTATTTATATATATTGACTATATTTTTTATTTTTTCATCAGCTTCATTTGCAGATAAAAATATGATGATAGGTTCAAAAGGAAAACTTAATGAAGTAGATAGAACAATTAAAGTAAAGATGTATGATAATTATTATGAACCAAAATCATTTAACATTAAAAAGGGTGAGACAATTAAATTTGAAGTAGTTAACGCGGGTAACCTTGTACATGAATTTAACATTGCTAATGCAATGATGCATAAAAAACATCAGCCAGAGATGGAGAGAATGGTTGAAAATGAAATTTTATTAGCAGACTCGATTGATAAAGAAAAAATGAAAAAAATGGCAAAAATGGATAAGGCAATGGGACACTCACACAGCAATAGTGTTCTTTTAGCTCCAAATGAAAAAGGTGATTTAGTTTGGAAGTTTGACAATGCAATGAATATTGAAATTGCATGTAATGTCCCTGGCCATTATCAAATTGGTATGGTAGCTAAAGTAGAGTTAGAATAACTCTATAAAAAATTTACTTAAATGAGTTCAGAGAGTTTAACCTTTAATTGGTCTTGCAAACACACATGGAAAAGAAGTGCAAAAAACACAGCTTGGTGTTTACTTGGATGCTCTATTGGTGATTTTGGAACAATTTTATTTTTTCAATTAAGTAAAATTCCATTTCCAGTTCTTGGTATTATGACTTTAGCAATAATCAATGGATTAATTACAAGTATAATTTTGGAAACAGTTATACTTATGAAACAAAATTTTGATTTTAGAAAAGCATTTAATACAGCAATAGGGATGAGTTTTATATCTATGATTAGTATGGAAGTTGCAATGAATCTAACAGATTATCTTTTAACAGGTGGAGCAATATTAACTTGGCGGGTAGTGCCATTAATGTTGATTGTAGGTTTCGTAACCCCTTGGCCTTATAATTATTGGAGATTAAAAAAATTTAATATAGCTTGCCACTAAATTTTTTTTAATTTGCAGAATATCAGAAATCCTGGAAAAAATTTCGTTAAAAAATTATCTAAAATAATCATAGATTTTGCAAATTTAAAGGAGATGAAGGCGAGAAAAGGCGAAATTAACATGAAGGAATTTAATTCCACAATTTGAAACCCATTTCTATTCAATGATTGTTTTATCCTATTTTTGGTAAATTTATTTATGTGTTCATGTTTATAGTCAACAGGAGACACCTGGTTTAAAATTAGTTCTAAAACTGGCCATAAAGAAAAATAATTTGGAGTTGAGAGACATATAGTGCCTTCCTTTTTAAGTACTCTTTTACACTCTTTTAATAAATAATTAAGGTCAGTATCATCAATATGTTCTATCAATTCGATTAAAGAAATACTATCTACAGAGTTAGTTTTAATAGGCAATTTGTTTTTGTAAGAAATAAACTTAATCTTTTTATTAGAGTAGTTTTTTTTGGCATATTTAATCTGATTTTGAGAAATATCAATTCCGATAGATTTCTTTTTTAAAATTCCCAAAAAAGTTCCAGGACCACAACCTATATCTAAATGAAAAGAGCTTTTGGAAATTTTACTTTTAATATAATTAAATTTAATATGGTGCCATGCACTTTGGATACCTTTTTTTTTTCTAAAGACAATATCGTAATATCCATCTACCACTGAAGTGTTGTAATAATCGATATTTTTCATGAAACTTATAATCTATTTTTGTGAGTATCCATATTTTTTTAGTCTCACATCGCCCGTTCTAGCATGAGCTTCCATACCTTCGTATCTTGAAATTCTAGCTGCTGCAGCACCAACTTCTTTTGTAGACTCTTTAGTCATTCTTTGAAAACTTAATGTCTTGATAAATTTACCCACAAATAAACCACCAGTATATTTTCCAGCCCCTTTAGTTGGCAATATGTGGTTTGTGCCGGAGCATTTATCACCGTAAGCAACAGTAGTCTCTTCTCCAATAAATAATGATCCATAATTTTTTAATCTTTCGTGGAACCATTTTAAATCTTTTGTCTGTAATTCTAAATGTTCAGGAGCATAATCATCACTTACTTTGATCATTTCTTCATTAGTATCACACAAAATAACTTCACCATAATCTCTCCATGCTGCTTCAGCACTTAATTTTGGTACCTCAGGTAATTCTTCAATTAATTCTGGAACCCTTTTCATAACTGCGTCAGCTAAATTTTGACTTGTAGTATATAGCCAAGCAGGTGAGTTATAACCATGTTCAGCTTGTCCTACTAAGTCAACCGCAACAATCTCCGGATCTGCTGTTTCATCCGCTATAATTCCAATTTCTGTTGGTCCAGCAAATAAATCTATACCAACTTTACCAAATAAAATTCTTTTAGCTTCAGCAACAAATTGATTTCCAGGTCCAACTAAAATATCAGCAGGTGCATTACCAAACAAACCATAAGTCATTGCAGCAATAGCTGGAACTCCACCTAAATTTAAAATTACATCTGCGCCACATAAATCGGCTGTATAAATTATAGAGGGGTGGGCACCAATGTTTTCTTTTGGTGGACTGCATGCGATAATGTTTTTTACTCCAGCTACTTTTGCAGTAGTTACACTCATAACAGCTGATGCAATATGTGCGTATCTTCCTCCAGGTATATAACACCCAGCCGTGTTTACCGGCACTAGTTTTTGGCCAGCATATAATCCATTTGAAAGCTCAACTTCAAAGTCTTGTCCATAATTTTTTAATTGTGCTTCAGCAAATTTTTTAACCCTTTCGTAAGAAAATTTAATATCGTCTTTGGTTTTTTGATTTAATTTTTTTTTAATCTCTTCAATTTTTTCTTTAGATACAATTATTTCTCCATCGTATTTGTCAAACTTTTTCGTTAATTCTTTACAACCTTCTTCCTTTGATTTTTCAAGATTTTTTAATAGATTTTGAACAATCTCTTTAGTTTTAGTATCATCAGTTGAAGCTGTTTTAGTTGCTTTTTTCAAATATCTTATTGTCATTTATATTAATTTATATTTCATTCTTAATCTAATGCAACAACTGCTGCAGCTATAGAAGCTAATCTTGCAACTGCTTCATCTGATCTGCTAGTTATAACTACTGGAACTTTTCCACCAACAACAACTCCTGCAGCACAAGCTCCCATAAAATATATCATCATTTTAACCAAGGAATTTCCTGCCTCTACACTTGGAACTAATAAAACATCAGCATCACCTGCAACAATATTTTTTATTCCTTTTATGGATGCTGATTTTTTCGATATACTGTTATCAAATGCTAGTGGACCAAAAACATCTGCATCTAAATTTTCTTTTTTTGATAATTCAGTTATTTCTTTTGCCTCTATTGAACTTTGAATACTATCTAAAACTTCTTCTGTCGCAGATAAAACTGCAACTTTAGGTCTGTTATTTCCAATTCTCTTTGAGAAATTTATTACATTTTTTAAAATATGCATCTTAGTTTTAACATTTGGCAAAACATTTAGAGCTCCATCTGTAATGATTAAAGGCTTGTCATCTTTATCTAAAGACATATGCCAAATATGACTAAGTCTAGTTTTTCCTAAAAGCTGATATTCTCTTTTTAAAACTTCTTTCATTAATATATCTGTATGAATATGACCTTTAACTATAATTTTGATTTTTCCTTGTTTTGCTAATTTAGCAGCCACTATTGCAGTATTATTTTCTACTGGTTCATGAATTATTTCATATAGAGAAATATCAAATTTAATTTCCTCAGCACATTTTTGAATTTGTTCTTTATCCCCTATAAAAATTGGTTTGATTAAGTTTTCTTTAACTGCATCCATTACTGAAAGCATTGGCAAAGGTTTACCTGCATTTACAATTGCTGCGCTTACACCTTTCTTTTTGCTAGCTGCATCCAAAAGATTGTTGGGACACACTATTTGCTTATCTGAAATCATTAAAAATCTTATATTTGTTTTTATACTGAGTATAAAGGAATTTGAGCATATTTGTGGTAATATAAACTGTGGAAATTGTAACAAAAATAGCACCGATAACACTTGCATTAATAATGCTTGGTTTAGGATTAGGTTTAAAACTTGAAGATTTTACAAGAGTATTGAAAACACCTAAAGATTTTATTGTTGGTTTTGTTTCACAATTAATAATTCTTCCAATCGTTGCTTACTTACTTATTATAATTTTAAAAACACCTCCTGAAATTGCAATTGGAGTAATGATTATTGCAGCAGCACCAGGAGGAGTTACTTCAAACATTATGACAAAATTTGCTGACGGAGATGTAGCATTATCAATTTCTTTAACAGCTATAATAAGTTTAATAAGTATTATTACAGTTCCTTTTATAATTTTTACATCTGCTGATTTGTTTGGAATTACCAATATTGCAGAAAACATATCAATGATTGGTATCGCATTTAAAATGTTTTTAGTTGTTACCGTGCCAGTTATATTAGGAATGATAATAAGAAAGTTTGCAGAAAGTTTTGTGGCTTCAAAAGTAGAAATATTTAATAAACTTAACATTGTATTGTTTGTTGTTTTTTTCTTTGCTGCGTTTTACGAAGAAAGAGAAAACTTGATAAATTTATTAAAACAAGCAGGCCTAATTACCTTAGTCTTAAATGTTACAATGATGATCATTGCATATTATCTAGGTAAAATTTTTGCATCTGGAGTTAAGCAACTTAAATGTATTGCTTTAGAGTGTGGTTTGCAAAATGGAACTTTGGCACTGTTTGTTTCTACACAAATATTTGGATCTGATATATTATATGCAATACCCACTGGTGCTTATGCACTTATAATGTATATAACTGGATTTACTTTTGTATTTTTATTAAGACGAAGCACTAATTAATTTTTCTAAATCTTTCTCTATTTCTCTTGGTAAATTAATTTTCTTTTTAGAGTTTTTTAAAAATCTTTTAGCTTTATTTTCTCCAGGATAGGAAATTGAGGCAAAACCTTTGGCACGTGGAAGTTTTTTAATAATCCTAATATTTTCTTTTATTCTTTTGATATAATTTTTTCCAATAAAAATATTAGGTTTAATAGCTAAGAATAAATGTCCAACATTTTGGGGTCCTCTAAAATCATCAAATGGGTCTCTAACCTTTCCGCCGTGAGCAGCCCCTGTAATAACTCCACTTAAAATATCTACCATCCATGCTAGTCCTGATCCTCTAAAGCCTGCAATAGGAAGCTGAACTCCCTTTAAAGCTTTTTTAGCATCTGTGGTGGGGTTGCCATTTTTATCTAGTGCAACACCAGCTGGAATTTTTTTACCAAGTCGGGCAGCAACTCTTATTATACCTCTGTTAATCATTGAAACAGATGAGTCTAAAATAAATGGCACCTTTCCTCCTGACGGTGTTCCGAAACAAATTGGATTAGTTCCAAATAAAGTTTTTTTCGCCCCAAAAGGTGCGATTGCAGGAGGGGCATTAGTAAAACACCAAACCATTAAATTTTTTTTAACAGCTTGTTCGACGTAATAACCTGATAAACCGTAATGACCCGAATTTTTTACAGCGACTAATCCAATGCCCGTTTTTTTGGTATTTTTAATTAAAGTTTTAATAGCTGTATCTGCAGCGACAAATCCGATTGAATTATTTGCATCAATAAATGAAATTGAATTGGATATTTTTTTAATCTTGATTTTTGGTTTTGGATTAATAACTTTTTTTTTAATTCTTTCACAATACATCTTGAGCCTTGATACTCCATGACCATATGCACCGACATATTCAGCATTAATTAAAGCATTAGCACTTATTGATGCATGAGAAAGACTTAGTCCTTTTTTCTTTAAAATTTGGATAACAATTTTTTTTAGTTTTTTTCCATCAACCATAGACCGTCCTGACCAAGGAAATAAATTTTTCCACTGACGGGATGAACCTGAATATCTCTAATTCTTCCAATTTGATTTTGAAATACAATTTCTTCTTGCACATTTTTTGTGTTAGAGAAATCAAGCTTTCTTAAAGACATATCTTTCAAAGATGTAACTAATGCTTGACCACTCCATTCTTTAAATTCATTACCTTTATAAATTGTTATTGCACTTGTTGCAATTGAAGGAACCCAATATTTAATAGCTTTTGTGTAACCAGGCATCCATTTTGGTCCTATCTTAGTTCCACTGTAATTTGTTCCACCCCAACCTAATATTTTCCACCCATAATTTTCACCCTTTTTGATTTCTCCAAACCAATCTCCGCCTTTTGCACCATGATTGCTTGCATAAACTTTTTTATCAAAAGGTGATACTGTTAAGCCCTGTGGGTTTCTTACGCCAATTTGAAATATTTCTGGTAACCAATCTTTTTTATCAATAAATCTCGGATTATCTTTTGGAATATTTCCATCTAATTTAATTCTTATAATACTACCAGGATGCTGTGTTGGATCTTGCGCTATCATTCCTTGTCCTCTTTCACCAACGGATGCAAAAAGAAATTCATCTTTAATTGCTAGTCTAGAACCAAAATGATATCCTGATTTAATAGGGGGTTGAGCAACAAATATATTGTCGAATTTTAATTCACCTCTATCTAAATTTGCTCTTGCAATAGAAGTTGTAGATTTAAATTTTCCGTGATCCTCTGAGTAGCTAACAAAAACAATATCATCTTTATATAAAATATCTAACAAACCTCCTTGACCATCCTCTAATATTTTAAGATTATGAGTTACTTCAGAAACATTTCCAGCGCTCAGTTCTATTAATTTAATTTTTCCTGACTTCTCAGTAATCAATAACTCTTTATCAGATATGAAAGTTGAGCCCCAAGGAGCATCTAAATCTGCAATTTTATTTATTTTTAATTCTGTTGCTTCAGCTGATGCTGCAAATATGAATAAAAATAGAATTAACCTTTTCCACGCCATGGAATAGTTTTATCTATTATTTTTCTTAATGTAACGTCGAATAATAGTCCCAGCATACCCATAATGAAAATAGTTATCCAAATAACTTCATATTGGAAATATTTTTTTGCGACATTTTCAACAAATCCAATTCCTGTAGTACCTGCTAAAAACTCAGCTGCAACAAGTGTTCCCCAACACATTCCAACCGCTACTCTAATTCCTGTGAGAATTTCAGGCAAAGAGTTAGGGAAGATTACGTATCTTAATATTTGTTTTTTAGATGCACCAAGTGAGTGAGCTGCATGAATTTTAGAAAGTTGAGTTCCAGATGCACCAGCTCGTGCAGAAATAATCATGATTGATAATGAGACCATAAATAATAAAAACACTTTTCCAGTGTTATCGATACCTAAAACTGAAATGATTAAAGGCGCCCATGCTAATGGAGGCACAGGTCTGTAAAGTTCAATTAATGGATCGAAAAAACCTTTAGCAAATCTATTTAAACCCATAAATAATCCAAGTGGAACTCCAATTAAAATTCCAAAGATAAGTCCTAAAAATACTCTTAAAAACGAATCCCAAATATGCCCGTAGGGAACTGGAATTTTAAATAATTTAAAATCTCCTGTAACAACTTTAAGTACACTTCCTTTAAAGTTTTGCTCAACTACACCATCTTTAGTATGAGTAGGGTATTCCCCAGGAAGAATATCTGCAATCCAATCTGGTAAAATAAATCCAATTATTTTACTTACATCCATCATATCAATCCAAAGTAGGGGTATATTTTTGTAACCAACGCTTGGTTTTGACATTAAGATAAATTTATTAAGAGTATCTGATGGTTTGGGCAACCATCTTCCAGAACCCTGTTCAGAACAACTCGTTCCGCTTGATACAATTGTCCCTGCAGGAAATAAAAACATATCTACAAATCTTAATCCACCTTGTTCAGACTTTTGAACATTGTCGAATTCAACAATTGCCTTTTGCATTTCATTTAGTGCATTAGGCGGGTAAATACTTGCAAACTCTATTCTTCTAGCAATTTTTACAATATTTTTTGCAAAGGTAGATGCTACTTCCTCTGTATCGTCTAAGTTACCCCTGTATTCTTTGATTTTGTCTTTTAAAGCTTTAATAGAATTTTTGAATTGTAGATTATGATTTCTTAATTTAAAGAATTTATCATTTATAATCTCAAGTTCTTTTGCAGCAGCATCAAATTTAAGGCCTTTATTAGTAGCTGGGACTAAAGGTACTTCAATTGTATCTTCAATTGAACCTGTACCAGATTGAATTTTTGTAATACCCCAACCACCTTCTTCAGATACTGCTCTTAGTCTTTCATTTTTTTGCTCATCATTTTCAAATGGGTAATTATTCTTTTTAAAGTTTGACGTTAAAAGTCTTATTTCTTCAGTCATCTCTTTAATCTGAATTTTTGTATCTGTTTCCATTAAATTTTCGTTTGTTAGTAATGGAATTAACTTTCTTGTCTCGTTGATAAATCCAATTAAAGTTGTTTTCTGTGGACTACTTAAGTTTGGAGAGCTTTGTATTTCATTAGTGATTATTTGAAGGTTTTTATTTTCAATTTTTATTATTGATGTACTTTTAAATTCTCTCTCCTCTATAGGAAATTGATATTTTAAACCTAAAAGAGATTCATTTACCTTAGCAACTTGGCATAATTCATTAGCAGATTTAGGATAAAATCCTTTCGCTATATCCCAAGAATAATATAACCAAATTAATAATATTGCACTGCTTCCAACAATAATCCAATGCGTTCCACCTTTAGCTCTCTCGGGGTTACCAAATACAGCATCAACTTTTTCTGTTCGAATTAATCTTCTTCCGTAAAGAATACATCCAACAATCGATACAAGGATTAAAATTGTTATAAATTGGGTAAACATTTAATTATCTTTCCCCATTATTTCTTCTTCCATATTCCATATCATGGACAGTATTTCTTCTCGTTTTGATGAAAATTCTTTATTTTTTTTAATTTCTCTTAAGTCTTCTTTTAATCCCATTTCTGCAAATGGAAGTTTATATTCTTTATGAATTCTACCTGGTCTTGGCGCCATCACATATAATCTTTCACCCAATAGCAAAGCTTCTTCAACAGAGTGAGTTATTAAGATAATTGTTTTTCCAGTTTCTTTCCAAATTTTTAAAACAAGTGATTGCATTTTTTCTCTAGTTAAAGCATCTAATGCACCCAAAGGTTCGTCCATTAAAATTAAATCAGGATCATTAATCAAACATCTGGCAAGCGCTACTCGTTGCTGCATACCTCCAGATAATTGATAAGTAGGAGTATTTCCGAAACCTTTTAGACCAACTATTTCTAACCACTCATCAACTTTTTTTTGAGTTTCAGCTAAATCTTTTTTCTTCATTCTTAATCCAAAGTTGACATTTTCTGAAACCGTTAACCACTCAAATAAAGCGCCTTGTTGAAAAACCATTCCTCTATCAACCCCGGGACCATTGATTTCATTTGAACCTAAAGTAATTGTTCCAGATGTAGGTCTAATAAAACCAGCAGCAATATTTAGTAAAGTTGTTTTTCCACATCCTGATGGACCAAGAACTGTTAACAACTCACCTTTTTTGATTATGAAATTTAAATCTTTTAATGCGTGAACAGTCTCTCCTTTAGGAGATTTAAAGATCATATTTAGATTTTGAGAAACTAAATCACTCATAACAAGACCTTACATTAAAATTGGTATAAAAAAAATAGGCACCAATTAAAAAATTGGCGCCTATTTAATTCTATTTGACCTTATGATTATAAAGGTAAGAAACTAGTGTCTACGTTTCCTCTTGGTGTTCCCATTCCTTTTAAGAATGCATCAAGATTTCCTTTAGTCATAGATTGCTTAGTCTCTGCTGGTGTTAAAAATTTGAAACCACTTAAAGTTTCTTTCATATCACCAACTTTCATTTCAGAAGCTTTAGACATTGAATTCATGTCACTTTTGCCAGATCTATACCTGTCGTTAGCCTCGTGAGTTACTTCAATGAAAGTTCTTAGCATTTCAGGATTTTCCTTCATGAACTTAGTAGTTACTGAAGTTATATCTATCCCTAAGATACCAGCGTCTCTTGCTTCTTGAACTGTAAGTAATCTTGTTCCTACAGCTGTTGCAGCTTTAATTGAATTACCACCGAATAAACATGACATTACAACATCACCGCTTACTAATGCAGCAGCACCTTCTTCAGGGTCCATTTGAATGATATCCATTTTTTTTCTGTCTGCGCCAACAACTTTCATACTTTCGTCGAAAACGTATTCAGCCATTGTTCCTAGTGGTACAGCAACTTTTTTACCTTCAAGTTCAGTAGCATTAGCTTTTGTAATACCTGAAGCATTTGAAGTTACACAAGTTGTTCCACCCATTCCATATTCCATAGCTATATCTACAAGCTTGATAGGTGCTTTAGATTTAACTGCGTTAATAAAAGGTACTAATCCTTGTGAGTAAGAAATGTCAATGTCTCCCGCTAACATAGCGTCAGTCATTGCTCCACCGTTTGTGAAATTTGTCCATTTAACTGGCACCCCTAAAGCTTTTGCAAAGTTTTTCTTTTGCATATCTTCAAGGTTTGGACTAGGCCATTCTAAAAAGTAAGCAACTCTAACTTCTTTTGCAGCTGAATTAGCAACTGAAATAGTTAAGTTAAGAGCTAGTATACTTCCAAGAATAAAACTTAGTATTTTTCTCATTTATTCCTCTCCTTAATTAAATTTATAACCAGTATTTAAGTTGAAAAAAGAACCAATGTAAATGGGGTTGTTAACAACAATGAGTGTCAAAATAGACTATTCAATTTTTGGTTGTATGTGTATAATAGATTTTTATAGTTAATTAATATTAATTAGTCTAAATATATAGTTATTAGATAATTTATGAGTCAAAAACCCTCAATTCCAAATTCTCTTAACGAACATTGGATGCCGTTTACATCCAATAAAGATTTTAAAGAGAGACCAAGATTAATTACTGAAGCAAAAGGTGTTTATTTAAAAAACCATGAGGGAAATACTCAAATTGATGCAAGCTCTGGACTTTTTTGTAATCCACTTGGTCATGGTCGAATGGAAATTATTGATGCAATTACAAATCAATTAAAAACATTGGATTATGCTCAACCTTTTCAACAAGGCTTTGGTGGATCTTTTGAATTAGCAACGAGAATTTCAAAACATACTCCAGGAAACTTAAATAGAATTTTTTATACAATTTGTGGATCTACTGCTGTAGAGACTGCAATAAAAATTAGTGTAGCGTATCACAAAGCAAGAGGTGAAGGTCAAAGATTTAGATTTGTTGGAAGAGAAAGAGCTTACCATGGTATGAATATTGGAGCCACTTCCGTTGGCGGTATGATTAATAACGTTAAAGCATATGCAAGTGTGTTGATGCCAGGTGTAGTTCACATGAGACATACCCACTTAGACGAACATAAATTTGTATCTGGTCAACCAGAAACAGGTGCAGAAATTGCAAATGACTTAGAAAGAATTTGTACAAACTTTGGCGCTGAAAATATTGCAGCATGTATTGTTGAACCAATTGCAGGTTCGACAGGAACACTAGTTCCACCAGTTGGATATTTACAAAGATTAAGAGAACTTTGTGACAAACATAATATTCTTTTAATTTTTGATGAAGTAATAACTGGATGGGGTAGAACAGGTTCTGCTTTTGGCGCACAGGAGTTTGGTGTTACTCCAGATATTATGACGATGGCAAAAGCTACAACTAATGGAATTGTTCCATTTGGTGTTGTTGCTTGCAAAGAAGAAATTTATGATGCAGTCATGGATGCATCACCCAAAGGATCTGTAGAATTATTTCATGGATATACTTATTCAGGAATTCCTATATCTGTAGCTGCTGCTTTAGCTGTTCAGGATATTTTTGAAAAAGAAGATATTTTTAAAAGAGCAAAAGAATTAGCTCCTTACTTCCAAGAAGGTTTATTTTCATTAAAAGATATTGATGTTGTAGAAAACATAAGAGGATATGGAATGATGGGTGGAATAGATATTAAAATGGATGGAAAACCTGGTAAAGCGGGGCTTGCAACTTTCAAACATTGTTATGATGCTGGAGTTAATTTCAAAGCGACTGGTGATGCACTTATTATTGCACCTATGTTTATATGTGAGAAAAAACATATTGATGAAATAATAGAAAAATTAAGAACTGGAATTACTAACTATAGTAAAAGTAAAAAGAATTAATTTTCTTTATGAAAATTGGTGTCCCCAAAGAGATAAAACCTCAAGAAACAAGAATTGGTTTAACCCCTGAAAGCGTAAAAGATTTAGTATCCAACGGTCATGAGGTCTTAGTAGAGAATAACGGTGGACATGAAGCTGGATTTGAGAATTCACATTATACCTCTGCTGGTGCAAAAATAATCGACAAAGCTGAAGATATTTTTAACGACTCTGAAATAATTGTAAAAGTAAAAGAACCTCTTTTAAACGAGGTTAAAATGATAAGAGAAAACCAAATTGTATTTACTTATCTGCATCTTGCTGCAGCAAAAGAGCTAACACAAGGATTGATTAATTCTAAAGGTGTTTGTATAGCTTATGAGACTGTCACTGATCAAAATGGAAGATTACCACTTTTAGCCCCAATGAGTGCCGTAGCTGGAAGAATGTCAGTTCAAGCAGGAGCACATTGTTTAGAAAAAAATCAAAAAGGCAGAGGTTTACTTTTAGGTGGAGCCCCAGGTGTTGAGGGAGGAACTGTTGTTATTTTAGGTGGTGGAGTTGTTGGAGAAAACGCAGCTATTATTGCTACCGGTATGCAGGCAAAAGTCCATATTGTCGATAAATCAGAAAAGAGACTAGAAGAACTAACTAAAAAATTTGGAGATAAAATTATTCCTCAACAATCAGATAATATTGATTTAAAAAAATTAATCTCTGAGGCAGATCTTTTAGTTGGAGGCGTATTAATACCAGGTGCAGAAGCTCCAAAATTAGTTACAAAAGATATGTTAAAATTAATGAAGAGAGGATCTGTTATTGTAGATGTTGCAATTGATCAAGGAGGTTGCGTTGAAACTAGTAAACCAACTACACATGCAAATCCAACTTATATAGTAGATGACATAGTTCATTACTGTGTAGCTAACATGCCAGGTGGAGTACCAAGAACATCAACTCTTGCACTAAATAAAGTAACTTTACCCTTTTTGAATAGATTAGCAAAAGACGGTTATCAGAAAGCTTTAAAAGATGATCCCAACTTTTTAGCAGGCTTAAATGTTTGTAAAGGTAATGTAACTTATAAAGCCGTAGCAGATACTTTTGGTCATAAATTTCTTTCTCCTTCAGAAGCATTGAATTAAAATGAAAAAAATTCCAAGTTCAGCAAAGGTGGTAGTTATTGGGGGTGGGGTAGTAGGTTGTTCATGTGTATATCATCTAGCTAAGTTTGGTTGGAAAGATGTTATCCTTTTAGAAAGAGATAAACTAACTTCAGGAACCACTTGGCATGCTGCAGGATTAGTCAGTCAATTAGGACCCTCTGCAACAATTACAAAAATAAGAAAATATTCTTTAGACCTTTATAAAGAACTAGAAAAGAAAGTAGATCACTCAGCAGGACTTCGTTTAAATGGTGCAATGTCAATTGCTCAAGAAGAGGGTAGATGGCAGGAATTAAAAAGACAAGCAACCACTGCTCAACTTTTCGATGTTGATGTTCAAATTTTAAATAAAGATCAAATTAAAGAAAAAGTTCCATTAATTAAAAATGATGATTTGCTTGGAGGTATTTTAATGCCAGGTGATGGATCAGGAGACCCGTCTGGAATTACTCAATTACTTGCAAAAGCTGCAAGAGCAGAAGGTGCAAAAATTTTTGAAGACTCACCTGTTGAAGATATTTTGGTTAAAAATAAAAGAATAGAAGGGGTAGTTGTTAATGGGGAAAAAATTGAATGTGAATATATTGTTTTAGCAACCGGAATGTGGTCGAGACAAATTGGAGAAAAATTAGGTGTAAGTATTCCATTATATCCTGCTGAACATTTTTATGTAATTACTGAACCAATAAAAGAAGTTCCAAAAGATTTACCTGTAATTAGAGATTTTGATAGTAGAACTTATTTTAAAGAAGATGCTGGAAAATTACTTTTAGGAATATTTGAGGGAAAATCTATCCCAGCGTTTGACAAAACAAATAAAGTTCCAGAAGATTTTTCTTTTGGTGAGTTTCCAGAAAATCTTGAACATTTTGAACCTTATTTAAATGCATGCATGAAAAGATTTCCTATTCTTGAAAAAACAGGAATAAGAAAGTTTTTTGCAGGTCCAGAATCTTTTACACCTGACACAAATACTTTGTTAGGTGAAGTTCCTGAAGTTAAAAACTTTTTTGTTTGTTGTGGATTAAATAGTATTGGAATAGCAAGTGCTGGTGGAGTTGGTAAAGTAACAGCCGAATGGATGATGAATGGCCATATTAATGAAGATATATTTAGTTATGACATTAAAAGATTTCAAAAATTTCACTCTGGCATTAATTTTATTAAAGAAAGAGTTACAGAAACACTCGGTGATTTATATGGAATGCATTGGCCTTATAAACAACATATAACCTCAAGAAATGTAATTACTCTTCCTTATCATGATAGATTAAAAGATCATGGTGCATGTTTTGGTGTTTCAGGTGGATATGAAAGACCAATGTGGTTTTCAAAAGACGAAAAAGATAAAGATTATAAATATAGTTACAATTATCAAAATTGGTATCCAAGTGCAGAATTTGAAACAAAAAACGCAAGATCAAATGTAGGTTTATTTGAATTATCACCTTTTTCAAAATTTGATTTAAAAGGTGAAAAAGTACATGAAGAATTACAAATTTTATGTACAGCAAATATTCCAAACGAACCTGGAAAAATTAAATATACGCAAATGTTAAATAAAGATGGCGGAATTGAAACTGATTTAACTGTTATCTGTATTGAAAAGAATTATTTTAGAATTGTTTCTTCTGCTGCAAATAGAGAACATGATAAATTTCATATTTTAAAGCATATTTCGAAAGATGTAGAATTAACTGATGTAACAGAGGATTATTGTTGTCTAGGTTTATTTGGACCAAAAAGTAGAGAAATGATTTCTTCAATTAGTTCAGATGATTTTTCTAATGAAAACTTTAAATTCGCTACAGCTAAATTTATTGGAATTGATAATGTACAAGTTTGGGCTCAAAGAATTTCATATGTGGGAGAATTAGGTTTTGAACTATATGTTAAAAAACAAAATGCTTTAAAAATTTTTGATATTTTAATGAATATAGGAAAAACTTATAAAATTTCTCTTTGTGGAATGCATGCAATGGATATTATGAGGATGGAAAGTGGTTATTTACATTGGGGCCATGATATTTCACCTGAGGAAAACCAATTTGAGGCAGGTTTAAACTTTGCTGTCAGTTTTAAGAAGAATATAAATTTTATTGGAAGGGCTGCTTTAGAGAAAAAACGAGATAAAAAAGATCATAAGAAATTTAAAATGCTCATTTTGAACAATTCTAAAGAAGGAGCACCATTGTTGCTTCATGATGAACCCATTTATTTAAAAGATAAGATTGTAGGACGTACAACCTCAGGCTGCTACTCTTTTAATTACAACAAAAGTTTAGCTTTTGGATATATAAACTCTGGCTTAGGCAGTGAAGAGATAGATAAAGAAGCCTTTGAGATAGAGATTGAGAAAAAAAAATACCAAGCTTCTGTGATTACCCGACCTTTAAACGACAAGAAACTGAATTCATTATAAGACCATTTTGGACAAAAATGTTTTAAAGTAACTTACTGCCCAAAACATTCAACTCATTTTGAACAATTTTATTCTTGAAAAACCGAATCGAGTGGTGTTTAATAATATTTATGAGTGGGGAGACATCAAGTTACGATCATCAAGAAGAGCTTAAAAAAACTCAAAATATCAAAGTTGATATCAACGATTTACTATCAAGAGTAAGAGACGAGAAGAAAAAAGAAAGAAAAGAAAATCTTTTATTCTTAGGTCTAATTGGTTCAGTAATAGTGATTACTGGAATTATCGCATCTATTTAAACGAATACGATATTATTTAATATTCTAGTTAACATCTTAATAAAACCTACTTCATTTTTTTTATTAATATCCCTTACTTCCCTTAGAACTGAATCCCTTTCAATCACACCGGGATCTATTTTTGGTTGTGCAAAAATGAGATAAAGACTTTTTTTGTCTTTTTTAATTAATTTTCTTTTTACTAAATTATTTAATTTTCTAAGAGCTGTCGGTCTTGGTATTCCTGATAGTTCCGATATTGTCATTGCATTTAAACCCTGAACACCCTCATTATTAAGTTTTACGAGAAAATTATCTGATGTTAAATCAGGACTTATGTTTGCTTTAAAATTTTTATTTAGAACAAGATTTTGATTGTAAACACATTGACCCCATATAGACCAAGTTTCTATATCTCCAAAAAATTTTTTCCATCGCATAATAGTTGTTATTTGATTGTCAAAAAAGTGAGTCCAAATTTGTGTAAAATTTTCCTTAATTCTTTTCTCCAAAATATCACCTTCAATTTTTTTTTCTAATAGATTTGACTTGCTTAAAAAATCTGTAAATCTGGACATTAATCTAGCCATGGATTTAATAGAGTCTTTTGGTTTTTGATACTCTTGTCCTTTTCGATTTATCAATATTCTTTTCTTATCTTTTTTAATTACGCCATCACGCTCAAGCTCTAAGATTTTTCTTCTTGTTGTTTCTTTTGAAATTAATAATTCTCTTGATAAATCTATTACGTTTATTCTAGGAATTTCAAATGTTTCTTTGGCATAAAACTCATCATACGTATTTTTAATCTGGAAATCTCCGTATGCTCTAAAAGTTTTTTGAAGCAAATATATTAAAATCAAATATTTATCGAAGTCTTTAAATCTATTATAAGCATTAAACAGCCACTGTTGTTGAAAATAAAATCTTTCAGTAATTATATAATTAAAGTTTTTGTGATAGACAGATTTAACTTGTTCTTCTTGGATTTGATTTGAAAATTTTAACTCTTTTAATGACATTTTTTATTATTAATGCAAATAATCCTAAATTTAACGAATTCGCAACCCCAAAATGAACAAATATACCTTGAATTTAATTTTTTTTTCCTCCATAAAGCTCATGAGGGAATTGTGGAATTTGTAAAAACTGTTGGGCCAATTGGCATGATTTTTATCATGTTTTCTTTAGGTCTTAATTTATCTTATAAAGACTTCTTTGAAGTATTAAAAAAACCGAGAAATCTTATTGTAGCTTTAATATGTCAAATGATAATGCTTCCATTAATCGGAATTATTATTATTTCCCTTTTTCCAATGCAGGCAGAGTTTCAACTGGGAGTATTCTTGTTATTAATCTTGCCTTCTGCAGTAATGTCAAATTACGCGACTAAACTTGTAAAAGGAAATGTAGCATTATCAATAACTATTACCTCAATTTGTGGATTAGTGTCATTTATATCCATCCCAATATTTTTAAAGATCTATGCGGCCTTCTTTTCATCAGTAGAATTTGATCTAAATCTTTTGAAATTTTCGGTAAGGATGTTTTTATTTATTGCTTTACCAACATTTGTAGGAATTTTAGTTAGAGGGAATTTCAAAAGGTTTTCTGAGCAAAATAATTTAAAGTTTGATAGAGCAGCCCTTGCTCTATTCGTAATTATTTTATTAGTTGCGATATTTACTGAACAAGGAAATTTAGGTGGGTATTTTGCTGATGCAGGAGCTATTGCATTTGTTGTAATTATTTCAGTATTAACTACAGTATATTTGATAACAAGGTACGCCTTAAAAGATATAAAAGTACAAAGAACTATAATGATTGAAGCTATGTTACAAAATGGGGCAATGGGTTTTATCGTTGGTGCACAATTATTTAATGAGATTGAATATATAACTCCAATAGCAATTTACGCTTTAATTCAGTACGTGGCCTTAATGTTCTATATAGGAAACATCAATATTAACAAAATTACGGCAAAATAATTCTAATTTTAAGAAATGAGAAAAAATCTCTTTTATAGTTTAATTTTTGCTACACTTTTTTTTTTAACTTATATTTTAATAAACATAACAATAGGCAATGATAAATTTAAAAATATAAAAGATTTTTTCCCTAACTATTTTAATTGGAAATATCATGCTAAAAATATTTTTTTCCCCCAAAGTAAAAATGAAAAAAAGTTTAAAGATAAGTTTTTAATAAAGTCTGATAGTTTAAATTCCTTTAAGATAAAACCATCTGAAAGTATTTATATTTATTCAGAAAATAAATATGGATATGGAATTGGTCCATATAATTACGGAAAAAAAGAATTTATTAAAAAAAAAGATAACAAAATTTTAATTGAGAATTATAGTCACAATAAAAATGAAATATGTTTTGAACGTACTTTCAAACAAAATTATCGTATTAAAATTAACGATTTAATAAACACCTGCAAAAATAGCATATATTTAAAAGGAACTATATTTGAAGTAAATAGTCCAAAAGAAAAAATTTATTTTTATTTTTCAATAGAAAATATTAGAAAGAATAAAAATAAAAACTTGATTGTATTACCTATTTCTAATTTTTATAATTACTCAAGTAATCTACTTACGATAAATCAAAATACAGTTACAAATGTTAGCTATATTACAAATAGTACCGAAGTTCCACATATAGATAAAATATTATGGTCTGATAAACTTTCTAAATCTATCTTTAATATTTCAAAAATAATTGAAGAATATGATATAATTCATGACTATGAATTTGTAAATACAGAATTAGATAATTATACAAGAATAATATTTCCCATACATCAAGAGTACGTATCTGAACTTTTTTTAAATAAAATTGTGAATTTTTTAAAAAAAGATCAAAGCAGGAGAGTTCTTTCAATCGGTGGGGCAAATTTTTTCAGAAAAATACAATTTATTGAAAAAAAAGATTTAATTCAATTTGAATTTTTTGATAATATTTATAATCAAGTTGAAAATTATAAAATTAACTCTTTTGATTTCAATAAGTATTCAGGCTTAAATTGCAAATATAATACATCAAACAATGGACCAGAATTATTAGAACTTGGCGATCTCTCCGATCCAATGATTGATCCTCAAATTGAGCATTTTTTTTATGATATTAAATGCGATAACGAAATTAATTTACCATTGGTCAGTTTAACAACTTATGATAACAAAGGAAAACTCATACATATCAATTCTGATAATGTAGGATTAAACTTTTTAAAAATACCTAAATTAAAACAAAAAATTTTAGATAATTTAAATTAGTAAATTATAAATAATTTTCTAAAAAACTATTTAAAGTTTAATTAAATAATTCTGAAAAAAGATCGTTTAATTTTTTTTTATTCTCATATCCCATACCAATAAACTTTGGAAAAGTAACATAACTATTTTCTATTTTAGATGAATCTGGAAAACCGCCAAAAGGTTGAAATAAACTTGGATAAATTTCATTACCACCTAAGTTTAAACCAGCAGCTATATTACAAGATATTTGATGACCACCATGGGGTATTACTCTTGTAGTGCTCCAATTATATTCTTTCATCATATTTAAAGTTTTAAGATATTCAACAAGTCCATAACTTAATGAACAATCAAATTGAAGCCAATCAATTTCTTTTCTCATACCACCGTAACGAATTAAATTTCTAGAGTCTTGCATAGAAAAAAGATTTTCACCAGTTGCAAGTCCATTTTTGTAGTTTTTTGAAAGTTCTGAATTTAATTTGAAATCAAGAGGATCACCAGCTTCTTCATACCATTTTAAATTATATGGTTCTAATGCTTTTCCATATTCAATTGCAGTTTCAAGGTCAAATCGTCCGTTAGCATCCACACATAAGTTTTTACCGTCGCCAACTAACTTTAAAACACTCTCTATTCTTTTTAAATCATTTTTGAGAGATGTACCTCCAATTTTCATTTTAACTGTCGAAATTCCTAAGTCTAAATAACTTTTCATTTCCTCTTGCAACATTTGAATGTCTTTGCCTGGATAGTAATATCCACCAGCCGCATAAATAAAAATTTTATTTGTAAATTTTCCATTTCCATATTTTTTCGCCAAATGTTCATACAAAGGCACTTTTTCAATCTTCGAAACAATATCCCAAACTGCCATATCAATTGTCCCAACGGCAGTGCTTCTTTCACCGTGACCACCAGGTTTTTCATTTTGCATTAAAATTTTCCATATTTTTTGTGGGCTAAAATTATTTCCCTCATCGTTTAAAAGTTCTTTTTCCTCTGCATCTTTAATTCTTGGTAAAAATCTTTTTTTTAAAAGCTCACTAACTGAATATCTTCCATTAGAGTGAAATCCATATCCCACAACATTGTTTCCATCAATTTTTACATCAGTTTTGATCGCTACTACACTACAGTCCATTTTTGCAAAACTAATATATGCATTTTTGATCTCAGAACTTATAGGAACGGTTTTTTCTTGTATGTCTATAATTTTCATTTTATTAATCGAGAAATTAACCTATAATTTTTTAACTCAAAATCTACCTAAATCGGATTTTAATCCATATTGACAATAAGTGTTAATCTAAATACCCTTAATCATTTAAAATAAACAATAGGAGAAATGTAATGAAATTAAAATCTTATTTTAATAAGTTCCTTGCAATTTTATCGCTGACATTAGTTAGTTTCAGTAGTGCAAATGCAGGTGTAACAAACATAATCCCATTTGGACCTGGTGGTGAGTCCGATGTTACTGCCAGAATGCAACAACCATATTATAAAAGTATTTATAATGATGATATAGTTGTGCAATACAAACCAGGTGGAGGAGGATCAGTTGGTTGGTCTTCTCTAAATGCAGAAAAAGGTGATGGAAGTGTGATAATGGGAGTCAATCTTCCGCACATAATTATGCAGCCAATAGCAAAAGGTGAAAAGGCTGGATACAAAACAGAAGATGTAAACGTTTTCTCTTTTTTCCACTATACGCCAGATGCAATTTTAGTTGAGGCTTCTAGTCCTTACAAAAGCTTAGATGACCTGCTTAACTTTGCGAAAAGTAATCCAGGAAAATTAACTTTTAGTGGATCTGGAACTTACTCTGCAAATCACCTTTTAATAATTAGTTTAAATAAAAAAGCTAAAGTTAAAACAACATATGTTCCTTTCAAAGGAACGGGTGCTGCTGTTCAAGCATTATTAGGTAAACAAGTTTTAGCTGAAGCAGGTTATTCAACAGTTGCGGCTAAACAAGGTAAAAAAGTAAGAATGCTTGCAGTTGCCTCTGAGGAGAGATTACCTGCTTTTCCAAATGTTCCTACATTCAAAGAATTAGGATACAACATTGTTTCTGGAGCTTACAGAGGATATGCACTTCCAAAATCTGCTTCAAAAGCAACTGTTAAAGAATGGTCTGATAGAATTATGAAAATAAATTCTGATCCAGCATTTATTAAACAAATGGAAGACAATGCTTTTGTGGTTGTAAATATCGGTCATAAAGACGTTAAGAAGTTTATGAGACAACAACAAAAGGCAAATAAAGCTATTGCTAAAGAACTTGGTTTAATTAAATAACCAAGTTTTTGAATGACAAATATATTTGCAGATTTTTTGTCATCATTAAGCCTTCTTAATTTAGGCTTAGCATTTTCGGGAGTTCTGGCGGGCATCATTATTGGTGCTCTGCCAGGACTTTCAGCAACTATGGCAGTTGCTATTTTAGTTCCCTTTACATTTGCACTCGAGCCATCTTCTGGCTTGATTGTTTTAGGTGCCATATACACTGGAGCTATTTTCGGGGGATCTTGGTCTGCAATTTTAATAAATACTCCAGGAACACCTTCTGCAGTAGCTACTACTTTTGACGGTTATCCAATGGCAAAAAATGGTAATGGCGATCTTGCAATGTCAATCAGCTGTATGTCTTCTTTTGTAGGTGGAACAGTTGGTGTGATTTGCCTTGCATTGTTTGCGCCGCCTTTAGCAAGTGTTTCTTTAAAATTTGGACCAACAGAATATTTTTGGCTAGCAATTTTAGGTTTAACTTTAATTTCAACCTTAGCTGAAGGAGATAACATAAAATCTCTCATTGGAGCTTGCATTGGTTTACTAATGTCAATGATTGGTGTTGCTGTTGTAGGTGGCGATATCCGAATGACATGGAATATAAGTTTTTTAAATAGTGGAATTGAAATTGTAAGCGCAATGATAGGTTTATTTTGTGTTCCTGTAATTTTAGATCTTACAAGCATGAAGGGAAAGCATTTGAGTGATAGTGAAACACCTAAAAACTTAAGATTAAAGGAATCATTTTTAATAATTTTTAAAAAAAAATTCGAAGCTATAAGAGGAGCTTTGATAGGAACTTTTATTGGGATCCTACCAGGTGCGGGCGGAAGCATAGCTAGTATTGTTTCATATGGTGAAGCAAAGAGAGCTTCCAAAAATAAACAAAACTTTGGCAAAGGTGAACCTGAGGGTTTGATAGCTTCTGAGACAGCAAACAACGCAACAGTAGGCGGTGGATTTATCCCAACTCTTTGTTTAGGTATACCGGGCACCCCACCTGACGCCGTAATTCTGGGCGCACTTTTAGTGCAAGGAATAAGAACTGGAGATACATTATTTACTCAACAATCCTCAATAGTATACACTTTCATATTTGGATTATTCTTAGCTACAATTATAATGTTGCCATTAGGTCTTCTAATGGGAAGATATGCCTATAAATCAATAATTAAAATACCGAAAGAAATTTTAATACCAATAATTATTTTTTTAACAATTATTGGAAGTTACTCGATTCAAAATAATATTTTAAACGTATATTTTATGTTTTTTTTTGGAATAGTTGGTTGGATTTTAAATAGAGCAGGCTTTAAAGCTTCACCCATAGTTTTAGGTTTAGTTTTAGGACAAATTGCAGAACAAGGTTTTGTTCAGGCGTATATTATTGGAAATGCTCAGGAAAATATCTTAGCTAATTACTTTGCCAGACCAATTTCGATAATCTTAGTGATCTTTATTTTAATGGGCCTATTTTTACCAGCTTTAAAAAAAATTTATAATAGGAGAAAAAATGCTAAAATTAGTTAAAGACAAGGTATCATTTATCTCAGGAATATTTTTTGTAATTTTATCGTTAATTCTTTTCTATGAAGCAAGCACTTTAAGTCCATTTGGGGCCGTTTTTCCATACGCCATGACAACAATATTAATTATATTGTCAATCATCCTTATTGTGAGGTCATTTAAAATTGAAATAAAAGTAATAAACCAAACAATATCTTTTGTTAAAATTCCTCTTCTAACTGTTGTTTTTTTCATGTGGATTTATTTTTTAGAAAGAGCTGGCTTTATCATTTCAAGTTTAATTTCTTTTAATCTAATTGTCTTAATTAATTCTGGTCTAAATTTATCTTTTAAAAAGATATTTATATATATGATATTAGGTAGTGGATTTATTTTATTACTATATTTTGGATTTAAAAACTTACTCTTAGTTCCATTACCAGAAGGTCTTTGGTTCAGAGATCTATAAAAATTAAATAGATGGCTAAAATATTAATTACAGAGTTTATAAACAAGAAAAGTTTAAACAAACTTAAAAAGGTGTTCAAAGTTCACTATGATGAAAAACTTTGGGAATATCCCAAAGAGATAACTAAGAAAATTAAAGATTTTGATTGCTTAATAGTCAGGAACAAAACTCTTGTTAATAAAAAACTCCTACATGACGCAAATAAAATTAGATTCATTGGAAGACTTGGAGTTGGACTGGACAACATTGATACTGAGTATTGTAACTCAAATAAAATTCGTGTCCAACCTGCGACTGGTATGAATGCTGACTCTGTTGCTGAATATGTTGGCACTTGTTCGCTAATGTTAACTAAAAAAATTCCCATGTTTTATGCAGGAATACTTAACGGCACATGGCCTAGAACAACTATTAATTCCGAAGAATTAAAAGGTAAAAGCATAGGAGTTATTGGATATGGATCAGTTGGAAAAAAAGTTTCGGAATACTGTTCAAAAATTGGTTTAAAAATAATTTTGTATGATAAATATAAGCAAGAATACAACAAAAAAAAAAATTTTTTTTTTTCAAGCTTACACCACTTATTAAAAAATTCTGATATTATTTCTTTACATATTCCTTTAACTAAAGGAACCAAAAATCTTATTAATAAAAATTCTTTTATCAAAATGAAAAAGAAACCGATAATTATAAATACTTCAAGAGGTACTATTATAAATGAGAACGATCTATTGGATGCCTATAACAAAAACTTAATTTCTGGTTTTGCTTTAGACGTATTTGAAAATGAACCAGTTAATAAAAAATTTTTAAAAAAGGTAAAAAAAGAAATGAATTGTATTCTAACTCCACATGTATCTGGTGTAACTTATCAATCAAATATAAGAGTTAGTGATTTTATAGTTGAAAAAGTAATAGATTTTTTTAATTAATGTGCCAAATTTGCAGTTGATAAAAATTTGACATTCCTTAAATTCCGTATATGTCAAAGTTTTTTGATAACACTGATTTAGATATAAATAAGGCTGAAAGTATTGTTTCTTCAACATTAAACAATTGCGATGATGGAGAGCTATATTTAGAAAATTCGAAATCTGAATCGATCATTTTGGACGATAACAAAATCAAAAGTTCAAATTTTACTAATGATGTTGGCTATGGATTTAGAGCAATAACTGGCGATGTTGTTGCTTACTCACACTCAAATGATATCTCTGAAAATTCTTTAAAAAATTCAAGCAAGAATTTAAAATCTACTTTATCTAGCTACAAAGGTAATTATGATCACCAAATTAAAAAAACTAATCAAAAATTTTATAAAGAAATTGACCCAACAGATAACAAATCTATGGACTCTAAAATCAAATTACTTAATAAAATTAATGAATATGCCAGATCAATTGATGCTTCAGTAAAGCAAGTTACAGCAAATTTTTTAGGAGAAAAAAAAGATATAGAAATACTTAGATTAGGTGGAGAGCTGTTAACAGACTCACGACCACTTGTTAGAGTGAATGTATCAATAATGCTTGAGAAGAACGGAAGAAAAGAAACAGGAGTTTACGGGGTTGGGGGTCGTCAATCTTATGACGACTATTTGAAAAACGAGAATTGGAAAAGTGTATGCGATGAAGCTTTTAGAATAGCAAATACAAATTTACAAAGTAAACCATCTCCCGCTGGAGAAATGAAGGTAGTTTTAGGTCCTGGTTGGCCTGCTATATTAATTCACGAAGCAATAGGTCATGGACTAGAAGGAGATTTTAATAGAAAAAAAACTTCTGTTTTTCATGATTTAGTTGGAAAGAAAGTTGCTAGTGATGGTGTAACTATTATTGATGATGGGACTCTTAATAATAGAAGGGGAAGTTTAAACATTGATGATGAAGGTACACCAACTGAAAAAACAGTTTTAATTGAAAATGGTATTCTTAAAAATTTTATGCAAGATAGATTAAATGCTAGACTTATGAAAACAAAATCTACAGGCAATGGTAGAAGAGAAAGTTATAAGCATATTGTTATGCCAAGAATGAGAAATACTATCATGCTTTCAGGAAACAATACTCAAGAAGAAATGATTAAATCAGTTGATAGAGGAATATTTGCAGTAAGTTTTGGAGGGGGGCAAGTAGATATTACCTCAGGCAAATTTGTTTTTAATTGTACCGAAGCTTATGAAATAATAAATGGAAAAATTGGTGCTCCACTCAAAGGAGCTACTCTTATTGGAGACGGACCTTCTTCTTTAAAAGAAATCGCTATGGTTGGAAATGACATGATGCTCGATCCAGGTATAGGTACATGTGGTAAAGCTGGTCAAGGTGTTCCAGTCGGCGTTGGTCAGCCTTCTTTACTTATTAATAAAATGACTGTTGGTGGTACACAAATTTAATAAATGATTAAAGATAAAAATTATTTATTAAATATTTCAGAAAGAATTCTCACAAAAGCCAAAAAACTTGGAGCAACAGATGCGAGTGTTGTTGTATCAAATTCGGTTTCAGAAGATATTAACTATAGAAATAAAAAAATTGATGGGTCTACAAGATCTGAAAATTTAGGCGCTGAACTAACAACATATTTCGGTAAAAAAAAATCTTCTTTAATTAGTTCAAATCTTAAAGAGAATGTTTTAGATGAATTAGTAGAAAAATGTTTTGTAGCTACAAAAATTACACCAGAAGATGAATTAAATTCATTACCGGATAAAGATTTACATTTTAAGGGTTTAAAAGAATTAGATTTATTTGACAAAACTCATTTAGATAACAAAGAAAAAATTGATTATTTGAAAGAAGCTGAAGAAGTAGCTTTTTCCTCTCCTAAAATAGTAAACACAAATGGGTCAGGTTTTAGTGAAAAAAAAAGTAACTTTGTCTTAGCCAATTCTAATGGGTTTAGTGATGGTTATGAAAACTCACAATTTACAGCTTACTGCGAAGTTGTTTCTAAAGAAAATGGCAGCATGGAAAGAGATTATGAATATTCAAGTAAAAGATTTTTTGGCGATTTATTAAGTCCGAAAAAAATTGGAAAAAATGCATCAAAATTTGCAATTAGAAAATTAAATCCTAAAAAAATTAAGAGTGAAAGAATGACAGTTGTATTTGATAAAAGAATATCCAAAAATATTCTATCAGTTTTTGCAAATGCTATTTCTTCAAATGTCATTGCAAAAGGTACTACTTTTTTGAAAGGAAAAGAAAACAATCAAATATTTAAAAATGATATCAACATCGTAGATAAGAGTGATATCAAACGAGCGAATGGTTCCAAATATTTTGATAATGAAGGTGTTAAGTTAGATGAATTAAGTCTTATTGAAAATGGAGTGTTAAAAAATTTTTTAGTTGACACTTATAATGGTAAAAAAATAAACAAAAGGTCTAATGGTAGATGTGGAGGAACTTCAAATCTTTTTTTTAAAAAAGGCTCTAAAACATTTAATGAATTGATAAATTCCAAACAAAAGATTCTTTATATTAATGAGACTATAGGTCATGGAACAAATTTAATAACTGGCGATTATTCTGTCGGTGCATCTGGACAAATTATAGAAAATGGAGAGTTTAAGTATCCAGTTAGTGAAATTACAATTGCTGGTAATTTTAATGAAATATTTAAAAATTTAATTTTAGCAGATGATCTTGAATTAAACTATTCCACTAATTCACCAACAATGTTAGTTGAAGGTATTACTGTTGGCGGTATATAAACAAATATTATGAGTCCCACAGACATATTGTTAAGTATAGCTATTGTTGGTATATATACTCAAATTTATATTTATCTAAAGACTAATTATAAAAAACAAAATGATATGATTAGACTTTTTTCCTCAGGGTTTATATATGCTACAATAATTACAGGTATACTATATTACTTAATAAAATATATTGCGTCATAAAAAAATAATTTATATGAATATTGTAAAATCACTAATTAAACAGCATAAAATGATAGCGCATCCAGAGGGTGGACATTATGTTGAAATATTTAAAAACAAAGATGTGAGTCATATTTATTTTTTATTGGAGCAACATGAACACTCTCATTGGCATCGAATAACAAAAAATGAGACTTTGCATTTCTACTCAGGTAGCCCATTATTAATCTATACTTCTGAAGATGGAACTGAATTCAAAACAAATGAAATTGGGTCAAAAAATAATTTCAATTTTAACATTAAAAAAAATATGTGGTTTGCAATGAAATCATCGGGATCTTATAGTTTAATTGGTTGTACAGTTGCGCCTGCTTTTGAATTTAGCGACTTAGAATTAGCCCCAAAAAACTGGAAACCATCTAAATTTGACATTGATCTTTAGTATTTATTGTTTGAATGAAAAAAATAAGTAGTATAAATCAAGATGAATTTAATGGCGGGGTAGCTCAGTTGGTTAGAGCGCGGGACTCATAAGCCCGAGGTCAGTGGTTCGATCCCACTTCCCGCTACCAAAAAATGAAAAAATTTTTACTATTATTATTATTATTAGCGTTATTATTCATCAATGAATTTACATTAGTAAATTTTTCTGCAGAAAACTCTTTAAAGGAATATAATTTAATTAAAATTAGATACTTTAATTTAATTAATTTTGTTTTAATTATATTAGTATATTTTTATTGGAATGATTTTATCAAATTAAAAAAAATTCCTAAATTCTTAATTTTAATTTTATTATTTTTATCAATTGATTATTTATCTAAATATGCTGGATTTGGTTATGGTCATGATAAATCTGATTACCATAGATACATATTTCCATATGACTGGATCAGAGGCAAACCTAATGTTTTAGATCATAATAAATTTGGATTTAGAGGAAAGATAACCCCAGATATCGAAAGAGGTAAAAAAAAAATTGTAATAGGACTCTTTGGAGGATCAACAGGATATAGCGGAGATCCAACAATTTTACAATCAGTTTCAAATAATTTAAGAAAAAATGGATATTCTAATATTCCAATAAATTTCTCTTCGGTATCCTCTAATCATAATCAGCATCTGCACAGATTATTAGAATTTAGTGAATACAAATATGATTTTATAATTTTTTATGGGGGGGCAAATGAAACAACTATGCATTTACATTATGATCCTAGACCTGGATATCCATACAATTTTTATATGTTTGAAAATTTATTAAGCCCAGTTTTTTATCTTACAAAGTATTCAAATATAATGGGAGAGCTTGATAAACAATTTAAAATAACTTTTAATTTTAAAAGTCCAACAAAATTAGGAGAAAATTTGCAGAATCCAAATGATTTAAATGATGAAGATTTCAAAAAATGGTCTGATGAAGTTAAAATAAATTATTTTACCACACTTAATAAAGCTAAACAGGTTACTGAAAATATTATCAAACCTAATAAATGTAACAAAACATCTTTTTTATCTTTTTTCCAGCCTATAAATGTATCTGATGGAAAAACAAAATTTCTGGTAGATAATGTACTAAAAGATTTAAATGAAAATAATGTAAAAAACCTCTTTTATTTAAAAGATCAACTAACTTTTAAAGATATTGTCCATGTTGATCAAAGTTCTAAAAATTTGATATCTAATAAAATCTCATCTGAGATTATAAATATGATTAAAATAAATTGTTAATGATATTATTTTCTCGCTACCATAAAATTTACCTTATTAACTCAAAATTTTTTTAAGTTTAGTCAAATTCATTGATGGATTCGGAGGAAAGATTTTTTTCCCAGAAGTTTTTTTTATTTTATTATTAAATTTTTTAGCAAAATTGTAAACAGACTGTGTTTTGCCACCTATATTTATAATACCTTTTTTATTTAATAATTTTGGTATCATTTTTGCTACATCCTCATGAAAAATGAAATTAGTTTTAATATCGTAAAAAGCCGATTTGTGAATGAATGGTTTTTCACACATCATAATTCTTAAAATTAAAGAATTGTTATACATTTTGACAGCACACTCTCCGCCTAGTTTTGAAATTGCGTATTTATTTATGGGGTTGACAGAATCATTTTCATTATAATTCCCTTTAATTCCGGGGTACACATAGCCAGTTGAAAAATAAATCAGCTTTATTTTTAATTTTTCGCAAGCTTTAACGACATTACATGTACCAATTATATTTATGTTTATACTTTTAGAAATTTCTTTATCATGTATGGTCATAGGTCTTGATAACGCAGCAGCATGTAAAAAATATTTTGGCTTTTTCAATTTTAGGTATTTTTCTAATGAATTAGGATTAAGAATATTCATCTGAGATTTGCTAGGAAAGTAGTAATTTTTTGAATTAACAATCCTTTTCAATACAATTGCAAATCTCCCATTACCTCCACTTACCACAATTTTATTTATATTTTTTTTCAATTTAATTTAGAGTAAATTCGCTTATATTTATATAACTTATTACCAAAACTACAATGAGTAAAGTATTTTTAAATTTAGGTCGTCAACCTCTTGCAAATTCCTTTTTAAAAGACATTGGAAAAAAAACTTTGCAAAATGAATTTTTTTATAATTTAAAAATCTGTTTCAATTCAAAGAATTACTTGGTTTCAATAGCGAAGCCTGTCAATCCCAAAAAACAATATACTGATAAATATGCTCACAGAGCTTCAGAGTCAAAAACTATGAGATTTGCTTTTAAAAAGGTTGCTCAAAAATTATTTAAAAGATTTAGACCAAAAAAAATTATGGAAATAGGGAGTAATGATGGGGTATTTTTAAAAAATTTTGATAAAAAATCTGTTGTAGCCGTTGAGCCATGTAAAAATCTTGCAAGATTAACAAAAAAATTATTTGAAACGTATGATGAATTTTGGAATTTAAAGCTTGCAAATAAACTAAAAAAAAAGAAGGGTGAAATAGATTTAATTTTTTCAGCAAACACAATTTCTCATATACCTAATTTAAAAGAAACATTTAAAGGGATTCACAATATCTTATCAAAAAATGGTGTACTTGTTATAGAAGATCCATCTTTGCTGAAAGTTCTTCAAAATAATAGCTATGATCAATTTTATGATGAACATGTTTATGTTTTTTCATCTATATCTATAAACAATATAATTCAAGAATATGGATTAAGACTTTTTGATATCGAGCATTTATCTACTCATGGAGGATCAAATAGATATTATATATGTAAAAAAAATGGAAAATATAAAAAAAGTTTGAGATTAGAAAAAGCAATTAAAAATGAAAAATCCTACAAGCTTCATAAAATTGAAAGTTATTTGAAATTTTCTAAACGAGTAAATTTATCGAGAAAAAATTTATTTACCTTAATGAAAAAGTTAAAAAAAACTAATAAAAGAATAATAAGTTATGGTGCTACGTATAAATCCACAACTGTTTTCAATTATTGTAATCTTAATTCTAAATTGATTGACTATGTCACTGACACTACTTTGAATAAACAAGGAAAGTATACACCAGGAACTCATATAAAAATAATCTCTCCAGAAATTGGGATGAATAATACAGTTGATTATGCTTTTTTGGGTGCCTGGAACTTTAAAAAAGAAATTTTCAAAAAAGAAAAAAATTTCCTTAAAAAGGGGGGGAAATTTATTACGCACGTTCCTAAAGTAATGACACTTTCTAAATGATAAATAAAAGTATATTCAATTGGCTTAACAATCAGAAAAAAAAACAACTTTTAACAGTCGAAAAGATAAATTTATCCAAATTAAGTAAGTGGATTTATGGCAAAAGAGAAATTTATCACATCAGTAAAAAATTTTTCAAAATAGCAGGTATAAGAATACAATCAAATTTCTACAATAAAAAAAATTGGGATCAACCAATAATAGTCCAAAATGAAATTGGTATTTTGGGTATAATAAAAAATATAAAGACCAATAAGTATCTCTTACAAGCTAAAGTAGAACCAGGTAACATAAATAAAATACAAATTTCACCAACAGTTCAGGCAACAAAAAGTAATTATTCAAGAATTCATGGTGGAAAAACTATCCCCTTTTTGAAATTTTTTAAAAAAAAAAATAAAAATTTCTCACTCCAAAGCGAACAAGCTTTCAGATACTACAATAAGAAGAATTCAAATATCGTTACCTATGTGTCTAAAAAAATTGACATAGATGAAAAATTTAGATGGTTTTCTAAAATTGAAATACTTAATTTATTGAAAGAAAAGAATTTAATAAATATGGATACTTTGTCTGTTTTTTCGTCTTTTATAAAGAAAAAAAAAATCGACTTTCCATTAAACAATAAAAAAAAAATAATTAACTGGAAAAATTATTTAAAAAAAAAGTATTTTCTGAAAAATAAAATTATCAATTTAAGTTCAGTAAAGAATTGGAACTTAAAAAAAAACAAAATTTATCATCAAACAAACAATTATTTTTCAGTAATTGGAATAAAAGTCAAAACCAATAAAAGAGAAATAATGGAATGGAGTCAACCAATTATTATGGGATCTAAGATGGCGTTTGCAGGATATCTAATCAAAAAATATAAAAATACAGACCACTATTTGTGTAGATATATTTTAAAACCAGGTTCAAAAGTCGGAACATTCACATGCTCTATTAATACATCTAAACTCAGGAATTATAAAAAAAATGAAGATCTTACGAATTTTCAAAAAAATTTAATTTCTAAATATTTTATTAAGTCAAAAGATGTTCTTTATGATAACGTTTTATCTGATGAGGGAGGAAGATTTTATCACTCTCAAATAAAATATATGGCTTGTAAATTAAATGATAATCAGAATATTGTTTTACCAGATTATTATATTTGGTTATCTCAAAATCAGATAATTGATTTAATAAATAAACAAAAAATTGATATAGAAGCAAGATTACTTTTTGGTATCATAAATTTTAAGGAAACAATTTAATTGAAAGTTTTAATTTTAGGTTACTCAAATATAGTTAAAAGAAGAGTATTAAGTGTTTTAAAAGAAAAAAAAATAGAAATATACATTGCTTCAAAATCCCACAAAAAAAAAATTCCTGGAATAAAAAAACAATTTGCATCTTACGAACAAGCTTTAAAAAAATGCAAGCCAACTATTGTTTATATTTCTTTACCTAATTCAAAACATTTTGAATGGGCCAAAAAATCCTTAAATTATAAATACAATACTGTAGTTGACAAACCAATTACATCAAATGAAAAACAGTTAGATGAGTTAGTTGAACTATCAAAAAAAAATAAAAGACTTTTAGTTGAGTCAATTTTTTTTAACTACCACTTGCAAATGAAAAAGATAATCAGAATGTACAAAAATGATATATATAAAAAAATTAACGCGAGGTTTATTATCCCAAAACCAGATAAAAAAAGTATCTTGATTTCAAAAAATCTTCAAGGGGGTGTTTTAATGGATATGGGTCCATATATTTCTTCAATTCCAAGATTGTTTAAATTAAAAAAGTTGATTAATAAAAAAATTAAGATAACAAAAAATAAAGATAAACTAATTATATCGATTAAATTTTCTATGAGTTTCAAGGAAGGAGATTATGAAGGGTTTTTTAAATTTGGTGGGAAATATAAAAATCAAATTATAGTATCTAATAAAAAAACAAAAAGTTACATCTCAAGAGTTTTTTCTCCCCCTCATAACGAAAAGTTAATTTTAAGTCTAATCTCAAAAAAAAAGAAAAAGATAATTAAATTTAACAAAGATAATTGCTTTCAAAATTTTTTTTCAGAAGTTTTAAAAATTATAAAAGAAAAAAAATTCGATTTTTATTATGAGAGAATGAAACATGATGTAATTTTTAGGTCAAATTTAAATAAAAAAATTATTTAAATAAGGCATCAAAGCTTTTTGCATTTTTATCCTTAACACTGAGATTTAGTTTTTTAACTGGCCATTTTATTCTTATTTTTGGATCATTATATTTAAGTGATCTCTCGTCTATTGGTGATCTATATTCAGTACAGCTGTAACAAACTATATTTTCTTTTTTTAAGGTTAAAAAACCATGAGCAAATCCAGGTGGTATAAATACTGAAGTACAGTTCTTTTCACTCAATCTTATTGAAAAATATTTTCCGTAGGTTTTTGAATTTTTTCGCAGGTCTACCGCAACATCAAATATTTCCCCTTTCAAGACCGAAATTAATTTTCCTTGGGGTTTTCTTACTTGAAAATGCAAACCTCTTAAAACATTTTTTTTTGAAACAGATAGTATTTGAAATTTAAATTTTCTTTTTATTAATTTTTCTAATGATAATTCTCTTAAATATCCTCTTTTATCCTGATGTTTTATACCAATTACAATTATAAGACCTTTGAATTTTGTTTTCTTTATTTTCATTTAAGAAATTAATTTTTTCAAATAATTTGAATAATCACATTTTCCATAAAATTGAATTGCATTCAAAATTTCTTTTTTTCCAATCCACTTATTACTAAAAGCAATTTCCTCAAGGCAAGCAATTTTAAAACCTTGTCTATTTTCTATTGCTGATACAAATGCACTGGTTTTGTAAAAGTCTTCTATTGAGCCAGTATCGAGCCATGCACCACCTCTACCCAAAATATCAGACGTAAGTTTTTTTTTTTTTAAATAAACTTTTAACAAATCGGTAATTTCTAATTCATTTCTGGCTGAAGGTTTAAGTCTTTTTGCATACTCAACAACTTTCTTATCAAAAAAATATAAACCAGTAATTGCCAAATCAGAAATAAATTTTTTTGGTTTTTCTTTTAACATTGTAATTCTTCCAGTTTTAGAAGTCTTAGCAACTCCAAATAGCTCAGGTTTAATTACTTTATGTAAAATTACTTTTGCACCGTTCTTAAGCTTTGTGCAACTAATCAGTTTTGAAGTTAAATTTTGTCCATAGAAAAAATTGTCTCCAAGAATTAATGCAACATTTTTTTTATTTATAAATTTTTCCCCAAGAAGGAACGCATCAGGAAGGCCTTTTGGGTACGTTTGTTCTTTGTATACTATATTAATACCAAGATGTTTTCCATCTGGTAAAATTTTTCTATATTGATTCAATTGCCCCTTATTAACAATAATTAAAATATCTTTTATTTTTGCTAACATCAAAATTGAAAGAGGGTAAAAAATTAAAGGTTTATCATAAATTGGTAGCAGTTGTTTGTTTACAGCTTTTGTTAATGGACTCATTCGAGTACCCATACCACCAGCTAAAATAATTGCTTTATTAATCATTTTATTATACCGAGCCTTTTTGTGATATCCTTTTTTTTTAATGTTGTATAGTAGTTCATATTTTTCAAATACCAGTTAAAGGTGCTTTCTAAGCCTTTTTTTAAACTAATTTTTGATTTCCATTTAAGTTTTTTTAAAATTTTTTTACTGTCCAGAGCATATCGAATGTCATGACCAGGTCGGTCTTTGACAAATTTAATTTTTACATTTTTACCAAGTTTAATTTTGTTTTTTGCAATATTAATTAAAAGTTTTGCAATATCTAAATTACTACTATTAATATTTGATCCTATATTGTAAAATTCCCCATTCATTCCGTTTTTAAATACTTTAAACAAAGCATCACAGTGGTCTTCAACAAATATCCATTCTCTTGAATTTTTTCCTCTACCGTATAATGGTAGTACCTTATTATTAATAATATTATAAATAAGTTTTGGGATTAGTTTTTCTGGATGTTGATGAGGACCATAATTATTTGAACAATTTGTTATCATCGCATTCAGCTTGTATGTTCTAACATAAGAATATACCAAATGATCAGAAGAAGCTTTTGAGGCAGCATAAGGTGAACTTGGTTTATAAGCATCAGTTTCTTTACTTCGACCTTTTAATACGTCACCATAAACTTCATCAGTAGAAATATGAATTAATTTAGTTCTTTTATTTTTTTTTGAAAATTCTCTAAATGTCTCTAGTAAATTAAATACTCCAACTATATTACTTCTTATAAATTCCGATGGACTGTCAATTGACCTGTCTACATGTGTTTCTGCTGCCAAATTAAATATAGCAATTGGCTTGTACGAGTTCAGAATTTTTTTTAATTTTGAACTTTTATTTATATCTAATCTAATGAATTTATAATTTTTTTTATCTGCAAAACTTCTTGTGTTATAGAAATTTGAGGCATAATTGACTTTATCGATATTAATAACAAAATAATTTTTTTTAATTAATAAATTTATCAGATTACTGCCAATAAATCCCAAACCACCAGAAACAATTATTTTTTTCATCTTTTTTTTTTACAACAATAGTTTATTCAAGTATACTTCATTATTACATGGAATTTACAAATAATAATCTAACTTTTGTAATAGTCACGTTTAATAGCAGAAAAGTAATCTTCGATTGTTTAAATTCTCTACCAAAAGGATTTCATAAATTAATAATTGAAAATTCATCTGATGAAGAATTAAAAAAAGAATTAGAGCAGAAATATGATAAAACCAAAGTGATATTATCTAAGAATATAGGTATGGGAGCTGGCAATAATCTTGGAATCAATGAGTCAAACACACAGTATGTTTATGTATTAAATCCAGACGTGGTGTTAAAATCTGACACTATGTTAAATATTAATAATTCAATTTCTGAACTAGATAATTTTGCTATCTTATCTCCAGTGTCAGACAATCCAGGTTATCCAAATTATAAATTAGATCTCAGTAAATCACCAAATTACAAGGGTAATACAATAAGAGATGTTGAAGAGATTGATGGTTACTCAATGATCATAAATAAAAATTTTTTTATTGATAACTTTTTTTTTGATGAAAAATTTTTTATGTACTTAGAAAATGTTGATTTGTGTTTAAGAGCAAAAAAAAACAGCGGACAATTATTAATTGTTACGAACTCTCAAATTCATCATCTAGGAGGTAAAGCTGTTGATGATAGATACAGTGAGGAAATAGAACTTTCAAGAAACTGGCATTGGATGTGGTCAAAATTTTATTTTAATAAAAAACATCGAGGAATTTTCGTTTCATTATTATTAGGATTAATTAGCTTAATAGGAAACATTTTAAAATATTTTATCTATTTAGTCACTTTAAGTAAAAAAAGAAAGATTTATAAAATGAGAGCGCTAGGTATTTTCAATTCTTTGTTGGGAAGGCAATCTTGGCACAGGCCAGAAATAAATTAATGACCTGGAAATTCAATTAAATTTTCAACTTTAAAACCTTTTTCTATTAATTTATCAGATCCACCAAGGTCAAATAAGTTTATTACAAAAATAAACGCTCCAACTTTCCCTTTTGAGATTTCAATTAGTCTTGAGGCTGCTTCGGCAGTTCCTCCAGTAGCAATTAAATCATCAATAATTAAAACAATGTCGTTTTCACTAATGGAGTCTTTATGCACTTCAATAGTTGCAGTTCCATACTCTAGTTCAAAATCTATAGAGTGAGTATCCGCAGGTAATTTATTTTTTTTTCTCAACATTATAAAAGGTTTTTTTAGAATATAGGAAACAGCAGACGCAAACACGAAACCCCTCGATTCAATTGCAGCAATTTTATTAAATTTAAACTTTCTAGATCTTTCAACTATTTGATTAATTGTATCTTCAAAAGCTTTTTCATCTTTAATTAAAGTTGTGATGTCCCTAAACAAAATTCCCTTCTTTGGATAATTAGGGATTGATCTTATAAATTTTTTTAAATCCATTTAAATTTATGATATATATCTTGATAAACTATCTTTAAAATATGGCAAACAATAAATTAGCAATTATTGGCGGAAGTGGACTATATGATGTTGAAGAATTCAAAGATAGAGAGTTATTAGATGTTAAAACCCCCTGGGGAAAACCCTCAGATAAAATTTTAAAAACTAATTTCAAAAATAAAGAGGTTTATTTTCTACCAAGACACGGCAGGGGGCATTTTATAAACCCGTCAAACATAAATTTTAGAGCTAATATTGATGCCCTTAAACAATTAGGAGTGACTGATATTGTTTCTATTTCAGCTGTAGGATCTCTTAAAGAAAATTTGCCACCAGGCAAATTTGTTATTGTCGACCAATTCATTGATAGAACTTTTGCAAGGAATAAAACATTTTTTGAGGATGAAATTGTAGCCCATGTATCAATGGCACACCCTACTTCAACTGGATTAATGAATGCATGTGAAGACGCAATTAAGAAAGAAAAAATCGATTATCAAAGAAATGGCACTTATGTTGTGATGGAAGGTCCACAGTTTTCTACCTTAGCGGAGTCTAATTTATATAGATCATGGAAAGCTGATGTAATTGGAATGACTAATATGCCAGAGGCAAAACTAGCTAGAGAAGCTGAGATAAGATATGCCTCTGTTTCGATGGTAACAGACTATGATTGTTGGCACCCAGAGCATGAAAACGTTGATGTTCAACAAGTAATTAAAGTTCTTTTAGGAAATGCCAAAAAAGCAAAAAATATGATAAAAAATCTTATAGAAAATTTTGATAAGCATATAGACCCTAAAGATCCAACTAATAATTGTTTAGATGTTGCAATAATTACATCACCAGAAAAAAGGACACAAAAAACGAAAGATAAACTAAAAACAGTTGCTGGAAGAGTTTTAAGTAAATAAAAAAAACCCCCCATTATTTTGGAGGGTTTTTAATTTTGTACTATGATTAGTAATTAAAAGTTTCTAGCAACAGATAATGCTAAAATATCAGTATCTATATCTGCAGTAACTTTTGTATTATTTGATGTCGTAGTCGAAATGTCATCATAATCTGTTTCACTGTACTCAAGTTTGATGAAACCAAAACCTGTCTCTTTTTTAAAACCTAGGCCAAGTTTCATTCCATCTAAGTCTTGTTCAACAGTTTTATCAGTTGATGAAACTGACTGAACTTTTGACTCAACATCCGCTCTTACCAATCCTAATGTTCCAAAAACTTTAAGGCCATTTGTTATTTCTTTTTGTGGCTGTAAGTAAAAAGTTAAATGATTACTCACGTCCGCATTACCTTTGTTAGTTCCTGAAGAAGCTGCACCATCATCCTTACCTTTTAATGTACTCTGTGTAGTTGATCTACTCTCAAACTCTGCTTCGAATGGTATAAAATCTACACCAATGCTCATGTTATCGTTAATAGCTTTTTCTAAGAAAATCGAGACGAAAGTTACATCATTGCTCAAGTTCTTAGTAGTGTCAATAGTTCCGTTACTGTCAACGTCATCTTTAACAGTAGATTTAATATCGGCACTACTCACAGTAAACCCTGCAGAACCAGTGGCATATGAAGTTGTAGAAAAACCAAGCAAGAATATAATGCTTAAAACTAGTTTTTTCATGTTGTACTCACTTTATTTGTATTATTAATTAATTAATATTAATGGGAGTCTTTAACAAAATAACCTTTAAAAGTATAGAAATTTGAGCTTAGGAAAAATGACTTAAAAGTTGAAACGTCAAAAAAAGCAGTAAAAAGACACTTTTTTTGTTGTATAAATATCACATATTTAGAAATTTTAATTGGTATATATGAAATGACAAGAAATATGATGCTTAGTTATAAATTGAGCTGAATCAGTATAAATTAAGTGTATGAAAATAGAGGGCAAAGAATATAAGACGATTTGGTTTCAAAATAATATTGTTAAAATTATTGATCAAACAAAACTTCCCCATCAATTTATTATTAAAGATTTAAAAACAGTTAAAGAAGCAATAAATGCTATTAAAACTATGGAGGTGAGAGGTGCCCCATTAATTGGAGCTACTGCAGCTTACGGGCTAGTCTTATCAGTCATAGAAAATAATGATCAAACATTTCTTCAAAAGTCTGCATCAGATTTAATTAATTCAAGGCCTACAGCAATTAATCTTAAGTGGGCAGTGGATAGAATGATCAAAAAGCTATCAGGCGTAAACTCTGAAAAAATTTTAGAAATAGCAATTAATGAAGCGCAAAAAATTTGTGAAGAGGATATTAAATTTTGTGAAAAAATAGGTTTAAATGGTCTCAAAATAATTGAGGAAATTTACAATAAAAAAAAAGATACAGTAAACATTCTTACCCATTGTAATGCAGGTTGGCTTGCAACAATTAATTGGGGAACAGCTACATCACCAATATATCAAGCACACAAGAAGGGAATTCCTGTTCATATTTGGGCAGATGAAACAAGACCAAGAAATCAAGGTGCAAATTTAACTTCTTATGAATTAAACGAAGAAGGAATTAAAAATACAATCATTGCAGATAATACGGGTGGTATTTTAATGCAAAGAGGTCAAGTTGATATGTGTATTGTAGGCACAGATCGTACATTATTTAACGGCGATGTATGTAACAAAGTAGGGACTTACCTAAAAGCACTTGCCGCTAAAGATAATAATATACCATTTTATGTTGCGTTACCAAGTTCAACTATTGATTGGAAAACTAAAAATTCTAAAGATATTCCTATAGAGGAGAGAAATTCAGATGAATTGTCAAAAATTGAAGGTATTGACGAGGATGGGAATATAAAAAAAGTGCAAATATACCCAAAAAAAAGCAGCGCTATAAATTTGGCATTTGATGTTACGCCGGCAAAATATATAACTGGTTTGATAACAGAAAAAGGTGTTTGCGAAGCATCAGAAAAAGGATTAAAAAATTTATTTAAATGAACCCACTTATTTTATCTCTTGTTTGTCTTTTATTAGTTGGAGTTTCAGCTAACTGGCTAAGTATTGTTAAAAATAACAAGACATTAATTTATCTATCTTTAGCACCGTGTATTTATATAGCAATTTATGGAATTTATTTAATTATTGGACCTGTTGACTTGTACGAAGACGGTTCAAAAAACTTTTTTTTAAAAAACCCTTATGAAAGTGAGCTTCCACCACAGTTTTTATTATTAAAACTTTACCAGTATATTCTAATAGGCGTAGGTCTAATTTTTGGGTATTTATTTTTAAAATATTTAAAAAATTATGGACGTTAAGAGTAGAGAAGAAATAATAAAATTTGCACAAAAACTAAATAGTACAAATTTATCTCCGTTAAGATCAGGAAATATTTCACTTAAAGCTCAGAACAATAATGAAGAGGGGTTTTTAATTACTCCATCAGGCAAAAAATACGACAGTTTAAAAGCTGATGATATCGTCTTTGTAACTTTAGATGGGAGATATGATGAAAAAGGTTTGCAGCCTTCTTCGGAATGGAGATTTCATAAAGATATTTATTTAAAGAAGGCTAATGCAAAAGCCGTCGTTCATGCTCATTCACCACACGCAACAGCTGTATCTGCACACAATAAAGACATTCCAGCTTTTCATTACATGATAGCGTTAGCTGGAGGAGACAATATAAAGTGTGCAAAGTATGCAACTTTTGGAACACAAGAACTATCTGACAATATTATTGAAGCATTACAAAATAGAAAAGCATGCTTGATGTCTAATCACGGTCAAGTTGCTTATGGGGATAACTTGAACTCGGCTTTCGAACTTGCAGAAGAAGTTGAAAATATTTGCCATCAATACATAAATGCAATAAAGTTAGGAGAACCTAAGATTCTTTCATCAAGTGAGATGGATGTTATTTTAGAAAAAGTTAAAAACTATAAAAAAGGATAACTTTTTATGAAGAAAGTTGGGGAGCACGTCACTTTAGATATCATTGGTACCGAAAAGGAGTATGAACCAAAGTTTTTTGAAAAACTGGTTTATAAAATATCAAAAAAGGCAAAAGTAACTGTGTTAGAGATTTCAAAGTACAAATTCGAACCACAAGGTTTTACTCTTGTGGCTTTATTAGCAGAAAGTCATATTAGTTTTCATACTTTCCCAGAAAGAGGAATTATAAGTTTTGATTTTTTTACGTGTGGAAAAGTAAATCCTAACGTTGCTTACGATATTTTAAAGAAAGAAATTGAACATAAAAGAATTATTAAAAAAGAGTTTAATAGAGACACTATAAGTTATTATGACGATATTTATAGCTCACCGGGTTTAAAGAAATATTACATGGTAAAAGATGTTTTGGAAAACTTTACATCAAAAGTAGGTCAAAATATTGAAATTTTAGATCTAGAACAATTTGGTAAATCTCTTTTTATAGATGGTGAACTTCAAGTTGCTGAAAATGATGAGCACTTATATAGCTCCACATTTGTTAACTCAGGTTTAAAACTTAATCCATCTAATGACAATACAGCAATTATTGGTGGAGGGGATGGTGGAGTAGCGCGAGAATGTATATCAAAAGGTTTTAAATTAATTGATTGGTACGAGCTAGAT
>QCOG01000004.1 GCA_003213015.1 Pelagibacteraceae bacterium AG-430-F16
GATTAGGTGTTTTATTAGCTATATTTCATCTTCCCAGATCTACTCCTTTAGTTGGAGGTATCACTTTGTCGTTGATGACTTTACCAACAATAATTATAGCTGCGAGAGCATCCTTAAAAGCGGTTCCACCAAGTATAAGAGAGGCAGCACTTGCTATGGGAGCAAGTCGTATGCAAACCACAATGCATCATACAGTACCTCTTTCAATGCCTGGGACGTTATCAGGTACAATAATTGGTTTAGCTCAAGCTTTAGGAGAAACTGCACCCCTAATTTTAATTGGAATGGTTGCTTTTGTTAACACGATACCTGGGTCACCAATGGATCCTGCTGCAAGTTTACCAGTTCAAATCTATATTTGGGCTGAAAGTGCTGAAAGAGGATTTGTAGAAAAAGTTTCGGCATGTATAATGGTATTACTTGGCTTTTTAATAATAATGAATTTATTTGCCCAAATAATAAGACATAAGTTTGAGAAAAAATGGAGTTAAAATGATAAAGATTAAAGCAAAAGATGTTGATGTTTTTTATGGAAAAAAACAAGCTCTCTATAATATAGGTTTAGATATTGAAGAAAACCAAGTAACTGCATTAATTGGTCCATCTGGTTGTGGTAAATCAACTTTTCTTAGATGTCTTAATAGAATGAATGATGTAATTGACATCTGCAGGGTTAAAGGAGAAATTTTAATCAATGATTTTAATATCAATGATAAAAGTTGTGATGTCGTAAGACTAAGAGAAAAAATTGGTATGGTTTTTCAAAAACCCAATCCTTTCCCAAAAACTGTATATGAAAATATATCTTACGGCCCAACAATTCACGGTATGGCTCAATCAAAGCAAGAAATGGATGAAATTGTTGAAACTAGCTTAAAAAAGGCTGCACTATGGGAAGAGGTAAAAGATAGGTTACATGAACCTGGAACTGGTTTATCTGGAGGACAACAACAAAGACTTTGTATTGCTAGAGCAATTTCTGTAAGACCAGAAGTTATATTAATGGATGAGCCTTGTTCAGCATTAGATCCAATAGCAACAGCACAAATTGAAGAATTAATTGATGAGTTAAAAAAGGAGCATACAATAATAATTGTAACTCATTCTATGGCTCAAGCTGCACGTGTCTCTCAAAATACAGGTTTTTTTCACCTAGGACATTTGATTGAACATGGATCAACTGATAAGATATTTAAGAATCCTGATAACACAAAAACACAGGATTATATAACTGGGAGGTTTGGATAATGGGTGAAGCGCCACATACAGTTAAATCTTACGAAGAAGAACTCAAAAATCTTAATGCGAATATAATTAAAATGGGAAGTGCGTGTGAGGATGCTTTAGGTAAAGCTATTCAAGCCATTACAACAAGAAATAGCGATATTGCAGAAACTGTAATTCAAGACGATGAAAAAATAGATAAATTTGAGACTTTAGTTGAACAGCAAGTTGTAAATTTAATTGCATTGAGACAACCTATGGCAATTGATTTAAGAGAGACTGTAACGGCTCTGAAAATGTCTTCGGATTTAGAGAGAATAGGTGATTTAGCAAAAAATATATCCAAGAGAACACTTTTGCTTAATGAATATCTTCCAAAGAATTTGGTAGATGCATTAAATAGAGTATCTACTAGTGTTCAAAAACAATTAAAATCAACATTAGACGCTTATCTAGAAAGATCTGCGCCAATGGCAATAAACGTTTGGGAAAGTGATGAGCAAATAGATGATCTAACAAATCTTTGTATGCAAGAAGTTATAAAATATCTTAAAGAAAATGAAAAAAATTTAGAGGATGGAACTCACTTGTTGTTTGTGACCAAAAACGTTGAGCGTATTGGTGATCATACTACAAATGTTGCAGAACAAATTTATTATTTAGTTAAAGGTGAATATTTAGAAGGTGAAAGACCTAAGGGCACAGAGCCAATTGTAACTGGAGAAAAATGATTTATGTCAGCTCATGTTTTCATAGCTGAAGATGAAGCATCAATTGTTAGTTTGTTAAAATATAATCTTGAAAAAGAAGGTTATAAAGTCAGTCATTCAGAAAATGGAGAAGATGCTCTTAAACAAATAAAGTCTAAACAGCCAGATTTGATATTAATGGATTGGATGTTACCTGAATTATCTGGTGTTGAAATTTGTAAAAACTTAAAAAAAGATGATAAGTTTAATGATATTCCTGTCATTATGTTGACTGCAAAAGGGGAGGAAGAAGACAAATTAAAAGCATTTGATACAGGTGCAGATGATTATGTAACTAAACCTTTTAGTCAAAAAGAATTAAATGCTAGAATTAAATCTTTATTGAGAAGGTCTAAGCCTCAATCATCATCGGATATTGTAGAATTTACTGATTTAAAAATAGATCGGATTACAAAAAGAGTTTATAGAAAAGATAAGGAAATTACTTTAGGTCCAACAGAATTTAAACTCTTAGATTTTTTTATCAAAAATCCTAAAAGAGTTTACTCAAGAGAACAACTCTTAAACAATGTGTGGGGAGAAAATATATACGTTGAGTCACGAACGGTTGATGTACACATAAGAAGATTAAGACAAGCTATAAACATCGAAAACACAAAACCTTTAATTAGAACGGTCAGATCTGCCGGCTATTCTTTAGAGTCTTGAAGATCTTTGGGTCTTATAAATTCTTTTAACATTCCTTTTTTTTCTATTTCTTCCCAACCTTTAATATCAAATTTAATTTTGGCGAATGCTGCTGTAGGAAATTTATAATTCATTAACTTGAAATTATTTGTTTCATGATTTTTTGTTAGATATCTTACTAAATTTTTAACCGTAGGCTCATGGTTTATTAACAAAATTGATTTGTAATTATTCGATATTTTTTTAATTTTATTTATAATTGCATATTCATCAGTCAAGTATAAACTCTTTGAATATTCTATTGTTTTTGGCTCCGGAATGTCTTCTGATAAAATTTCAAAAGTACTTCGGGTTCTTGTAGCTGATGATATTAAAGCAAAATCAAATTTGTACTTTTTTTTAACAAAAAATTCACAAATTTTTTTCGCGCTTTTTTTACCTCTTTTATTGAGTGGTCTCTTAAAATCATCAATATTTAAATCTTCCCAACTGGATTTTGCATGTCTCATGACATATAATTCAAACATAAATTCTAAATATATGACTGCTTTAAAAAAACAACAAAAAGAAGAACTCAAGAACAAATATATTAATAGGGAACTTTCCTGGTTAAAATTCAATGATAGAGTTCTTTTTGAAGCACAAAATCTTGAAAATCCCTTGTATGAAAGAGTAAAATTTTTATCAATTGCCGGTTCAAATCTTGATGAATTTTTTATGGTTCGGGTAGCAGGTCTATATAGTCAAATAAAACAAGAAGTTGATTCATTAAGTTCTGATGGTCTGACACCTGATGAACAAATGGAAGAGGTAATTTCCGAAACTAAAAAACTATTAATCAAACAAAATAAGATTTATATTCAACTTATCGCAGAATTAAAAAAAAACAATATCAGTTTAGTTAAGCCAGTTAATTTAAATACTAAGGATAAAAAAAAACTTCTAGAAATATTCAAAGAAGAGATTTATCCTTTATTAACACCATCTGCTATTGATCCTGCGCATCCATTTCCATTTATAATCAACCAAGGAAGAGCGCTTGTAATGAGGTTAAGAAAAAAAAATAAAAAAAGAATTTTAAACTCAATAATAGTAGTACCAAAAGCATTATCTAGATTTATTGAAATAGAGTCTTCAAAAAATCATAAAAAATTTGTTGTTCTAGACGATGTAATAAGTTTTTTTGCTAAAGAAATTTTTCCAGATCATGATTTAGAAAAAAAAATGATTTTCAGGGTAATAAGAGATAGTGATGTTGAAATTCAAGAGGAAGCAGAAGATCTAGTTAGATCTTTTGAATTAGCCTTAAAAAGACGTAGAACGGGCGATATTGTTCGTTTAGAGGTCCTTGAAAATAGTGATCATGAATTGATAAAATTTATAACAAACAAATTAGATGCAAATCCTGATTATATTTATAATGTATTTGGCCTTGTTGGAATTCAAGATATAGATCAAATATGTAAGTTAAAAAATCCAAAATTAAGATTTAAAAATTTTGTACCTAGAGATGTTGAAAGATTAAAAGAATATAATGATAATTTTTTTGAAACCATCAAAAGGAAAGATTTAGTTGTTCATCATCCTTTTGAAACATTTGACTCAGTAATTGAATTTTTGAACCAAGCAGCAAATGATAAAAAAGTAATAGCTATAAAACAAACTTTGTATAGAACAACTTTAGATTCACCAATTGTTAAAGCTTTAATAACAGCTGCAGAAAATGGAAAAACAGTTACTGCTTTAATAGAAATTAAAGCAAGATTTGACGAGGAAGCAAATATTCAATTATCAAGAAGTTTAGAAAAGGTAGGTGTTCAAATTGTTTATGGTTTTGCAAAATACAAAACTCATGCAAAATCATCATTAGTTTTAAGAAGAGAACAAGGTAAAATACAAACTTATTTTCACTTAGGAACTGGTAATTATCATCCTGTAAATGCTAAAATCTACACTGATTTATCTTTATTCAGCTGTGATAGGAAAATGGCATCAGATGTTGAAAAATTTTTTAATTATGTAACAGGATACGCAAAACCAAAAAATTTAAATAAAATTTCTGTTTCGCCAATTAATATGAGACAAATCTTAAATAAAAACATTGATGCTGAAATTGAAAATTCTAAAAATGGAAAATTTGCAGCTATTTGGGCAAAAATGAATTCATTAGTAGATCCAGAAATTATTGATAAATTTTATGAAGCTTCGAATGCTGGTGTTAAAATTCATTTATTTGTAAGGGGTGTTTGTTGTTTGAGGCCAGGTATTAAAAATAGATCTGAAAATATAGTTGTAAAAAGTATTATAGGAAGATTTTTAGAGCATTCTAGAATTTATTGTTTTAGTAACGGTACTAAAAAAATGCCTAATAGAAATGCAAAAGTATATATTTCCTCAGCCGATCTAATGCCAAGAAATTTAAATAGAAGAGTAGAGCTTCTAGTGCCAATTGAAAATGAAACTGTTCATGAGCAGATTTTAGATCAAATAATGTTAGCAAATTATCTTGATACTAATCAGAGCTGGGAGCTTAATGCTGATGGTAATTATAAAAAAATTAAATATAGTAAGAACGATTCCTTTTCAGCTCATGAATACTTTATGAATAACCCGAGCTTATCTGGAAGAGGTAAAGCAAAATTAACTATGCAACCTAAGAAATTGCATTTAAGACTGATTAAAAGTGGAAGTAATTAATACAAAACAACAATCTTCATCAAAACATTTAAAATTAGCCATTATTGATATTGGCTCAAATTCTATAAGAATGCTGATTTATGATGATTTTAGTTCAACAAGAGTTCCGACATTTAATGAAAAAGCAGTATGTGAACTAGGAAAAAATTTAGATAAATCAAGAAAACTACACAAATCTGGATCAGAATATGCATTAAAAGTTTTAAAAAGATTTTCAGAAATCTTAAATGTATCAAGGATCACAAATTTGAAAATAATTGCAACTGCTGTTTTGCGAGAGGCTACAGATGCAAAACAATTTATCAGCGAAGTAGAAACTCTTTTTAAAACAAAAATTAATATTCTGAGTGGTGAAGAAGAAGCAAATTGTTCTGCTGAAGGTGTAAAAATTGGATTTGATAATGTTGATGGTTTGGTAGCAGATCTTGGTGGTGGAAGTTTAGAATTAGCTAGAGTTGAAAATAATGTTGTTACAAACAAAACCTCTTTGCCAATTGGTGTACTTAGACTAATAAATAATCCAATTGTTAAAAAAAGAAATTTACCAAAGTATGTAAAAAAATTATTAAGAGAGGAAAAATGGTTATCTAAAAAAAAATTTAATAATTTATATTTAGTGGGAGGAACTTGGAGATCTTTATTTAAATTACATCTTTTCCAAAATAATCACCCTGTTCATATTATTCATCAATATTCTATAGATAAATCAACGTTGTCTAAATTTGTTGAAAAAGTTTCATCATTTAATAAATCAAAACTTAAAACTGTGGAATATATTTCAAAATCAAGAACACAATTTTTACCGTATAGTTCTATTATTTTAGATGAGATAATGAGTATAACAAATCCAAAAAAAATAATTTGTTCTATTAGTGGCTTGAGGGAAGGTTCTTTATCAATTGATCATTTTAAAAATATAAAAGAGTCAGAAATTTTTACTAAATCAATTGAATATATTGCATTAAAAAGGGGGGATTTAGGATCTACCTACCAAAAATATTTTAAATTTATACTCCCTGTGTTTGATGGAAATGAACACTATAACAAAAAATTATTACATCTAGCTTGCGTTTTAAGTCATATGGATTGGGGTCTTGGTGCATTTCAAAAAGCAGAACTGGTGTTTCAAGAAACTCTTAACACACCTCTATTAAGACTTACACATAAAGAAAGGATACAATTAGCTCTCTCTTGTTATTGGAGATACTGTAGTATTAAATATAATCCAAAATTTGAATATCTTACTTTTTTAAATAATAACGAAATATTTTCAAGTAAACAGGTTGGTGCTGCATTAAGATTCTCTCAGTCTTTAACATCCATATCAACAATTTTTCTTGAAGAATTTAAATTGTATAAAAGAGGGAATTCAATATTTTTAAAAATTCCATCTCAACATCAAGAAATAATTTCCAAACAGGTAACAAAAAGGTTTAAGGCTCTTGCTAGAGAATTATTTTTAGAACATAGAGTTATTTATTCAAATAATTCAAAACGAATTTATTAATTAAATTGTAATATTATATTAATATTTTTTTAACAAAAGTTTTCTAACTTAGTTTAACAGAATTTTTATTTAACTTATTTTTCCTCTGTAAAATTTAAATTTTGTTAACTATCTTCTTTCTTCCTTGTCTAAGTTGATAGGGAAGAAAGACCCCATATCAATTGTTAATTGTTTAAAGATAAGCTTTCACTAGCTTGTTTTTTTGCTAGTTTTCTTGCTTTTTTTTCTGCAACCTTTTTTTCTATATCAGCAATTTTAACGTTTATATTAGATAGCTTTTTTTCTTTAGCAGTTATTTTGTTTTTCAATCTATCTATTGTTTTTAAAATCTTCAGTCTTTTCTTTTCACTTTTTTTTAACTTTTTTTTCATTTTAAACCTCCTTAAAAATTAAATTAGGAATATTTAAACATAAAATTCAAAAATCTAAAAGCAAATTTAATGCAACCCAAAGTTTAAAAATTTTCATGATTTCTAATTAAATAAAAGAACATTGCTATATGAGAGCCGTTATTGAATTTTTGTTTTGATATTAATTTAAATATATCTTTTTGACTAAGTAGATGAACTTTAATACCTTTTTCTGGTTTAGAAATTTTTACTAAATCTTTTGTATAAAAACCTGTTATTTTAGTGGTTAAACGTCCCGGCTCATTATAAAAAGTTATCAATTTAGTTAGTTTCGATTTTGATTTATATCCTGTTTCTTCTGTTAATTCCTTATGAGCTGATTGCAAAGTTGTTTCTTTTTTTTCGACTATGCCAGAGGGAAACTCATAATTAACTTTATTAATCGGAACTCTTTTTTGAGAAACTACTATATATTTGTTATGAATTTTAGGGATGATAATCGAAAGATTTGATGTTTTCAAATAATGATAAAACTCATTTTTCCTAAAACCTTTATTAATTAACTGGATATTGTTTGTAAGTTTGAAATTTTTCAATTTTTCTTTGAAAATAAACTTTTAATGATAAATACCGCAATTAACATCCCTATAAGTTCTGCTAAAATATAATAAGGGGTATTCATATAATTTATACCGGTAAAGGACTCAGTAAAAGTTCTTGCAATTGTCACCGCAGGATTTGCGAAAGAAGTTGATGACGTAAACCAATAACCAGCAGTAATATAAAGACCAACACAAGCAGCTACCGCAATTTTACCTGATTTCATGGAACCAAAAATTATAATTATTAATCCTAATGTTGCTATTACTTCAGATGTGAATATGTAAATACCATCTCTTGACTTAGTAGATAATTCATAAATTTCATGTTCAAAAAAGAAATTTGCCAAACCAACACCTAACAAACAACCAAACAACTGTGCAAATATATAATAGGGTAATAAACGTTTTTTTAATTTTCCAGTAATTGCCATAGCAATACTTACAAATGGATTAAAATGGGCACCGGACACATCTGCAAAAACAGATATTAAAACAAACAAACCTGCACCTGTGGCGATTGTATTGGCTATAAGCATTACTGCAACATCATTAGTCAAGTTCTCAGCCATTAATCCAGAACCAACAATAATCATGACTAAAAAACTACTGCCAATAAATTCTGCTAAAAAATATCGATTTCTATTTTTCATTTACAAACATTTGTATTTTTTTATTAATCTTATTAAATACTGTATCAAGTATTTCTTTTTTTTTGTCAATATTATTTGCCTTTTTTAATTCAACTACTGGATCTTCAATATCCCAATGAATTATTTCATCCTTTTTTGGCCATACAGGACAAATTTCATTGTTAGCATTATTACAAACTGTAATTACATAATCTATTTTGATTTTATTATTAGTAAACTCATCAAAATTTTTAGATCGACAATTTAACAAGTTGAAATTTTTTGACATTAAATAATTTTTTACATCTTCATTTACTTTACCAGTGGGATTACTACCAGCACTAAATGCATTAAAACGATTATGGTATTTGTTTTTTATAATAGATTCCGCAATAATACTTCTTGCTGAATTACCTGTACAAACAAATAAAATATTTTTGTTTTTCATTAAAATATTATTTTGTAAATACCAATCACGAATAGTGGTATTTGCAGTCCAAAGTTAGTTAAGATTGCTTTATCCTTACTTATAAATCCTGCCACCGTCCAGCCTACAACACCCAAACCATGAAAATATATATTTAATGGATATATATTTAAATTTGTAAGAAGTATTCCTACTAAAACTAAAAAAGTGCTGATCCATTTTAGATATTTTTTTATAAACATAAAATTTCCTTTCGTTATTATTATGTCAGTTATGTTAAGAATTTATTAAAATAAAGGATTATTTACACTTTTTACAGAGACCAAAAAATTCAAGATTATATTTTTTGTATTCCATGCCAGCTTTTTCTGCAAAATTTGATAAATACTTAGAAATCTTTGAATTACTTATTTCTGTTACTTCTTCACAGCTTTCGCAGATTGAAAATGCTGTAGCTTTAGAAACATTGCAACTAGAATTTTGACAGGCAACAAAAGCATTTTTGCTCTCAATCTTATGTATTTTTCCCATCTCTATCAATTTATCTAAAGCTCTATAAACTTGCGGAGGAGCTTTGATACCTTTTTTTTGCACATTAGATAGAATTGTGTAAGCCTTTAAAGGTTCTGATGACTTGTTGATAATGTCGAAAACTATTTGCTGGTTTCTGGTAAGTGTTTGCATAATATTATATTATCATTTTCTGATCAATTTTTCAATTTTATGGTTTGTTTAATTTTAAATAATGAAATTACAAATAATATTAAAGCAGCTGTTATAATTGAAGGACCAGAGGGAGTATTTAATTTTAAAGATGAAAATAAACCTAAAAATACTGATAACAAACCCCCTATAATTGAAAAAAGAACCATTTTTTTTGGAGTATCTGAAAGGTTTCGTGCAAAAGCAGCAGGTATAATTAACATTCCAGTAATTAATAACAAACCTATCATTTTGATTGATAATGCAATTACAGCAGCCATCAATAAAGTAAATATTGCTTTAGCAATATCTGGTTTTAGACCTTCTGCTTCAGCTAATTCATAATTTACAGTTGAAGCAAACAATGGTTTCCAAATAAATCTTAAAGTTAATAGAATTAATACTCCTCCTATCCAAATAATTAAAAGGTCATTAGTTGTTACAGCTAGAATATCTCCAAACAATAAGCCCATAACATCAAACCTTATAAAAGATAAAAAACCAATTGTCACCAATCCAATTCCTAAAGATGAATGAGCCAAAAGTCCTAAGAGAGCGTCTCCCGGTAAGTTGGTTTTTTTTTGAAGCTGTATTAAGAATAAAGCTATCACTGATGCTGTTATAAAAACTGATAAAGCTATATTAAATTCTAAGGAAAGGGCAATTGTTACACCAAGTAAAGCAGAATGAGCTAGTGTATCACCAAAATAAGATAATCTTCTCCAGACCACAAAACAACCAAGTGGTCCAGTAATAAAGGCAACTCCTATTCCAGCAACTAAAGCTCTTATGAAAAAATCATCAAACATATTAATTTTTTTGTTTTATCTTTCCATCATCTGTGTGTTCATGATCGTGCTTATGTTCGTAAATTGAGAGTGTTTGCGACGCTTGGTCACCAAACAAAGCTTTATACTCTTTATCTTTTGCAACATCTATTGGAGAACCAGAACAACAAACATGACCATTTAAACAAACAACATGGTCCGTAGCACTCATAACCATATGTAAATCGTGTGATATAAGTAAGATACCACAATTTAATTTTTCAGATATTTTTTTGATAAGCTCATATAAAGCTATTTCTCCAGTAAAATCCACACCTTGGACAGGTTCATCAAGAACTAATAAATCCGGTTTTTTGGAAATTGCTCTTGCAAGTAAAACTCGTTGAAATTCGCCACCAGATAAGTTGCCTAAATTTTTATTTACAAGGTGATTTACTCCCGTCAATGATAGTGCTTCTTCAATTTCATCAGCGCTAAGGTTTTCAGTTAAGACCATAAAATCTGCAACTCTTAATGGTAAAGTCCAATCAATAGAAATCTTTTGAGGAACATATCCAATTTTATTAGTAAACTTTTCTACCGTGCCTTCGTAATTTTTATAAATACCAAGAGCTATTTTAGCTGTCGTACTCTTACCAGAACCATTAGGACCAATTAAAGTTATAATTTTTCCTCTGTTTACTTCTAAAGAGACACCTTGAACAAGCCATTTTTCGTCTTGTTTTATTCCCGCATCTTTTAATCTTACTAGTGTGATTTTATCTAAGCTCACTTAAATTTCCCTATTGACTTTATGTTACTTTATTACATAATGTTATTTTATAACAATAAACTTAAACTTATAAACTAACAATAATCCTTTTAAAATATGACAAATCTAAAAAAATTACCAATTATACTATTCATACTTTCTTTTTTTACTTTCTTTTCCTCAGTAAACGCTGAAATAAAAGTTGTAGCATCAATTAAACCCATACATTCATTAGCTTCTTATTTAATGGATGGGGTAGGCAAACCAAAATTAATCGTCGATGGCTATGCTTCTCCTCATGGATTTTCATTAAAACCATCCCATGCAAAAATGTTACAAGAAGCAGATATTGTATTTTGGGTTGGTGAAGACATAGAAAATTTTTTAGTAAAGCCATTAGGTTCAATAGCAAAAAATGCTGAAAAAATTGAACTATTAGATATCAGAGGATTGAAAAAATTAAAGTTTAGAGAAAGAAATGTATTTGAAGGTCATGACGACCACGGCCACAAAGAAGATGACCATGATGATCATGCCAAAAAAGAAGATGGTCATGATGACGAACATAAAGATGAACACGGCCATGATGATGATCACAAAAAAGATGGACATGACGAACACGGTCATGAAGGCCATGCTCACGGAGAGTTTGACCCACATATTTGGCTAGATCCTCTTAATGCTAAAGTGATTTTAAAGGAAATGGCTAAACATTTAATAGAGAATGATCAGAAGAATGCTTCTGTTTATAAAGATAATTTAAAAAAGGCTAATAAGGATTTAGATAAACTAGTAAAACAAGTTAAATCAGAATTGAATAAAGATTTTAAATCTATAGTTTTTCATGATGCATATCAGTACTTTGAGAAAAGATTTAAAGTAAACGTTCTAGGCGCATTTACAGTAAATACAGATGTTTTACCTGGAGCGGAACAATTAAAAGAAATTAGAGAAATAATTGAACATGATAAAGTTACATGTGTATTCTCTGAACCTCAATTTAATCCAGACATCATTAATGCAGTAGCAAAAGATATGAATATAAGTACTGGTGTACTTGATCCATTAGGCGCTACTTTAACTCCAGGTAAAAACTTATACTTTGATTTGATAAAGAATATGTCTAAATCATTCAAAGGTTGTTAGATTTAAAGTTTCCTAAAGAGTAATAACTTGGTCTGGAGGATTTGATCCAAGAGCAGTATATAATTGAGGAAAACATCCTGCTACTACTCCATCAACTAATCCTTTTGCTTTAACTTCTCCACTACCACATTGTTCAAATGTACCATCTGCCAAACCTCTTCTAACAGCACACTGGTCACAGACCATTAAGAGCATACCTTTTTCTTTAGCAATTTTTGCTAATCTTTCACCTATTGGGTTTCCTTTTTGAAGACAAAAAAGATTGTCATCAAAGAAAAACATTCCCAAAACGTTCACAAGGTGTTTGTTATCTTCTAATTGAGGCAGTATCATCGTACTTAATTGATAAGTACTTGCCATATTATTTCTAAAAACATACGCAACTTTCATTAATATCTCCTTTAGATTTTATATTTGTAGTTATTGATTAAATTAATATCATAGTGTTATATTATAACACTGTCAATATTTAAGCTAATTCGATTTCGATAGGGGTATGATCGGACGGTTTCTCTCTTCCTCTAGGGTCTTTATTAATATAAATTTTTTTAACATTATCTATTATAGAACTTGAAACTAAAAAATGATCAATTCTCATACCATTATTTTTTTGCCAAGCACCTCTCATATAATCCCAAAAAGTATAGCCTTCTTTTGTTTCATTAAAATGTCTGTAGACATCACTGAAACCTAAGCTTAACATCTCTCTAAATTTTTTTCTTATTTCAAGTCTATATAATGCGTCATCCTCAAAACTTTTAGGATTATAAACGTCTTCTGCAGCTGGAATTATATTAAAATCTCCTGTTAGAATTATATTTTTATTAGCTTTAGATATAGATTTTAATTTTTTAATCAAATCATCTAACCATTTTTTTTTATATTCGTATTTTGGTGTATCAACCGGGTTTCCATTAGGTGTATAAATATTGATTAATTTTATCTTTTTTTTCTTATGTTCAACTTCTGCAGATATAATTCTAGATTGTTTTAATTTATCTTTAATTATATCAGTTTCGACATTACCTAGCTTTTTTTTGGAAATAATTGCAACACCATTATAACTTTTTTGACCATGGACGTGGCTTTCGTAATCAAGAGAGGAGAACACATCAAAAGGAAAATTAACCTCTTCAGTCTTAATCTCCTGCATTACCAATATATCTGGTTTGTATTTAACTAAATAACTTTTAATATTATCAATTCTTGCTCTTACCGAATTAACGTTCCATGATGAAATTAACATTAAAGGGAAAAAGATACACCACAACCACAAGATGACTTGCTCTGGGGATTGTTTATTGTGAATTGCTGCCCAATAAGCTCCTTAGAAAAATCAACTTCTGAACCCTTCAACATATCCGCTGATGTTTTGTCGATCAAAATATTATTAAACACTAGATCATCCTCATTCTTAGCTTTATCGAATGAAAAATCATACTGAAAACCTGAACATCCTCCTCCTTTAATAGCGATTCTAAAAAAAGAACCTTTTTCTTTTTTATCAAGAAGGTAATTGATTTGTTTTATAGCATTATCTGTAAATATAATTTCTTTATTCATAATCAAACTAAGTTATTACTAATATAATTATATATTTTCTTTTTTAAAGTATGAATAATTACAAAAAATTAGGTGTTTTTAAAAGCAAAGGTAGATTTTTTAAGGACAAAATAAGCAAATACAGAAGCCCATTTCAAAGAGACAGGGACAGAATCATTCATAGTGCTTCATTTAGAAGATTAAAACACAAAACCCAAGTTTTTGTAAATACTGATGGTGATCATTATAGAACAAGAATGACTCATTCCTTAGAAGTAGCACAAATTGCAAGATCAATATCTAAATATTTAAACTTCAATGATGATTTAGCCGAAACATTAAGTTTAGCACACGATCTTGGCCACACCCCTTTTGGTCATGCAGGTGAGGAAGTTTTAAATGATTGTATGAGTAACCATGGAGGTTTTGATCATAATTTACAAACCTTAAGAATAGTAATGTTTATAGAAAAAAAATATATAGATTTTGATGGTTTAAATTTATCTTTTGAGACTTTAGACGGTCTAATAAAACATAATGGACCAATCAAAGACTTATCTAAATTAGAAAATATTATTGGAATAAAATCGTTTAAAAATAAGTTTAAATTAAATAAATTTTCATGTTTAGAATCGCAGATTTCAAATATTGCAGATGACATTGCTTACAACAACCATGACATACAAGACGGTCTAAAAGCAGGCTTATTCACATTAGATGAATTATTGGAAATCAATTTCTTTAAAGATATATATAAAAAATACAAAAATAAAAAAAAGATAGAATTACAAGTTTTGATACATCAAATAATCAGAGACTCTATAGACCTAATGGTAAAAGACATAATAAATAATACAATTCAAAATATAAAAAAAAATAAGATTAAAAAGCTCAATAATGTTTTTGATAATAAGGACAAGACAGTTGAATTTTCAGATAAACTCAAGGATATTGATAACGATATAAGAAGTTTTTTAAGAAAAAATATGTATGACCACAAAGATGTTCAAAAAAAAAACAATGAAGGAAAAAAAATTGTGAATTTCTTGTTTAAAAAGCTTTACAGTAATACTGACAATAATTTTTCTATACAAAATTTTGACAAGGATAAAGCTAGATCAGTTGCGGACTTTATATCCGGAATGACAGATCGTTATGCAATAAATTTATATGAAGAATTAAAATAGATGAACATTTTTGATCATTATCACAACTCTTTATTAAAAGGTCTTAAAGAATTTGAAAAAAAGGGGGCAATTAAAATCCCAGAAAAAACTAATAGTATTAGTGTAGAGGTTCCACCTGAAAAGTTTGATGCTGATATTTCAACAAACGTTTGTATGGTTTTGTCAGGTATTAATAAAAGTAAACCAAAAGATATATATGAAAATTATGTATCAAAACTTTTGAGTAAAGACGATAATTTAGAAAACTTTGAAATTGTAAATCCTGGTTTTGTAAATTTAAAATTTAAAAAGAAATTTTGGAACTCTTTTTTAGAAAAAATTGTTCAATTAAAAGAATATGGATCAAATAAGAATGAAAAAACTAGAAAATATTTAGTTGAATTCGTATCAGCTAATCCAACCGGACCATTACATGTAGGCCACTGTAGAGGAGCCGTATTCGGTGATGTCCTTTCAAATCTACTAAAATTTAATAATCATAATGTTACAAAAGAATATTACATAAATGATCACGGTAATCAGATAACAAATTTTACTCATTCGGTCTTTTACAGAATTTTAGAATTAAAACACAAAAAAAAATTTCCTGATGATGAAAATCTTTATCCTGGTGAATATATAAAAGAAATTGCACAAAATATTATATCAAATTCTAAAATTGACAAGTTTGATGAGTTGGAACCAATTTATGATGAATTACAAAAACTTTGTATTGAAAATTCACTTTTAATCATAAAGTCTAATTTAAAGAAGATAGGTATTGTTCATGATAATTTTGTAAGTGAAAAAAGCATAATCGGAAATAAAGAAGTTGAAAAAGCTTTAAAAAAACTAAAAGAGCAAGATTTAGTTTTTGAAGGAAAAATTGAGGCGCCTCAAGGAGAGAAGAAAAAAATTTCTGAAACTAGAAATCAATTATTGTTTAGATCAACAGAGTTTGGTGATGATAAAGATAGGGCTTTAAAAAAAGGTGATGATAGTTGGACATACTTCGCTGGAGATCTTGCATACCATAACAATAAAATCAGTAGAAATTTTGATATACTCATAAATATTCTTGGAGCCGATCATTCTGGTTATATTAAAAGAATAAGTTCTGTTGTAGATGCCTTATCAAAAAATAAGCAAAAAATGGAATGTAAAGTAACTCAATTAGTAAAACTTATAAAAGATAACAAACCATTTAAAATGTCAAAGAGGAAAGGTGATTATATTACTCTTGAAGATTTAATAAATGAAGTAGGAAAAGATGCGGCTAGATTTATTATGTTAAGTAGAGTGAGTGATGTCGAATTAGAATTTGACTTTGAAAAGGTAAAACTTAAATCTAAAGACAATCCTTTGTATTATGTACAATATTCTTATGCTAGAATTTGTTCAATTTTTTCAAATTCAAAAACACCAATTAATAATGATTATAAAAATTTAGATAAAAATTTTGAATTTAACGATGAAGAAATTAAGATTATAAGAAAACTTTCAGAATGGCCAAAATGCATAGAAACTTCTATAAATAAATTAGAACCACACCGACTGACAACATATTTATATCAGTTAGCATCTATTTTTCATTCATACTGGAATATGGGAAGAGATAGTGAAGATTTCAGATTTTTAGATCAGGATAAGAAAATTGAAACGAATAAAGCAGTCTTGTTAAATTGTATTCTATTAGTGATAAAAAATGGTATGGAAATTATCGGAGTTGATACACCGGAAAATATGTAATGATAAAAGAATTAAGATATTTGCTAATTATATTTTTTATCTTAATATTTTTTTTCCTAACAATTAAATACTATTTATCAGATGAACATAAGAAAAAATATTATAGAACTGTCAACGAAATCAACAATAACTTAAGTATAGATGATCAAAATATACCTATACTAAAAAATGACACTCAAGATATAATTACTTACGTTGATGATAAAAATGAAAAGACGAAACCTTTTTCATTCTGGAAACTTTTAAATGAATAATCTTAAATCAAGAAGAGCTTTTATAGTTGGATTAAGCTCGACTAAAATAACAAATAAAGAAAGACTTTTTTTGAGAAAATATAAACCTTGGGGTGTAATTTTATTTGCAAGAAATATCAAATCAGTTGATCAGACTAAAAAACTTACCAATGATATAAAAAAAATTTTTAAAGATCCAAAATATCCAATTTTAATAGATGAAGAGGGTGGCATGGTAACTAGAATTAGATCTATAATTGACAACAGTCATTTTCCTGCAAAATACTTTGGTGATAATTATAAAAAAAATAAAACAAAATCTTTGCTTTATCTAAGAACTTACATCAAACAAATTAGTCATTTGTTAAGATATATGGGGATTAGCATCAACACGGTGCCTGTTTTGGATATTCCCAGATCATTTACATCAAAGGTTATTGGCACTAGAGCAATTTCGAAAGACATAAATGTAATTAATAAAATTGGTGAAAAAACAATAGAACATTTTAAAGAAGCGCATATTGCAACTGTAATAAAACATATTCCTGGTCATGGATTAGCAAAATCAGACAGCCACTTAAAATTACCTATTGTAGACAAGACTTATGAATATTTAATGAAAAATGATTTTAAAACTTTTAAAAATAAAAAATCATTATTTGCAATGACAGCCCATATTCTATTTAAGAAAATTGATGCAAATAATCCTGTAACCCATTCATCCAAGATTATTGGTATTATTAAAAAAAAGATAAAGTTTAAGAATTTAATAATTAGCGATGATATTTCGATGAAAGCATTAAAATTTAATATTACTTTAAATACTAGTAAAGCATTTACTGCAGGTTGTGATTTAGTTCTTCATTGTAACGGAAAAATCAAAGAAATGACCAAAGTTGCTGAAAATTCAAAAAAATTAAATAAATTTATAATCGAAAAGACTTTAAAATATTATAGATTAGTAGGTAATGATTAATCAAAGTAATGCATTTAACGTAAACCTAAATCAGTTTAGCGGTCCACTTGATTTATTGTTGGATTTAGCCAAATCCCAAAAAGTAAAAATTGAAGATATATCGATAACAAAACTAGCAGATCAATTTTTAGAATATATTTCAAAAGCAGAAAAATTAAATTTAGATATTGCCTCAGAATATCTAGTTATGGCTTCATGGTTAGCTTATTTGAAATCAAAACTTTTATTACCACAAACGGAGGAAGACGAATTTAAAGTTGATGAAGTAGCAGAAAAATTAAAACTACAATTAAAAAAGTTAGAATTAATCAGACTACTTTCAGATCAAATGCTTAAGAAAAAAAGATTAGGAAGAGACATCTTTATGAGAGGTATTAAAGGTAAAATTAAATCTATATATAGCGAAAAATACTCAGTAAATTTATATGACTTACTTAAATCTTATTCGACTATTTATATGCAGAAGGATTTTCAAAAAATTAATATTCCAAAACTTCCAGTTTTTACCACAGAAGATGGAATAAACAGAATTAAAAGATTTCTTAGTAACTTAAATGACTGGAAAAATATAAGTGCACTATATCCAGAGAATTTTATGAAATCTAAAGATCAGAAAAAAACTGGCATAGCCGGTCTTTTTGCTGGTTCCTTAGAGCTAGTTAAAGAAGGAAATCTACAGATTAAACAAGAGAAAATATTTGATGACATATTTATTAAAAAAACATGAAAAACGAAAAAAAAAATAACAATATAATTAATTTTCCAAATAGTTTAACAAATGGAGAAAGAGAAGTTGAAGCAATCCTATTTGCAGCTTCAGAACCGCTTGAAATTGAAAGTATTGAAGCAAGATTAAATAAAAAAGTTGATGTTAAAAAAATTTTAAAAAAACTAGAGAAAATTTACGAAAATCGTGGTTTTAATTTAGTTTGCATATCTAATAAATGGTCTTTTAGAACTTCATCAAATTTATCTTCATTAATGACTCAACAAAAAAAAGTTGAAAAAAAATTATCCAAAGCATCAATAGAAACTTTATCTATTATTGTTTATCACCAACCAGTTACTAGAGCAGAGATTGAAGAAATACGTGGAGTTGCTTTTGGAGTAAATACTTTAGATATTTTAATGGAATTAAATTGGGTAAAACCTATGGGTAGAAAAGATGTACCAGGTAAACCAATTCAATATGGTACAACAGATGATTTCTTAAGCCACTTCAATATTAAAAAATTATCTGATTTGCCTACAATAGAGGAGTTAAGTTCCGCAGGCCTAATCGACAGCTCAAATATTGATTCTGCGATTTTTGGAACAGGCAAATTTTATCAAGAGAAAGAAGATGAAAAGAAAGAAAATATTTATACTGAAATAGACGATATGCTAAGTAGTACGTTAGATAAAGAAAACGATGATAAGTAAATTATTACTTTTAAATTATTAATAAACGAGCTATAAATAACTAATGAGTATAGGTTTTTGGCAAATTGCAATAGTTGTTATCCTAGTAGTCTTACTATTTGGCAGAGGTAAAATCTCTAGTCTTATGGGTGATGTAGCTAAAGGTATTAAAAGTTTTAAAAAAGGTATGGCACAGGATCCAACTGATGATCAGGCGAAAAACATCACTGAGAATAACGATCAGACTAATAATCAAGATCCAAATAATAAAGAATAATCAATGCCACAAATTGGCTGGTTTGAATTACTGTTAATAATTGGTCTAGCAGTAGTAATAATTGGTCCAAAAGATTTTCCAATCGTTTTAAAAAAAATTGGAAGTTGGTTTGGTTCAATCAAAAGATATATAAGCGCTGTTCAATCAGAAGTTTCCAATCTTGAGGAAAATACTCTTGATTACGAAAATAAAGAAAACAAAGATAAAAAGGAAGACCTAAAGAAAGATGAGTCAAAATAAAGACGAAGGTTTTATTAGTCATTTGACTGAATTAAGAAAAAGATTAATTCAATCTTTTGTTTGTTTATTAGTTTTATTTGTCATTTGTTATATTTTTTCTGAAGAAATATATAATTTTCTTGTAGCTCCTTATGCTGAGGCCGTAAAGAATGGTGAAATACAAAGAAGATTAATCTTTACTGCATTACAAGAAACTTTTTTAACTTACATTAAAGTATCTTTTTTTACTGCATTCTTTTTTACTAGTCCTTTTATATTAATTCAAATTTGGAAGTTTATTGCTCCAGGTTTATATGAACATGAAAAGTCTGCAATCATGCCTTATTTAGTTGTAACTCCAATCTTATTTCTTTTAGGTGGAATGCTGGTTTATTATTTAATTATGCCTTTAGCGATTAAATTTTTCTTATCATTTGAGAGCACTGGTATAACTACATCATTACCAATACAACTTGAAGCTAAAGTGAACGAATATCTCTCACTAGTTATGAAATTAATTTTTGCTTTTGGATTAAGTTTTCAATTACCTGTTGTGTTGTCATTATTAGCAAGAGTTGGTTTTGTAGACTCTGAGTTCCTTAAAACTAGAAGAAAGTACGTTGTGATTATTATTTTTACAGCTGCCGCAATACTTACTCCACCAGATCCAATCACACAAATTGGTTTAGCAATTCCATTATTAATTTTATATGAATTATCTATAATTTCAGTAAGAATGATTGAAAAAAAAGTAGAAGAAAATGCATGATATAAAAGAAATTAGAGAAAATTTAAAAGAATTTTCAAATCAAATAAAAAAAAGAAATGTTGATATAAAGTTTGATGAAATTTTAGAATTAGACAAAGAAAATAGGTCTTTAATTCAAGAAAAAGAAAAATTAGAGTCTGAAAAAAAATCTATTTCAAAAAGTAAGGATAAATCTTTATTTCAAAAATCTAAAGAACTTACTGACAAAATAAGTACTCTTCAAACAAAGCAACTGTCAATAAGCCAAAAATTAATTGAGCTATTATCATCTATACCTAATACACCATTATCAAGTGTACCAGAGGGTAAGGACGAGACTTCAAATAAAGAAGTTGAAAAAAAAGGTACTATTGAAGAAAGTGAATTTAAAATTAAGTCTCACTATGAAGTAGGTGAAAATCTAAATATGCTAGATTTTGATCTTGCCACAAAGACTTCTGGATCAAGATTTGTATTTGTAAAAAACAAACTTGCAAAATTGGAAAGAGCTTTATCAAATTTTATGATTGATGTTCATACGAAAGAAAATGGTTACGAGGAGATATCTCCACCACTACTCGCTAACTTTGATACCATGTTTGGCACTGGACAACTTCCTAAATTTGAGTCTGATCAATTTGAAATAAAAATTGATGATAACAATAGAAAATTTTTAATCCCAACCGCAGAAGTTATTTTAACTAATATGGCAAGAGAAAAAACTCTTGATATAAAAGATTTACCCTTAAGATATGTTGCATCTACTCCTTGCTTTAGAAAAGAAGCTGGAAGCTATGGCAAAGACACAAAAGGAATGATTAGGCAGCACCAATTTTATAAAGTTGAACTGGTAAGCTTGGTAGAGCCTAAAAAATGTGAAGTGGAGTTAGAGAGAATGACTAAATGTGCATCAGGAATTTTAGATAAACTGAAACTGCCTTATAAAATTGTTGAGTTATGTACGGGTGATATGGGTTTTAGTGCTCAAAAAACTTATGACATTGAAGTTTGGGTGCCCTCAGAAAAAAAATATAGAGAAATTTCTAGTTGTTCAACATGCGGAACTTTTCAAGCTAGAAGAATGAAAGCCAAATATAAAAATTCGAAAAATGAAAAAAATTTTATAGGTACATTAAATGGAAGCGGACTTGCAATTGGAAGAACTATGATTGCGATCATGGAGAATTACCAAGACAAAGATGGATCAATTATAATACCTGATGTATTAAAACCATTCATGGATAATATTGATAAAATTACATCGAATTAGGAGTTGTGTTAATTAATCTAATAGTATAAAAACCAATCTATTATTATGTCTGAATCAGGATTTGCACAATTAATACCTTTAATATTAATTTTTGTTATTTTTTATTTTTTCTTAATAAGACCACAGCAAAAAAAAGTTAAAGAACACAAGTTGATGGTCGAAAACTTAAAAAGAGGTGACAAAGTCATTACCTCTGGTGGAATCATAGGTACTGTCGAGAGAATTATTGACGGCGATAAAGCAGAAATTTCTATAACTGATAATGTCAAAGTTGAAGTTATCAAATCTACAGGTATTCAAGCTCTAATAAATAATACTGACCAAAAAAAATAATTTTAAGTGTTATATTTTTCAAAACTGAAGATCACTTTGATAGTACTATTCACTGTTTTTATGGTGATGGTCTCATCATCAAATTTTTTAGATTTAGATTTAGATAAACAAAAAAAAATTAAATTAGGTTTAGATCTTCAAGGTGGTTCTTATTTGTTATTAGAACTTGATAATGAACCAGTAATTAAACAAAAATTACAATCAAAATTATTAGAAATTAAAGATTATTTAAAAAAAAATAAAATTAAAATCTTAAGTTTAAAACTTGATGACAAATTAATAAGGCTTAAAGTTTTCAATGATGATGTTGAAAAGGTTGATGAAATATTTAATGATAAAGAAAGCACGATCAATCCTTATTTTTTTCAATACAAAGCTCACCAATTAGATGTTAAGATTAATGGTAATGTTTTTAATTTAGAGCTAAGCAAATATGGAATTATCCAGATCAAAAATTCATCATTAGATCAAGCAATAGAGATCGTTCGAAAAAGGGTAGATGAAGTTGGTACCAATGAGCCAAATATTTTAAAAAGAGGAAATGATAGAATTTTACTTGAGCTCCCAGGTCTTGATAATCCAGACAGGATTAAATCTTTATTAGGGAAAACTGCAGATCTTGCATTTAGACTTGAGTCTAAGAGTTCAAACGAGTCTTTTGGCACCGAAAAACTTAAATTAATAGAAACGGGTGAGGAACTATTATTAAGCAAAAGGGTTATTATAAGTGGAGATAATTTAGTTGATGCAAGTCCTCGAATGGACTCAATAAATAATCAAACGGTTGTTAGTTTTACACTTGATAGAGTTGGGTCTAAAAGATTTGCTAAAGCAACTAAAAGAAATATAGGTACGCGCCTAGCCATAGTTCTTGATGGTCAAATAATAAGTGCTCCAGTGATAAGAGATGTAATTGCAGGAGGATCAGGACAAATAAGTGGAGGTTTTACTTTTCAATCTGCGACTGACCTAGCCTTACTTTTAAGATCTGGTGCCTTACCAGCTCCATTAAATATCATCGAAGAAAGAACAGTAGGACCTGATTTAGGACAAGATTCTATTAATGCAGGAATACTTTCACTCATAATAGGATTTTTATTAGTCATCGGGTTTATGACGTTAAAATATAGAATTTTTGGTATCATTGCAAATTTTACGCTAATTATTAATTTGATTTTACTAATCAGTATTTTAACATTATTAGAAGCAACTCTAACTCTTCCTGGTATTGCTGGAATAATTTTAACTGTTGGAATGGCAGTGGATGCAAATGTCTTAATTTTTGAAAGAATAAAAGAAGAAACAAGTAAAGAAAAAAATAATCTAATAGCTTTTGATAATGGATACTCAAAATCAAAAATAACGATTTTAGATGCAAACATAACAACAATAATAGCGGCAATAATTCTGTTTGTTTTTGGATCAGGGCCTGTCAAAGGATTTTCAATTACACTATGTGTTGGAATATTAACAACTCTATTTTCAGTTTTTTTTATCGCTCGATTACTTACCTCTATTTATGTAAAAATCAACAAACATAAGGAAATTATTATAAAATGAAAAAGGATTATAAATTTAATCAATACTATAAGTCATTAAATGTATTTTCTATTGCACTGATATTACTTTCATTAATCTTTTTAATATTTAAAGGTTTGAATTATGGAGTTGATTTTAAAGGTGGAACTTTAATTGAAATACGTGTTGAGACTGAAAAACCTGATATTGAAGTTTTAAGATCTAATTTTAACAAATTGAATTTAGGTAAGATTTCAATTAAAAATTTTGGGAGCGATAATGATTTTGTTGTTAAATTTAAAAGGGACGAACTTAATGATCCAGAGTTTATTGAAAATTTACAAAGAAATCTTTCACAAGAATTAACTCAAGATTTTTCTTTCAGAAGAGTTGAAAATGTAGGACCTAAAGTAAGTTCAGAATTACTAAAAGCTGGAGTAACTGCTATATGCTTATCGTTAATGGCAATGCTAATCTATATTTGGATACGTTTTGAGTGGCAATTTAGTGTTGGTGCAATAGCTGCTTTATTTCATGATGTTATTATTACGCTTGGAATTTTTTCAGCTTTAAGTTTAGAAATAAATTTGTCAATTGTAGCAGCTGTTTTAACTATTGTAGGTTATTCAATGAACGATACTGTCGTAATTTATGACCGTGTGAGAGAAAATCTTAAAAAATATTCTGATATTAAGATATTTGATCTAACCAACTTATCAATAAATGAGACTTTATCTCGTACCATAATTACCTCCTCAACAACTTTATTAGCCTTAGTTTCCATATTTTTATTTGGTGGAGAAATATTAAAAGGGTTTTCACTAGCTATGATTCTTGGCGTTATTCTAGGAACCTATTCCTCAATTTTTATAGCAAATCCACTTTTGGTTTCCTTTAAAGTTTCGCAAAAAACAGTTCTTAAAGAAGATAATTAATATAAGTTTTGAGCTGCTACCATAGAGAGTAACATTGGTAGAGATAATAAAGTATTAGTTCTTGAAAAAACCATTGCTGTTTTTGCAGCTTTAGCTTTGCTTTCCGGATCCGTTTCGACCATTCCTAAAGCTTTTTTCTGATTTGGCCATATAACAAACCAAACGTTAAAAGCCATAATTAAACCTAGCCACATTCCTATTCCAATCGCTGTACTTTTGCCTCCACCTGACCCTATGCCAAGCGTCATCGCATCATGCAAATATCCATTGAGATATGACAATATTAAACCGGATACAATTGTTGCAAAAGCTGCCCATCTAAACCAAAAAAGTGCAGAAGGTGCAATTACTTTGCTAATTGCTGGTTTTTGTTCATCAGGTATTTTAGCCATATTAGGAATTTGAACAAAATTGAAATACCACAATAATCCAATCCACATTATTCCAACAAGCACGTGAATATATCTAAATAACCAGCTCCAAAATAATAAATCAAAATCAAAACCACCATTAAGGAAAAATAATCCTACAAACAATAAAACTGATATAGCAAGAGAGTAGTGGATTGTTCTCGATAGAGAGCTTAAAATACTTATCATAATATTAAATTAACAAATTTTTTCTGATTATGCAATTTTTTTAAATTTTCCGTTTAGCAAAGGTTTTAGAAATTTACCTGTGTAACTCTTTTCTGTATTGCATATATCTTCAGGTTTTCCCTCTGCGATTACTTGTCCACCTTTAACACCACCATCTGGACCCATATCGACGACATAGTCTGCAGTTTTGATGACATCTAAATTATGTTCAATAACAACGACTGTATTACCTGTTGCAACGAAAGTGTGTAATATTTCTAATAATTTTTTTATATCATGTTGATGCAACCCAGTTGTTGGTTCATCTAAAATATAGATTGTTCTACCTGTAGATCTTTTTGACAGTTCTTTTGCTAGTTTAATTCTCTGAGCCTCGCCACCAGAAAGAGTTGTAGCTTGTTGACCAATCTTTATATAGCCTAATCCAACTTTTTTTAATGTTAATAATTTTGATCTTATAGTGGCTATATTTTCAAAGAAATCACATCCTTCTTCAACGGTCATATCCAAAACTTCGGCGATACTTTTTCCTTTAAATTTTATTTCAAGCGTTTCTCTGTTGTATCTACTGCCCTTACATTCATCACAAGTTACATAAACATCAGGAAGGAAATGCATTTCATAAGTTATAACACCATCACCTTCACATGCTTCACATCTTCCACCTTTTACGTTAAAAGAAAATCTTCCAGGTTTATAACCTCTGCTTTTTGACTCTGGTAAATTTGTAAACCAGTCTCTTATTGGTCCAAAAGCACCTGTGTAAGTTGCTGGATTAGATCTTGGAGTTCTTCCAATAGGAGATTGATCAATGTCAATTACTTTATCAATCAATTCGATGCCCTTAAAACCTTTAAATGGCATAGGTATCTTTCTAGATTTATTATTGTTCAAAGATAAATTAAGAGCATTATAAAGTGTCTGTAGCACTAAAGTAGATTTTCCACTTCCTGAAACTCCAGTAACACATGTAAAAGTTCCAAATGGAATTTTTAAATCAACATTCTTTAAATTATTACCAGATGCTCCATTAATTTGTAAAAATCTTCCGTTTTTTGCTAACCTTCTTTTTTTTGGAATTGGTATAAAATATTTAGAAGATAAATATTTTCCTGTAATGCTGTTATCATTTTTAATAATATCTTTAAAATTACCTTCTGCAACAACTTCACCACCTTTACTACCTGCTAGAGGCCCAAGGTCTAAGATATGATCTGCATTTTCAATTGTTTCTGTATCGTGTTCAACAACAATCACTGTGTTTCCTAAATCACGTAATCTTTTTAATGCATTTATTAGTTTTACATTATCCTTTTGGTGCAATCCAATTGATGGTTCATCTAGTACATATAAAACACCTGTTAGACCTGAGCCAATTTGAGAGGCAAGTCTAATTCTTTGAGCTTCTCCACCAGATAAAGTTCCTGACTCTCTTGATAATGTTAGGTAATCAAGGCCAACATTAAGAAGAAAATTTAACCTTTCATTAATTTCTTTAAGAATATGTTCTGATATTTTAAGTTTTCTTTGATCAAGTTTTTTTGATAAATTATTGAACCATTCTTTAGCATCGCTTATAGATTTTTCAGTTACTTCACTGATATGTTTTCCATCTATTTTAACACATAATGCTTCATCTTTAAGTCGGTGACCTTTGCAAATATCGCATTTTGTATCAGATTGATATTGAGAAATCTCTTCTCTTTTCCAGTCACTATCGGTTTCTAAATATCGTCTTTCTAAATTATTTACCACTCCCTCAAAAGTTTTTTTATGGGAATACTTTTCATATCCATCATCATATGAAAATTTTATTTCCTCATCATCAGATCCATATAAAATCATATCTTTTATCTTTTTGGGTAGTTTTGACCATTTTTCATCCATTGAGAATTTGTAATGTTTTGCAAGAGAAGTTAATGTTTGAGCATAGTAAAGAGTTGTTGTTTTTGCCCATGGTTGAATAGCCCCTTGAGCTATACTTTTTTTATCATCAGGTACAACTAGATTTGGATCAACGTTAAGTTTTATACCTATACCCTCACATTCCTCACAAGCACCGTAAGGACTATTAAAAGAAAATAATCTTGGCTCAATTTCTTCGATTGTAAAACCACTTTCAGGACATGCAAATTTTGAAGAAAATGTTAATTTTTCTGTCTTTCTAAATTTAGCAGGCAATGTTTCATTTTGATACTCAACAAATAAAAGGCCATTTGCTAAATTTAATGATGTTTCTATACCTTCAGCAAGTCTATTTCCCAAATCAGAATTTATTACAATTCTATCAACCAAAATATAAATATCATGTTTCAATTTTTTATTTAAGTCTGGAGTTTTATCAATGTCATAAAGTGTGCCGTCAACTTTTACTTTTCTAAAACCTCTTTTTTTGTATGATAAAATTTCTTTTTTATATTCTCCTTTTCTACCCCTAACTATTGGGGCAAATAAGAAAATAGTTGATTTTTTTGGTAACTCTAAAATCTTATCAACAATTTGAGAAACTGTCTGAGATTTAATTTCTTTACCAGTAAAAGGTGAATAGGGTGTTCCAATTCTTGCGTAAAGAACTCTCATATAGTCATAAATTTCTGTAACAGTCGCTACAGTAGATCTTGGATTTTTTGATGTATTTTTTTGTTCAATTGAAATAGCTGGACTTAATCCTTCGATAAAATCTACTTTAGGTTTTTTCATTTTGTCTAAAAACTGTCTCGCATAAGCTGAGAGACTTTCAACGTATCTTCTTTGTCCTTCAGCATAGATGGTATCGAATGCTAATGATGATTTCCCAGAGCCTGACAAACCTGTTATGACTACAAATTTATCCTTAGGAATCTCAACAGAGATATTCCTCAAATTGTGTTCTTTTGCGCCCTTAATAACTATCTTTTTGTTCATTTTTTTATTTGCTTTAGCTCAATAAAGTTAATATTCAAATCTTTTTTGTGATATAACTTATACAAAATAATATGGCTGGAAGTTTAAATAAAGTACTTTTAATTGGAAGATTAGGTGCAGATCCTGAGATAAAACAGATGGTTAATGGTAAAAATGTCGCTAGACTTAGTCTTGCTACTAGCCAATCTTGGAAAGATAAAAATTCTGGTGAAAAAAAGGAAAAAACTGAGTGGCACCGTGTAGTTGTATTTAATGAGGGACTTGTAAATGTTGTTCAACAGTATCTCAAAAAAGGTGCTCAAATATATGTAGAAGGCCAATTGACTACTAGAAAATGGAAAGATGAACAGTCTGGCCAAGATAAATATTCTACAGAAATATTAATACAAGGATATAATTCATCTCTAACAATGCTTGGGGGAAATAATTCCTCAACGTCAATTGCAAATGCACCTCATAATAAGAATGAGATGTCTCAAGCGCCTGACAATGATTTAGATGACGATATTCCTTTTTAATTAATCTTTATGGATAAGTCACAAACAGAAATAAAGAATAATATAAAACCTATCGAAATGTATGATGAGATGAGCTCGTCTTATCTTTCTTACGCGATGAGCGTAATTGTAAGTAGAGCCTTACCAGATATAAGAGATGGTTTGAAACCAGTTCATCGAAGAATAATTTATGCTATGCATAAGGGTGGTTTTGATTGGAGTAAACAATATAGAAAGTCTGCAAGAATAGTAGGAGATGTTATTGGTAAGTATCATCCTCATGGTGATCAAGCTGTTTACGATGCATTAGTTAGAATGGTTCAAGATTTTTCAATGAGCTTACCCTTAATCGACGGTCAAGGAAATTTTGGCTCTGTGGATGGTGATCCTCCTGCTGCAATGAGATACACAGAAACTAGATTAGCAAAAATTTCACAAAATTTAATAGATGATATAGATAAAGACACTGTTGAATTTAAAAGCAATTATGACGAAACCGAGAAAGAACCTGAAGTTTTGCCCGCCCAGTATCCAAACTTACTGGTAAATGGTGCTGGAGGTATTGCTGTTGGGATGGCAACTAGCATTCCACCTCATAATTTATCAGAAGTAATTAATGCAACTTTAGCCCTTATAGAAAATAAAGATATTAAAATAAATGAATTAATGAAACATATACCAGGACCTGACTTTCCAACAGGTGGAACAATAATTGGTAAAGATATTATTAAAACTGGATATAAAACCGGCAGAGGATCTTTTAAAGTTAGAGGGAATGTTTCGATAGAGCAACTTAAAAATGGTAAAGAGAGATTGGTCATCAACTCAATACCCTATCAAATCAACAAATCTGTTTTAAACGAAAAAATTGTTGAATTAATTAGAAATAAAAAAATAGAGGGAATAAGTGATATAAGAGATGAGTCTAATAGAGAGGGAATAAGGGTAGCAATAGATTTAAAAAGAAATATAGAGCCTGAAACAGTTAAAAGACAACTCTACAAATATACTTCTTTGGAGTCTTCATTTAGTTTTAATACATTAGCTATAGTAGATAGAAGACCAAAAAACTGTAATCTTAAAGATTTTCTAGAGTCTTTTCTTAAATTTAGGGAAGATGTTGTTGTTAAAAAGACAAAATTTGATCTTAAAAAAACAGAGGATAGAGCTCACATATTGATTGGCTTATCTGTTTCAGTTGAAAACATAGACAAAGTAATTAAGATTATACGATCATCAAAAAATCCCGAGCATGCAAAAAATTCTTTATTGAATACTTCTTGGAAAATCAAATCCTCTCAAAAACTAATAAAGTTAATTGATAATAAAAAAAATAAAAATACCTATTCTCTTTCCTTAAAACAAGTTGAGGCAATTTTAGAATTAAGACTTCAAAAACTTACAGCCTTAGGTATTAATGAAATAGAAATTGAATTAAAAAAATTAGCCAATCTAATAATTTCATTTAAAAAAATAATAAACTCTAGGAAAGAACTTTTAAAAGTTATTAGTAATGAATTAAATGAAATAAAAGAAAAATATTCAGTTGAAAGAAGAACAAAAATAATTGATGCGATTCTTAATTACGATATCGAAGAGACTATTCAAAAACAATCTGTATTAATAACGGTTACTTTACAAGGATATATTAAAAGAGGTGCACTTGACATTGTCAAAAAACAAAAAAGAGGCGGCAAAGGAAAATCTGGAATTAAAACTAGAGATGAAGACTCTGTGGTTCAAACCTTATCTGTAAATACACATACATCTGTACTTTTTTTCTCAACACAGGGCATGGTTTATAAACTTAAAGCATGGAAAATACCTGAGGGATCGGCCAGCTCTAGAGGTAAATCTTTATATAATATTCTTCCATTAAAAAATCACCAATCAATCAGTTCGATAATGCCTCTACCTGAAGATAAATCTGAATTTAAAGATTTAAATATTATTTTTGCAACAGCCAAAGGAAAAATAAGAAAAAATAGTTTAGAAGATTTTTTAAATATAAATACAGCTGGTAAAATTGCAATGAAGCTAGATAATGACGATAAGATAATAGGAGTTAAAATTTGTAAAGAAAATCAAGATATAATGCTTAGTTCATTGAATGGAAAATGCATAAGATTTGAGTCAAAAAAATTAAGATTATTTAAAGGTAGATCATCTAAAGGTATTAAAGGAATAAATTTGGGTGACAAAGATAAAATTGTCTCTTTATCAATAGTAGAAAAAATCGAGAAAAAATCCGATAAAAACGGAAAAGTTGAGGGTAGATACATACTATCAATAACTGAAAATGGATTTGGCAAAAGAACGAATGATAAAGAATTTCGAACTACTAATAGAGGTGGTAAGGGCATTATTGGCATAGTAAACTCATCAAGAAATGGAAATATTGCATCTTCTTTCCCAGTTTTTGATGGTGATGAAATATTGATATCCACCAATAAAGGTAGAGTGATAAGGGTTGCAGTTAAGGAAATAAGAACCGCAGGCAGAAATACTCAAGGTGTAAGAATTATTAAGTTATCTGGAGATGAAAAAGTTGTTTCAGCAATCAAAATTGATGATAACTTAGTATAATGAAAAAAGCGATTTATCCTGGAACTTTTGATCCAATTACATTTGGGCACATTGATCTTATTAAAAAATCTTTAAATATTTTTGATCAACTGATTGTTGCTGTATCCGATGGCAATACAAAAAAATATCTTTTTAACGCAGAGGAAAGGGAAGACTTAATAAAAAAAGCTCTTTTCAATGACTTAAAATTCAATAAAAAAAAAATAATTGTGACATCATTCAAGACTTTAACTACTGATTTTTGCAAAAAGATGAAATCAAACGTTATTATAAGAGGTTTACGTGCAACCTCTGATTTCGAATATGAATTTCAATTAGCAGGAATGAATAAAAAGTTGAATAATCTTATTGAAACTGTTTTTTTTGATGTCAGATCCAGAAAATCAAATTATTTCATCCAAATTTGTAAAAGAAATTACTGAATTGAAAGGTGATATTAAAAAATTTACTACCAAAACAGTAATTAAATCTTTAAAAGATAAGTTTTATGTATAAGGTATTTTTTTTTAATTTTTTTTTTAATATTTAATTTTAACTCAAATGCAAAGGAAAATATGATGATACTTAAATTAAAAGATGGAGATGTAAAAATAGAACTATTTGATGATAAAGCACCAAACCATGTAAAAAGGATAAAGGAATTGGCTGATAAAGGCCTTTATGATAATGTTGTATTTCATAGGGTAATAGATGGGTTTATGGCACAGGTAGGTGATATTCAATTTGGTAATTCTTCTTCAGATAATTTTGATTTGAATCGAGCTGGTACAGGTGGTTCTGATTTACCAAATCTAAAAGCTGAATTTAATGACATTCCTCATTTGAAGGGTATTTTGTCTATGGCAAGATCGTCTGACCCAAACAGTGCAAATAGCCAATTTTTTATATGTTTAGAGGATGCTCCACATCTTGATAGACAATATACTGTGTTTGGTAAAGTAGTTGAGGGAATGGAATTTGTAGAAAAAATAAAACGTGGTGATGGACCTAATGGATCTGTATCGAACCCTGACAAGATAATTAGTTTTAAATCTTTATAAATTGAATTTAAAAAATTTTTCTTTTAAGTTAAATAATAAAGATAAATTTTCTCGATCAGGAACGATTTATACTTCTAGGGGCAATGTTGATACACCAGTATTCATGCCTGTTGGAACTCAAGCAACTGTAAAAGCAACTTTTGTTGATGACTTAATTAAAGCTGGAACTCAAATAATCTTATCTAACACATATCACTTAATGATAAGACCTGGTGAAGATAGAGTTGCGCTTCAAGGTGGATTGCACGAGTTTATGAATTGTCCTTTACCAATTCTAACAGATTCTGGCGGTTATCAAGTAATGTCTTTATCAAAATTGAATAAAATTGATAGGGCAAAAGGTGCTATATTTAATTCTCATGTTGATGGGAAACAATATACCCTTAGTCCAGAGGAAAGTATAAGAATTCAAAAAAAACTTAATTCAGACATTGTTATGGTAATGGATGAATGTCCTAAAAAAACTACCAATAGAAAAACTATTGAAAACTCTTTAGATTTATCGACAGAATGGGCCTTAAGATCAAAAAATTCCTTTGGAAAAAATCCACAGAAGGGTCTTTTTGGAATAGTTCAAGGTGGATTATTTGATGATCTAAGAAAAAAATCATTAAAAGATTTAATGAATATAGGGTTTGATGGATATGCTCTTGGCGGCCTGGCTGTAGGAGATACACAAAGAGAGATGTTTGAAGTTCTAGATGGTATTAAAGAATTTTTACCCGAAGACAAACCTAGATATCTCATGGGCGTGGGAACACCTTCAGATATCCTTGGAGCAGTAAAAAGAGGTGTTGATATGTTTGATTGTGTATTACCATCTAGATCTGGGAGAACTGGTTTAGCCTTTACATGGAATGGACCAATAAACATTAAAAATGCCAAGTACCGGAATGATACAAAACCCATTGATGAAAAATGTAAAAAGTTCAATTTGAACAAATATTCAAAAAATTACTTAAATCATTTATTCAATACCAACGAAATACTTGCGTCTATGCTTCTTACCCTCCATAATATAAACTTTTATCATGAGTTCATGGATAAAATCAGAATTAACATAAATAATGGAACTTTTGACCAGTTTTTTAATGAATACTTTCGTAAGTTGTAATTATAACATATTGATTATTTGAAAAAAAAAACTATAAGAATTTTATTTTGGGCCGTTAGCTCAGTTGGTAGAGCAATTCCCTTTTAAGGAATGGGTCGTTGGTTCGAGTCCAACACGGCTCACCATTAAGTTTTAATTGGTGGATAATCTAAAATAATTTCATTCATCCAACCGTCAAGATTTTCTATTCTTTTTTGAGAAGAGGGATGAGTATTCATAAACTCAGGAGGTTCTTTACCTTTATTTATTTCCTTCATTCGTTCCCAAAATTTTGTTGTTTCTCTAATATCATAACCAGATAAAGATGAAAAAATAAGACCAAGATAATCAGCCTCAGTTTCCTGTTTTCTTGTAAATGGGTTCATAATGCCAATTTGTTGTAATAAACCAACAGTATCCATACCAGTTGCTCTATTCACTTGTGAAAGTTTTCCTCCTGAAAATATATCAATTAGTTGAGTGCCCGTTTGAAGTACTACACTACGACTAGCTCTTTCAACAGAATGTTTTGCAACTGCATGAGCAATCTCGTGACCCATCACTGCAGCTAATGCATTTGTATTTTTAGTCACCTCTAGCATTCCACTATAAACAGCAATTTTTCCTCCAGGCATACACCACGCATTTTTGACTTTTTTATTATCAATTAATATATACTCCCATTGAAAATTCACTGTTGGATCTTTAATATTATTTAAATAAAAATATTCACTGATCGCATATTCCATTTTTTTTCCAATTTCTTTAATTTCTTTCAAATTACGACCATCAATAATTAACTTTTCTTTTTTTTTTACCTTTTCGTAAATTTGAGCTGCCTGTGTGTTTAATTTTGCTTCAGGTATTAAATTGAGCTGTTTTCTCTCAGTAATTGGTACTGAAGCACAAGAATTAATTATATAACTGCAACCACAACTACCGACTATATTTAGAAATTTTCTTCTATTCATTTAAATTATATTAAGTATTATGTTTTAATAGTTTTTTTATGAATTTAAACAATAAAATATTAGTTTTTTTATTCATAATTTCATTATGTTTTGTAATATATTCATCTTATAATTAATGAAAAAAAAATCATCAATAACTTCAAAATTAAGAAATGCTTTTATAGCTGGTATCGTTGTATTAGTCCCAATTGGTTTTACTTTGTATCTCACTTTATTTTTAATTAAGATATCATCAAAATTAATTCCTAATGAAATAAATCCAAATAACTATCTTCCTTTTTCTATACCGGGGCTTGAAATTTTATTATCTGTTATTTTTATTACTATTGTCGGAGGTATTTCATTATCATTTTTTGGAAAAAAAATTTTAAATTTAATTAATGATCTTTTTAAAAGAATTCCAATCCTAAGAACTATTTACTCTGCAATTGGCCAAATGACAGAAAGTTTTACAAGTAAATCGGATAATAAAAAAAGTGTTGTTCTAGTTGAATATCCTAAAAAGGGATCATGGGCTGTTGGTTTTGCTACTAAAGAAAATAAAGGTGAGATAAGTAAAAAGACTAATAAAGATTTAATCAATGTATTTGTCCCAACAACACCAAATCCCACGAGTGGTTTTTTATTAATGTTTCCAAGAGATGAGGTTATTTATCTTGATATGACTTTTGAAGAGGCTTCAAAATTTATTGTATCTGCTGGCACCTCAGATCCTGCTGACAATTAAACTATATCATTTAGTATATCCGCCCTATCGTAAAGTTTGAGCAAGGATTTAAATTTATTTAAATCTATGTTTTCTCTCTCAATTTTTTTAACTTCTTTTTCAGCTAATAAAAAAAGATGTTCATTTAAAACAGGATCTGCAAGTCGAAAACTTTGAACTCCACTTTGTTTAAAACCTAATAAATCACCGTAACCTCTTAATTTCATATCTTCCTCTGATATTTTAAAACCATCATTATTTTCTTTCAAAATATTTAATCGTTTTCTTGCATTTTTACTTAGATTCTTTTTAAACATCAGGATGCAGAATGACTCTTTGTTTCCCCTTCCAACTCTTCCCCTAAGTTGATGAAGTTGAGACAAGCCAAACTTATTTGAATTTTCTATAATGATCACGTTAGCATTTGGAAAATCAATACCGACCTCTATCACAGTTGTTGAAACTAAAATGTCGAATTTTTTATTTAAAAATTTGTCTAATATTTTATTTTTATCTACCTTATCGATCGATCCATGTAAAAGACCAACTTTATCTTTAAAAACTTTTTGAAGATCCTTATGTCTTTGTACAGCTGACTGGTGATCGATTTTTTTAGACTCATCTATTAATGGACAAACCCAAAAAATTTGATTACCTTTTTTTATTTGATTTTTTGTAAAATTAATAATCTCATTTAATTTTGTATCAACTTTGCTGTAAGTTTTAACCGTTTTTCTATTTTTTGGTTTTTTGTTTTATTATAGTCACGTCCATATCTCCAAAAATAGTCATAATCATTGTTCTAGGTATAGGAGTTGCTGACATTACTAATACATCACAATTTTTGCCGCCTTTGTCAGACAATTTTTTTCTTTGTTTAACACCAAATTTATGTTGTTCATCAATAATGACAAGACCGAGTTTTTTATAATTTATTTTTTCTTGAAAAACAGAATGAGTCCCAAATAGTATTTTAATTTCACTTTTTTCTAAATCTTTAATTATTTTTTTCCTATCAGAATAGTTGGTTTTAGATGTTAAAAAACCTATTTTGATTTTATTTTTTATTAAAGATTGAGCTAGCTTATAATGTTGATATGCTAAAATTTCAGTTGGTGCCATAAAGGCAACCTGGTAACCACTATTAACAACATTAAAACAAGAAATTAGTGCTACAATAGTTTTACCACTTCCAACATCGCCCTGCAAAAGTCTGAACATTTTTTCATCAGATTTCAAATCATTGTTAATTTCATTTAATGCATTTGTTTGATCAGCGGTAAGTTCGTAAGTCAATTCTTTTTTGATATTGTTTGTAAAATTATCAGCAAATATTTTTTTTTCCTTTTTAAACTTTTTAATAGTTTTTCTTATTTTTGAATTAATCAAAAAAGTAGAGAGAATTTCATCGAAAATTAATCTTTCTAAAAAGTTCCCTTTTTTATTAATATTATTGGGATCATGAAGTTCTAATACTGCTTTTTTCCAAGAAATATTATCAAATTTTTTCAGAATTTCTTTGTCTAACCATTCATCTAAATTTGGAATGTTTTTTAATACTTCATGGATGATTTTGTTATAAAGTTTATTATTAAGACCTTCAGTTAAACTATAACTTTTATCAATTATTTTAACAGAATTAGGATCTTCAGATAAGTGGGTGGGGTTTGTTATTTGATATTTCTTATTATAATAACCAATCTTCCCACTGATAGTTACTTTTGTGTTTAGTGGGAGTATTTTTTTAATATATCCCTCATAACTATTAAAGAAGATGCAATCTAGCTTTCCAGTTTCATCTTCACACATTACCTTATTTGGTAAGTTTCTAATACGTGGAAAGTTATATTTTTTTACAATAACAGTTACGGTTTGTATTTTTCCAACCTGCAATTCATTAATGGGAAAAACATTAGATCTATCAACAAAATCTCTAGGTAAATTCCACAGAAGATCAAATATTGTATTGATATTCTTTTTTCTAAATAATTTTCCTAATTTAGTTCCTATTCCTTTTATGGTACTTATATCAGATAGCAAATAATCATATGAAGACATAGTATAATTATAATATCATGACTTTAAATAAAGAGGATCTTAAAAATAAAATTATATACAGGGCTTCCTACAGGGGGACAAAAGAAATGGATATACTAATGATAGCTTTTGTAAAATCATTGATTAATGATTTGGATGAAAGTTACCTTAAAACCCTAGACACATTTGTTAACATGGATGATGAAACATTAATTTTTTTAAAAAAAAAAGAATCACCAACCGATTATAAAGATGAAAAGATGCTAAACATTATAGAGAAATTTCAAAAGTTTAATTGATGGCGGAGAGACTGGGATTCGAACCCAGGAAAGAGTTGCCCCTTTGCCGGTTTTCAAGACCGGTGCTTTCAACCGCTCAGCCATCTCTCCGTGAGCTAGGTTTTATAAGTATAATATTAAAATTCAAGAATTAAATGGAGTTATTTTATCAATAATAGAATATAAAATTCCTTTTTTATGAATTTAAAAGAATTTAATAAAGGTATTTTATTTAGTAGTTTAGGATCGTTTTGGTGGGGTGCAATTGGAGTAATCTATTTTAGTTATTTTTCTTTTATTGGTCATATAGAACTAGTAATCCATAGATGTATTTGGACTGCAGTCATGCTTATCGCAACAACTCAATTTTTTTCAAAATGGAATATTTTTTTCAAAACTTTAAAAAATAAAAAAAATCTTTTAGTGCTTTTTTTCTCTGGATTATTAATATTTATTAATTGGGCAGTTTGGATCTTTGCTGTGTCAAATGACCAAATCATTGATGCATCTTTTGGATATTTTATAATGCCAATTGTAAGTGTTTTATGTGGAAATATTTTTTTTAGAGAAAAAATAAGTTTTAAAAGTAAAATTTCTATTTTTCTTGTTTGTGTTGCTATTTTTATTCTACTCAGAAATTTTAATAATGTTCCTTGGGTTGGTCTTATAGTAGCTTTCTCGTGGGCTTTTTATAATGTTCTAAGAAAATTAATAAATGTCGATACAGACATTGGTCTACTAATAGAAAGTCTGTACATATTGCCCATGTCTTTAATTGTTTTCTATTTAATTTTTAAAAATGGACAAAACGATTTTAATTTAGAAAATTTAAATTTGATGTTTATGCTTTTATTAGCGGGACCAATGACAGTAATTCCTTTATTCCTTTATGTTAGAGGGGTTGAACTTTCTGGTTTAGGGCCCAGTGGAATGATATTCTATATTACACCGACTCTTCAGTTCCTTTTGGGTTATTTTTACTATAATGAGCTTTTTTCTTACGAAAAATTCTTTAGTTTTACTATTATATGGATTGCTGTAATAGTTTATTTAAAAGATTTATATGAAAAATACTAAACTAATTCTTTTATTACTAATCTCTCTTGTAAATTTCAAAAGTGTCATTGCAGATGAAGCTTTTAATGAATGGTTGGATAACTTCAAGATTAGAGCTGTGAAATCTGGAATAAGCAAAGAAACAGTTGATCTTGTAATGGATAATGCAATTTTTTTACCTAAGGTGATTGAATACGACAGATACCAACCTGAATTTTATGAGAATACCAAAACTTATGTTGGAAAGAGAACAAATAAAAAAAAGGTAGTTAAGGGGAAAAGAATATATAAAAAAAATTCTAAACTTATAGAAAAAGTTGATCAGGAATTTTTAGTGGAAAAAGAACTTTTACTTGCTCTAATGGGTATAGAGACAAACTTTGGTACTTATCTTGGCAAAATGGACATCATTTCGTCTCTTGCAACTTTAAGTTATGATAAAAGGAGAAGTGAATTTTTTTCTAAAGAACTAATTACAGCATTAAGATTAATTGATAAAAAAAAAATCAATAAAGATATTTTATATGGATCTTGGGCTGGAGCTTTTGGAAACTTCCAGTTTATGCCATCAACCATTTCTAATTATGCAATTGATTATAATCAAAATAATATAATTGAATTAAAAGATGTAGAAGACTCCTTTGCTTCTGCAGCTAATTATATGAAAAAAATAGGTTGGAAAAAGAACAACCATTGTTTTTATCGTGTTGAATTAAAAGATAATATTCCATCTAAATTTTTAAATTCTTCAGCAAGAAACATTAATCATAAAAAAAATTTCAGATTTTACAAAAAATTTATTAAGAACGATCTATCCGATATTGTAAATGATAAAGAAAAAGTTGCTATAATTACACCAGATGTAGATATTATACCTGGAAGTCAAACTCTTAATCCTGCCTATATTGTTTTCTCGAATTATGAAAAAATTTTGAAGTGGAATAGGTCATTAAGATTTGCTTTAGCTGTTTGCACTTTGAAGGACAAATTTAAAGATGAATTATAAAAATTTATTGCTGATCTTCTTTTTTTTGACAAGTTGTACAGTTCAAAGTACTCAATATAATGAAAACATATTTTCAAACAGAGGATTTGTTCTTCTATATGATGAATCTTTAATTGAAAAAAAATTACTAAAGAAACCTCTTGATGATAGGAGCCTTGAGATAGTCCACAATACCTTGTCAAAAGGTACAAAAGTAAGAATTATTAATCTTTTAAATAACAAAAGCACAAATGCAATAGTAAAAACAAAAAATAAAAATCTTTTTTTTTATAATTCAATTTTCTCAAAAAGAATTTTTGATGAACTCCACATCTCACTCAAAGAACCATATGTAGAAATTAGTAAAATTAGAGAAAATAAAACATTTATTGCCGAAAAATCAAAAACTTTTGATGAAGAAAAAAAAGTTGCTAATAAAGCTCCGGTCAAGTCAATAAGTATAAACGAAATCGGAACACCTAAATCAAAGGAGTTAGATGATAGAAGATCTTTTAATTATTCAATAAAAATCACTGAGTTTTATTTTTTAAAAAATGCTAAAGAGCTCAAAAAAAGAATCGAAAATGAGACTTCAATTAAAAATATCAATATAATTTCAATAAATGACACTAAGCATCAAGTATTATTGGGCCCTTATTCTAATATTAATACTCTACAATCAGCTTATAATAGTATAAATAATTTAAGTTTTGAAAATATTGAATTAATTAGAAATGATTAAAAAATTTATTATAATTTTTAATTTACTTTTTGTTTTTTTAGCTGTGCCCTCTAAGGCAGCCTTTGATATAAATGCTAGAACTGCAATTCTACAAGATTTCCTATCTGGAGAAATACTTTTTGAAAAAGAAATAGATAGCGTTATTTATCCAGCCTCAATGACAAAAATTATGACATCAATTGTGGTTTTTGATTTATTAAAAAGTGGAGATCTTTCACTTGACGACAAGGTAATGGTATCTGAAAACGCTTGGAGATTGTCTCAATCTGGATATTCATCTATGTTTATTATGGTTGGAGACGAGGTAAGTGTGGAAGACCTGTTAAAAGGAATAATTATTGCATCAGGTAACGATGCTTGCGTTGCGTTAGCTGAAGGTGTTGCGGGCAGCGAGGAGGAATTTGCTATTTTAATGAATTCAAAAGCGTCTGAAATAGGAATGATTAATACAAATTTTTCAAATTCATCAGGCATTAATGATCCTGATAATTATTCTACAGTTAAGGATATTTTAATAATGTCTAATTATCTCATAAAAAATTATCCTGTTTATTATGAATATTTTAAGGAGAAAGAATTTACATGGGATAGAACTGGCGGAGATCCAATTACACAAGGTAATAGAAATCCTTTACTTTACAAAAATTTAGGAGCAGATGGTATTAAAACTGGCTATTTAGCAGTTGAAAAATATTCTTTAGCAAGCTCTGTACAAAGAGGAGAAAGAAGACTTATTGCTGTAGGTAGTGGATTTGAAACTAAAAATGAAAGATCTAGACAATCGATCCGATTATTGACTTGGGGTTTAACAAATTTTGATACAGTTGAAATTGCAAAAAAAGATGAGAATTTTATAGATTTAGATGTTTGGCTTGGAAAAAAAGATATCGTTGGTGGTTATGTAAAAGAAGATATCTACAAAACCTTTCCAAAAGCCAGGAAAAGATTCTTGTCAGCAATTGTTGAATATAATGGTCCTATTAAAGCACCTATCAAAAAAGACCAAGAAATTGGCATATTAAAGATTTCTTACAAAGGGGATTTAATTGATGAGTACCCAGTTTATGCAGTTGAAAAAGTAAAAAAAGTCAACATTTTCTCTAGAATAATTCACTCTATAAATTATTTGATATGGGGCGATGTATAATAAAGTCATTGTTTTTGAAGGTATTGATGGATCGGGTAAAAGTTTTCATTTAAATGCTGCATCTAATTATTTAAAAAAGAAAAAAATTAAGCATATTAGACTTAGAGAACCAGGCGGATCTAAAAATTCAGAAAAATTAAGAAAATTACTATTATCAAATAAATCTGATTTTGAAAAAAAAACTGATTTACTTATATATCTATCTGCTAGATCTGAAAATTTTCATAAAATGATTAAACCTAATCTAAAAAAAAAAGTAATCTTGATTGATAGATTTGTTGATTCTACGATTGCATATCAACACTATGGTTTTGGCATAAATAAAAATATTATTAATTCGTTAAATAGATTTATATTAGGTAACTTTATGGTAGATTTTACGTTTCTACATATTGTTAAAAAAAAAGATATTCGTAAAAAGATCAAGACTAAAAAAAATAGATACGATAAATTTAATAAAAATTTTTATCTTAAAGCCCAAAATGGTTTTTTGAAATTATCAAATAAGAAAAAAAATTATCTAAAGATCTACTCCAATGAGACAAAAGATAGAAATAAACAAATAATAAAAAAAAAATTAAATTCTTTGATTAAAATAAAATGACACCTTTGACCCAAACTAAATTACTATCTTTTAAAGACAATTTTAAAGAATTAGTTAACCTCTCATTGAGAAATAAACTACCAAATAAATTGATTTTCTCTGGTAATAAAGGGATAGGTAAATCCACTTTTGCTTTTCATTTAATAAATTACTTATTTTCACAGGATGAAGAGGGCAGTTATAATCTTGAAGATAATGAGATTAATATTAATAACAAATCTTATAAGCTTGTTTCAAACAATACACATCCAAACTTACTTTTAATTGATAGTATTGATAAAAAATTTATAGAAGTTTCAAAAATAAGAGAAATATTGAATTTTGCGTCGAAAACTTCTTTTTCAAATAAAAAAAAAATTGTCCTTATTAATAATGTTGAAAAAATGAATATCAATGCCTCAAATGCTTTACTTAAGATTTTAGAAGAACCGTCAACAAATTTGTTTTTTATTTTAATTCACAATTCTAATAAAAAGTTAATCAGTACTATAAATTCAAGATGTATAAAGTTTAATTTTTTTATAACTGAGTCTGAAAAAGAAAAAATTATTAATAATATTATAGATAATGATTTTTATGTCGGTCTTTCGTCTGATTTTAAGATAAGATATCTTTCACCAAAATTTTATATTGATTTATGTGATTTTATAAACAAGGAAAAAATTGAATTAAATGATTTAGATATTTACTTTTTGTTAAATTACATATTTAACAAACGGAATTATCTGAAAGATGATTTTATAATTGAAAATCTGCAAATCCTTATTGAAATATATTTCTATAATAAAATTCTCTCACGGAATAATTTTGAAAATGACTATAAATCTTTTAAGCAAACAATGAACAAAATTAACAATATGAATAAATTTAATTTAGATAAGGACTCATCCTTATTAGAAATTAAGAATATAATTGTAAATGAAAGATAATTTTTATATTACTACACCAATTTATTACCCTTCAGCAAAACCTCATATGGGGCATGCTTACTCAAGTATAGTAGCTGATTTTTTTGCACGTTTAAAAAGAATTCAAGGCCATAAAGTTTTTTTTTTAACTGGAACTGATGAACACGGCCAAAAAATACAAAGAGCCGCTGAGAAATCTAACAAAGATCCTTTAAAGTTCTGTGATGAAATAAGTAAGACTTTTAGAAACTTATCTTCATTACTCAATTTATCTAATGATGATTTTATAAGAACCACAGAAAAAAGACATGCATCAGCTGTAACTAATCTTTGGAACATTTTAGAAAAAAAAGAAGAAATATATCTCTCAAAATATTCAGGTTGGTATTCCGTCTCTGATGAAGCTTTTTATAATGAGGATGAAATCGAAGATCTAGATGGAAAAAAAATATCTAAATCATCCGGATCACCTGTAGAGTGGGTTGAAGAAGAGTCTTATTTTTTTAAACTATCTAAATGGCAAGAACCGCTTTTAAAATTTTATTCTGAAAATCCAAAATTTATATTACCAAAGAGCCGAAAAAATGAGGTAATTAGTTTTGTGAAAAGTGGATTAAAAGATTTATCTGTTAGCAGAAAATCTTTTTCTTGGGGGATTAAAGTTCCATCAAATAAAGATCATGTAATATACGTATGGCTTGATGCTTTAACAAATTATCTTTCTGCTTTAAATTATCCTAAGGAGACAGAAAGATTATATAAAGACTTTTGGCCAGCTAATATTCATATTATAGGAAAAGATATTTTAAGATTTCACGCAGTGTATTGGCCAGCCTTTTTATTGGCAGCAGGTATTAAACCTCCACAGAGAGTATACGGTCATGGATGGATACTTTCAGGTGATGAAAAAATGTCAAAGTCTAAAGGTAATATTTTAGATCCTATTGAGATAATTGATATCTATGGACTAGATGCATTGAGATACTATTTGCTTAAAGAAGTATCTTTTGGAAATGATGGAAACATTTCAAAGGAAAAATTAGAAAGCTGTATAAATAGTGATTTAGCGAATAACTATGGTAATTTGTGTCAAAGAGTTATTTTGTTTTGTGAGAAAAATCTTGCACTTAAAGTTCCGGAAAAATATAGTTTTACAAAAGAAGATCTCAAAATTCTTAATGATTTTAATGAAAATATAAAAAATATAGAAAAACAAATTAATGATCAAAACATTAATTACTATGTTGAGTATGTTGTAAATCAATTATTTAAAGCTAATAAATATTTCAATGATCAAGCGCCTTGGACTAAAAAAGATGATATTCTGAGATTAAACACAATTGTGTTTGTATCTCTTGAATTGATTAGAAAAATTTCAATTTTGCTATATCCAATCATTCCCAATACTTCTTTAAAAGTCCTGAATATTTTTTCTATGATGGAAAAAGATATAAAATTTGACACAATAAGTAATAATGAATATCTAAAAGATAAAAAAGAAATTATAAAGCTAGGAATTTTGTTTGAGAAAATAAAAAGATGATTGATTCACATTGCCATTTAGATCGAGAACCTCTTATATCGAATTTAAGTCAGGTCCTAACTAGAGCAAAGGACGTAGGTCTTGAAAAATTATTAACTATTTGTACTACTAGTAGTGGATATAATGATATTCTTGATATTGTGTCTAAAGATCCAATGATCTATGGAACTTTTGGAATTCATCCACACGAAACAAAAAACTATTTAATCAAAAAAGATGAGATTATAAAAAAAGTTAAGATGGACAGGAAGATTATTGGTGTAGGAGAGACTGGTTTAGATTTTTATTACAATAACAGTGATAAAGATACACAACTAAGGAGTTTTCAAAATCATATTGAAGCTGCAACGGATCTCAATATTCCTCTAATCATTCATTCAAGAAACGCAGAAAATGAAACCTATGATATCCTTAAAAAGAACTATCAGAAAAATTTAAAAATTCTTATGCATTGTTTTACCGGATCAACTGATTTTGCTTTAAATTTAGTTCCATTAAATGCTTACTTTTCTGCAAGCGGCATAATTACCTTTAAAAAGTCAACAGAGTTACAGGAAACTTTTAAAAAAATTCCCGAAGATAAACTTTTAATAGAAACCGACAGTCCTTTTTTATCTCCAGAGCCAAATAGGGGTAAAAAAAATGAACCTTCATTCATTAAATTTACCGCACAAAAACTTGCTAATCTTAGAAATATGGAGGTGGATAAGCTGATACTACTAACCACCAATAATTTTAATACTTTATTTTCTAAATAATTTATGAGATTTACAATTTTAGGATGTGGAAGTTCAATGGGTGTACCAAGACCTGATGGTAACTTTGGAAATTGCAATCCTAACAATAAAAAGAATATAAGAACAAGATGTTCGGCAGTAATTCAGGGTAAGTCTTTAAATATAATTATAGATACCTCTCCAGATATGAGACAACAATTAATAAATAACAAGATCACTAATATTGATAAAGTTCTATTTTCTCATATGCATGCTGACCAAACTCATGGCATAAATGACTTAAGAGTTTTCTACTTAAAAAATAGGAAACCTGTCGATATATATGCGGATTTACCAACACAGAAATATTTAAATAAAACTTTTTCTTATTGTTTTAAAAGTAATTCTCGTGAATATCCTGCAACTTTAAAAATGAATTCTGTTAAGAAAGATCTCTATTTTAATGATGGTCAAAAAAAAATTCACATTAGATCTATTAAAGTAAAACATGGAAATGTTGACTGTACTTGTTATATAGTTGATAAAAAATTGGCCTATATAAGTGATGTAAGTGACATAAACAAAAAAGACTTTAAATTCTTAAAAAATTTAAAATATTTAGTAATTGATTGCTTATGGTATAGAGAACACCCATCACATTTGAATTTAGATAAATCACTTAGATTAATCGATACTCTTTCACCTAAAAAAGCTATTTTAACTAATCTGCATTCTGATTTGGATTATAATGAACTAAAAAAGAAACTTAAAAAAAATATTGTTCCAGCTTACGATGGAATGAAAATAAATTTATAAAAGACTTTCAATTTTAGAAGTAATCTTTTTTGACATAGGCTTTGTAAAAGAATTATATGTTTCTTCAATCTTGCCTTCTTTATTAATCAAAATTTTGTGAAAGTTCCACTTTGGTATAGCAGATTTACCATAATTTTTTTCTGCCCATTTGAATAATTCGTGAGAATTTTCACCTTTAACTTCAGTAATAGTTGTCATTGGAAAATTTATATTAAAATTAACTTCACAAAATTCTTTAACATCAGCATCTTCTTTTTTTTCTTGATTGAATGTATTTGACGGTACACCCAAGACGATTAAACCTTCGGATTTGTACTTCTCCCACAATAACTGTAAATCATTGTATTGATTTGTAAATCCACAGTAACTGGCTGTGTTTACTACTAATACTACTTTATTTTTATAATCTTTAAGATCAATTTGTTCACCTGAAATACTATTTATCTTAAAGTCAAAAAATACTTTATCATAAACAGCGGATACATCGTTCTTAGAAAAAAAAATCATGATTAATATTATAAGTAATGTTATTTTCTTCACAACGTTACCTTTTGTCAGGTGTTAGTAATATTAAAAAATATCCTGCTAATGTTGAAAGTAGGGATCCCGTTAAAACACCAATCTTAACTCCATCCATATATTGCGCATTCTCAACGAATGCTAAATTTCCAACAAATAAACTCATAGTAAATCCAATACCAGTCAGTATGCCTACACCATAAAAATTATACCAGCTCGAATTCCCCGGCATTTGAGCGATTTTTAATTTTATTGATACATAAGAAAAAACAAAAACTCCTAATTGTTTACCAACAAACAAACCTAATACTATTCCTAACGGAACTTTGTCTAATAAAGATGAAAGTGATAATCCTTCTAAAGAGACTCCAGCATTAGCAAAAGCAAATAATGGCATTATTCCAAATGCAACATAAGGACTGATTGCATGTTCAATCTTTATTAATAATGAGAAGTCTTTTTCTTTTTTTCTGTGCGGAATAGTCATTGCAAGTAAAACACCAGCTATAGTAGCATGTATTCCTGAATTATGTGTGAAATCCCATAACAAAAGACCAATCAGTAAATAGGGGAAGAAAACTTTTATATTAAATTTATTTATTACTAAAAGAATTATAAACGCAACTAGCATTAAAGATAAATACATTACATTCAAATCACCAGAATAAAATAAAGCTATAATTAATATTGCTCCTAAATCATCTATAATTGCTAGTGCTGTAAGGAAGACTTTTAATGATAAAGGAACTCTCTTACCTAAAAGAGATAAAACACCTAATGAAAAAGCAATATCTGTTGCCGAAGGTATAGCCCAACCATTTATAGTTTCTGGATCACCAAAATTTATTATTACATAAAATAATGCAGGAACAACCATTCCACCTACAGCAGCTATTATTGGTAGCAATGCTTGTTTAATATTTGAAAGTTCTCCTTGTAAAAATTCTCTTTTAATTTCAAGTGTTACAAAAAAAAAGAAGATTGCCATTAAGGCATCATTAATCCAATGCAAGACTGATAACTTTAATCCAAAATTATTTATACCAATGAATAAATATTTGTTTAATGTTTCAAAATAAAGATTAGATAGTTCAGAATTACTTATTATTAATGCTAAGATTGCACTAATAAGTAAGACCAAGCCACTTGCTGCTTCTAATTTAAAAAACCATTTAAATGGTGAAGAAATATATCTAAGCATTATTTATTTTATCAAATTTTGAAAAAAAAGAGAAATATCTATTATAGACTGGTACAAATTGTCTAAATATTTTTCCGCAAAAGGTACGTATTCAGAAATTTGTATTATAAAAGTGTCTACTATCAAAATAAAAGCAACAAAAGAAATAATAAACACTAAAAGAAGCTTAAAAAAATTAACTTGTTTAGTTTTTTGTTTTTTACTGGTTTTAGGTTTTTCTAATTCAACTGTCTTATCTTCCTCAAATACATCATCATCATATTTATCTTCTATAATACCAAATGACTCTTGAGCTATCTCCTCGTCAGGTATTTCAACATTAGTTTCATTAATCGTGTTTATATTTTTTGAGTAAAACCACTCTCGGTCACATTCACCACATTGTAGCAGTCTACCTTTAGCTGGAATAAGTTCGTCTTTAACACTGAATTTTTTTTTACCGCAGGGACAATCAATAATCATAGGTCTTATATACCAGATTTTTATTAAATTTCTTTTAAATTTGCGCTCCTTTATCCTTTGAAAAAGCTTGTATCTACTGTAATAGTATTCAAATTCGGGGCGTAGCGCAGCCTGGTAGCGCATCTGGTTTGGGACCAGAGGGTCGTAGGTTCAAATCCTACCGCCCCGACCATGTTATGAAAAAAAAAGCTAAAATTTACAAACCAACAAAAAGTTCAATGCAATCAGGTTTAATGAAAACTAGAGAATGGGTATTGGAATATATTGTGCATAATGAGCAAATAAATCCATTAATGGGATGGCAAAGCTCATCGAATACATTGTCAGAGGTTAAAATGACCTTTAGTTCAAAAGAAGATGCAATAGATTATGCTAAGAAAAACAAAATAAATTATATTGTAGTTGAACCTAACAAAAGATCAATCGTCAAAAAATCTTACGCAGATAATTTCTTAAAATAGATGTTTAAATTCTTTACAAATAGAAAATGGTCAAACTGGAGTATTTTTGGGTCCTTACTAATACTTGTTTCAACATGGTATCAAGTACAACTTGATGTTATGATTAATGAATGGTTTGGTGAATTTTACGACACTTTACAAAAAGCACTAACAACTCCTAATTCAGTTACTGAAAAAGAGTTTATATCATATCTCCTAACATTTGCTAAAATTGCAGGTGTATGGATGGTAATTTCTGTTGCTACTGATTATTTTACAAGTCATTGGACATTTAGATGGAGAACAGCAATGGCTGATTATTATCATGAAAATTGGTCAAAGGCGAGGTTGACAGAGGGTGCATCTCAAAGAGTTCAGGAAGATACACTAAAATTTGCAAGAATAATGGAAGGATTAGGCGTTGAATTATTAAGAAGTTTAATGACTTTAATTGCGTTCTTACCGATCTTATGGGGCTTATCAAAGCAAATTACAATGCTACCTTTTTTTGGAGAGGTTGATCATGCACTTGTTTGGGTAGCCATAATTTCTGCTTTAGGAGGAACGGTACTGTTAGCCGCGGTTGGATTTAGATTACCAGGTATAGAATATGATATTCAAAAAGAAGAGGCTGCTTACAGAAAAGAATTAGTCTTGGGTGAAGATAATACGAAAAGAGCAGGAATAAGAAATGTAGGTTCACTATATAGCAATGTAAGAAAAATTCATTTTAAAATGTATTTTCATTATCTTTATTTTAATGCAGTTAAGTGGAGTTACCTCCAAGGGATGGTAATTGTTCCATATTTAGCTTTAGCTCCTACAATTGTTACTGGTGCAATAACTCTTGGCTTTGTCCAGCAAATAGCAAGGGCATTTAACAAAGTTGAAAACTCTTTACAATATTTAGTAAGAAGCTGGCCAATAATTGTAGAACTTATATCGGTACAAAGAAGATTGTCTGAGTTTGAAAGTAAATTAGAAAGAGCTTCATTTGAACAAGAAAAAATTTGATGAACATTGATAAAGTTTTTCAGGATCAATTAATTAAGATTACCCAAGAAGCTGCTATTTCAGTTTACCCTCACTTAGGAAAAAATAATAAAATTATTGCAGATGAAGCAGCCACCAATTCAATGAGAACTAACTTAAATAAAATGAATATAAAAGGAAATATTGTTATAGGTGAGGGTGAAATGGATGAAGCTCCGATGTTATATATAGGAGAAAAAGTTGGAACTAACAATGGACCTGAGTTTGATGTTGCTGTTGATCCTTTAGAGGGTACAAATTTTGCTGCAAAAAACTTACCTGGAGCCATTTCAGTAATTGCAGTGTCAGGTAAGAATAATTTAATCAATGCTCCAGAGTCATATATGGAAAAAATTTCTTATCCTAGTGGAATAGATCAAAATGCAATTGATTTAGATTTTTCATTAAAAAAAAACTTATCAAATTTAGCTGACTCAAAAAATAAAAGGTTTGAAAGTCTAAGAATTTGTATTCTAGACAGACCAAGACATAAAAAAATTATTGATGAAGCAAAATCTTTAAATATAGATGTAAAACTTATTACAGATGGAGATGTTTCGGGAGCATTATTAGTGACTGAAGAAAAACATAATATTGATTTGTTTCTAGGTACAGGCGGAGGACCTGAGGGAGTTTTAGCTGCATCTGCTTTAGATACTTATGGTTGTGGTTTCCAAGGTAGATTTATATTTGACACAGATGAATTAAAAAAAAGGGCAAACAAAATGGGAATTAATAATTTTGATAAGAAATATAAACTTAATGAAATTGTGAAAGGAGACAGCCTATTTTGTGCAACAGGGATTACAAAAGGTGACTTAATAAATGGTATAGAATTAAGAAGCAATAAAATAGTCGTAAGCACTTTGATAACACACAAAAGTCAAAATATAAAAAAAATTGTAATTGGAGAAATAGATATAAAAAAATGATATCTATCTCCGGTAAAGAGTGGAAAGAATATAAAACACCCCAACGTTTAATAGATAAATATTCAAGTGATTTTGATATTTCAGAGAATTTATCTAAATTCTATTTAACTCGTAATTTCAAAAAAGAAGATATTTTGATTAAAGAAATAACTGATAAAAATCTTAATATCTTTTCCAAGGATGAAGACTTTATATCAGCGTCTGAAATGATTATCGATATTATAAAGAATAAACAAAAAACTCTAATATTTGGTGATTATGATGTTGATGGAATTTCTTCAATTACAATTTTATCAAGTTTTTTTAGATACTTAGATCATCCATTTAAATATGTAATTCCAGATAGATTTATAGATGGTTACGGTCCAAACATTAGATTGCTGGAGAAAAATTTGGATAAAGAAATAGATAATGTTATTTTTTTAGATTGTGGATCAAATTCTCATAGTGTTATTAATCACTTAAAGACAAAAGAAATTAAAACTATCATAGTTGACCATCATATCATAAATAATTTAGATATACCGAAATCAGATATACTTATAAATCCTTTACAAAAAAATCAAAATTTTATTGACAGTAATGTTTGTGCAGCAACTTTAACATTTTTCTTAGTAGATCTAATAAATCGGAAATTAGTTTCTAAATTTAAATTAAATGAATATTTCATTTATTGTTTAATATCCACCGTTTGTGATGTTATGCCATTAAGAGGTTTTAATAGAAAGTTATTAACAATAGGTTTTAAAGATTTAATTATTAAAAACAAAGGATTAAAAAAATTAATCAACAATAATTTAAAAAAAAAGATAACCTACCAAGATATTGGATTTAATATAGGACCATTAATAAATTCCTCTGGAAGAATTGCTAAAGCTAATGATGTGGTTGAACTATTTCTTACCCAAAATGATTATAAAATTGATAAAATATTAAATAAGATGAATATCCATAACATGACAAGAAAAAAAATTGAACAAGAGAACTTGGACTTAATAGATTTTAAAAAATATTACAGTAAAAATGTAATATTTATTTATAATAAAAAGTTTCATGAGGGTATAATAGGAATAATTGCTGCAAAATTATCAAGAATATTTAATAAACCATGTTTTATAATAACCGAGTCCCATAAAATATTAAAATGCTCGGTAAGATCTGGAAATAATCTAAAAATTAACAAAACTATTAATAAGCTAATTGCTAATAAATTGATAATTTCTGGCGGTGGTCACGATGAAGCTGGAGGTTTTATTGCTCAAAAAGCACACCTTTTGGATATAGAAGATTTTTTAAATAATGAATATAAGAATCTTAAAACAAAAAGTTACTCGTATTTTGATGCTTTTACAATTTTTCCAAAAAGAAATAGTTCTTTAATAAATGATTTAAAATCTCTAGAACCATTTGGAAAGGATAACCCCGAACCCATTTTTTGTTTTAAAAATATAAAATCAATTAAATCTAAGATTGTTAATAAAAGACATGTTCAAAATATTTTAAAAAACAAAAGTGGAAGAACAATTAAAAGTATTAGTTTTGACTGCGTCAATTCTGAACTAGGTAAATACTTATTAAACTTTAAAAAAGAATTTGATTTAATTGGAAGTATTGTTGAAAACAATTGGAATAACAAAAAAAATTTGGAATTAAGAGTAATTGATATAATTCAAAAGACATAAAAACTTGATTAATTTTTTTTTTTACTCTAAAAGAGGTGAAATTTGGTCCCTTCGTCTATCGGTTAGGACACATGGTTTTCATCCATGAAAGAGGGGTTCGATTCCCCTAGGGACCGCCACAATGAAATATTTTGTATATTTATTAATTTCAAAAAAAAATAGTAAATTTTTTTCTTATGCTGGTATGACTAGAGATCTAAATAAAAGGATTGCCCTTCATAATTCATCTAAAGGAGCTAAATATACCAAGGGGAAAAAATGGCAACTAGCTTACAAAAAATCTTACAATTCTAAGTCAAAAGCCTTAAAAGAGGAATATAGTCTCAAAAAAGACAAAAAAAAAAGGGAAAAAATTAAATTAAGTTTTATTTTAAAAAATGAAAATTTCGATTCTTTTACCGTATAAGGAAAACTTTTCACCTTTGTATCCTGGAGCCGTATCTTTATTTATAAATTCCATGAACAAATTAAGCATTTATAAAAATCAAATTACTGTGTACGGTTCAACGGATTTGAAAGAAAAATTTTCTGAAAATTATATTAATATTAATTTAAAAAAGAGTTTTTTAAAAAGTCAAACGCGTGATTATGTTAATAAATTCGTTGAATTACACAAAAATCAAAATACAGATATAATTGAAATCCATAATAGACCAAATTATATTGATTTTTTAAAAGCACTTAATTCAAAAAAGGTTTTATATTTTCATAATGACCCTATATCGATGATAGGATCTAAATCACCATTAGAAAGAAAAGAATTAATTAGAAGCTGTACAAAAATTATTTTTAATAGTGAGTGGTCCAAAAAACAGTTTTTAAAAAAGCTTGATAAATTTTTTCATAAATCCGAAAAGCTTGAGGTAATACATCAATCAATTAATAAAGAGGAAGTTAATATTAATAAAAAAGAAAAATTAATTACTTTTGTAGGAAAACTAAATTCTGCAAAAGGTTATGATTTATTTGGTAAATCCATTTTAAAAATATTAGATAAACATAAAGATTGGAAATCTATAGTTATTGGAGATGAACCAAGAGAAAAGTTAATTTTTGATCACAAAAATCTTAAAGTTCTAGGTTTCCAAAATCATACAAAAGTTTTAAATATTTTTAAGAAAACAAGTATCGCGGTAGCTTGTTCAAGATGGGAAGAGCCTTTTGGTAGAACAAGTTTAGAAGCATCAAGCCGTGGTTGTGCAGTTATAGTTTCAAATAGAGGTGGTTTACCAGAAACAATTACAAACGGTATTATTGTTAGAAATTTGAATGTTAAAAATTTATACAATTCAATTAATAAATTAATTAAGAATAATAAACAAAGAAGAAATTTACAGAAATCATCATTAAAAAACTTTTATTTAACTGACGAGTACATTTGTAAAAAAATTGACAATTATCGAGAAAAAATTGTAAATAGAAAATTAAATTTAAATGGATCTTTAAGTTCAAATAAACTGAAAATTTTACATGTAACTAATTTTAACGAGAGACATAATGGAAGATTATTTTACAATACAGGAAAAAGGATTAATAACGGACTTATAAGACTAAATCATAGTGTTTTGGAATTCAGTGACAGAGATATAGTAAGTTATTATAGAAGTTTAAATGACATCAATGGCTCGAAAAGACTAAATAAAAAGTTAATTGAGGTAATAAGTAACTATGTTCCAGATATAATTATCCTAGGTCATGCTGATTTAATTAAAAAAGAAACTTTAAATTTCATAAAAAAAAATTATCCTAATATTAAAATGTGCCAGTGGTTTTTAGATAGAATGGACACGCAATGGTTAAGTAATAAAAAAAGATTTTTAGATAAAATTGATATGATGGATGCAAGTTTTTGTACGACAGAACCTAAATCACTCAATATACCACCTAAGTATGAGGTTTTTTATATACCAAATCCTGTCGATGAGTCTTTTGAGAAATTAGAGAATTATAAAAACAGAAATTTTAATAATGACGTTTTTTTTGCGATGAGTCATGGCGTTCATAGAGGTGTACTTAAAAAAGGTAAATTTGATCAAAGGGAAAATTTTATAAATAAATTAATTTCTGTAACTCCAAATATAAGATTTGATTTATATGGAATGAATGGAGTTCAACCAGTTTGGGCAGATAATTATTTATATGCAATATCTCAATCAAAAATAGGTTTAAACCTTAGCCAAGGAAAACCAGCACAGTTTTATTCAAGTGATAGATTTGCTCAACTAATTGGGAACGGGTTGTTAGTAATGGTGGATGAAAAAACGAAAATTGGTAACTTTTTTAAAAATGATGAAATTGTTCTTTATAAAAACGTAAGTGATTTATCGTCAAAAATAATAAAGTACAGTTATGATAATAAATTAAGATGCAAAATAGCAAAAAAAGGTAGAGATAAATACTTCAAATACTTTAATTCTACAATAGTAGCTGATTTTATAATAAACAAAACCATCGGAACAAAGAGAAGATTTTTTTGGGAAAATATCTAAATGTTTTCGATAATTATTCCTACATTTAATAATTTAGATTATCTAAAACTATGTATTAAAAGTATTCGACAAAACTCCAAATTTAATCATCAAATTATTCCGCATGTAAACATTGGTGAAGATGGAACTTGCAATTTTTTAAGAAATGAAAATATTGATTTTACATTTACTAATTACAATTCTGGAATTTGTGAGGGAACGAACATAGCATCCAAAAAAGCGAGATTTAAATATATATTATATTCCCATGACGATTTTTATTTTTGTCCAGATTGGGATGTAGTTTTAAAAAATGATGTTGATTCTATTGGCCACAATAACTTTTATTTATCTGGAGTTATGATGAACAACGGACCAATCAAGTTCGATGCCGGGACAGATATTAAAAACTTTGATGAAAATAAAGTTTTAAATGAATACCAAAATTATAATCATTATGATTTTCAGGGATCGACATGGGCACCGCATCTTTTGCATAGGGACTTATGGGAAAAGGTAGGGGGGTTTAGTGAGGAATTCTTTCCTGGAACTGGTTCAGATCCAGATTTAAATATGAAGTTATGGGAAGAAGGGGTAAGAGTTTTTAAAGGATTAAATAATTGTAAGGTTTATCATTTTGGTTCAATAGTCACGCGAAAATATAAAAATCATCCAACAATTATTACAGAGTCAGGCAGCAAGGGTGGAAAAATTTTTCTTTTAAAATGGGGTATAACAATTAAATTTTTTAAAAAGTTTTATTTAAGATCGGACCAAAAATATGACGGACCTCTAAATAAACCTGATAATAATTTGAACTTTTTTATTAAACTTATGTTATGTAAATTAAACTATATGTATCTTAAATTAATTAATATTTTTAAAAAATGAGCAATCTATTTATCTACTGCTTAACATCAAAAAAATACAATCTTTTTAAATATTTACCATCAAATATAATTCCTCTAGGTCTCGGGGATAAAGATTATCCTAAAGATTTTTTAAATGAAAAATTAGGCATAAATATTACAAAACATAATAAATATCTTGCTGAAATGACTGGAATATATTGGGTTTATAAAAACCAAATAAACAAGTTTAAAAAAGATGATTGGATTGGTTTTTGTCATTATAGAAGGTTTTGGCTTAATGATTTCTATGAACAAAATCACAAAATAAAATCATCCTTGCACTCAAAATTACTCATCCATAATGAAAAATTTAAAGAGGTAGATGTTATACTTACCCAACCAACAAGACTTAAGAGAGAAACAATCGTAGATCATTTCATCAATAATCATGGTGACAAAATGATTTTTGAAGCAATAAATATTTTAGACGAACAAAACGCAAAAGATTTTAAAGATTATCTTAATAATAGGGAATTTAGTTGTTGTAATATGTTTATCACAAAGCCAAAAATTTTTATAGATTATTGTGAATTTGTTTTTCCATATTTACTTAAGATACTAAAATATTGTGATGATAATAATCTATGTATTGGTAAAAATACTAAGTTACCAGCTTATTTTATTGAGAGATTCACATCTTTTTGGTTCCACAAAAATACCAACGTTAGATATTTGTCATACGCTCAATTAAATAATTTTTTTACATCTAATGTTTTGAATAAATTTATAAATACATTTAAGATACCAGGAACTTTTATGTTTTATCCAACAGTATTAGATATATAGTGTAAAAATGATTGAATCAGATGTGATTATTGTAGGAGGTGGGCCAGTTGGGTGCGTTTTGGCTAATAAGCTGTCGAATGAACTTAATTTAAAATGTTTGATCATTGAAAAAAGACACCATATTGCCGGAAATTGTTATGATGAATATAACAAAAAAGGATTATTATATCACAAATATGGTCCTCATTATTTAAGATTCAAAAATCGAAAGACTCTAAATTATTTATCCAAATTTACAAAATGGATACCTGGAGAGTATATAGTCAAATCGTATGTAAATAAAAAATTATACCCCATACCAATAAACCTAGAAACATTAGAAATGTTTTTTAAAACGAAATTCAATTCTAAAAAAGACGTTGAAGAATTTTTAGATAAGAAAAGGATAAAACTTAAAAAGATTAGAAATGCAGAAGATTTTATTCTATCAAAGTTAGGTAAAGAAATTTATGAGAATTTTTATAAAAACTATACGATTAAACAATGGGGCATACATCCTAGAAATCTATCTAAAACAATAACGGGAAGACTTCCTATTAGAATAAATCGTAATCCCTACTATGTTAAGGAAAAGTTGAGATTAATGCCCAAAAAAGGTTTTACTGAAATGTTTAAAAAGATGATTAATAACAAAAATATTACAGTTAAATTAAATACCGATTTTAATAAAATAAAAAAAGATTTACGATTTAAACATTTCCTTGTTTATACCGGAGAACCAGATAGGTATTTTAATTATAAATATGGAAAGTTAAACTGGAGATCTTTAGTTTTTAAATTTAAGAACCATAATAAGAAATTTTTACAAAAATGTGTTCAGTATAATTATCCCAACGATCATAAATACACCAGAACTGTTGAAATAAAACATGTGACCAAGCAAAAAAGCAACTATACTGTGATCTCGAAGGAATACCCAACCAACAAAGGTGATCCTTATTACCCCATAATAAATGATAAGAACATAAGATTATTCAAAAAATATGAAAATTTGATGAATAAAGAGGCTAAGAATAATATTTTTTTTGAGGGTAGGTTAGCTAGATACACATATTATAATACTGACGAAGTGATCGAAAGAGCTCTAGATCTATATTTAAATTTAAAAAAAAAATTCAAAAAGAATAAAAATTAAAAATCTTCAATACGTTTGAAAGATCTGTTATTCTTTATTGAGTTTATTAAACCATTTAATCTAATTTGATATTTTGATTTATTTTTCTTATTACCAGAAATAGTATTAAGACAAATCCTAAAAATTATTCTTAATAAAGCTGGCAAAAACAGGATTAGAGCAGTTAATTTGCCGTATTTTTTTCTATAATAATAAAACTTCGACCAAATAAAATGCCATGTATATAAATTTTTAAGCTTGTTAACATCTTCTTTATTTTTAATTTCAACAGATGTACCGATATCATGATATACTTTTTGTGAGTTTACTTGGTAAATCTTAAAGTTATTTTTATTTGATCTAAAACAATAATCAGTTTCTTCAAAATAAAGGAAGAAATTTTCATCAAATCCTCTATTTTTATCAAATACCTCAGAACAAAAAAACATTGCGGATCCACTTATCGATTCTATTTGACCGTATTTTTCATTAATATTTGATTGTTTATGTGATTTTTCACTTACATTTTCAAATCTAGGTCCTAATGCCCCAAAATTATTATTTAATTCTTTGGCTGATTCAAAAAAAACATTTATTAATTTATCGTCAATTTTCTGCATATCTGGATTCAAAACAAAAAAGTATTTTGTAGTTACATATGTTCTTGCTAAATTTATCGCACTTCCATAACCATTATTTTCGGAAAATATTAGTTCAACGTTTTTTTTAAAATTTGAAAGTTCTTTTTCAATTGATTTGTCTTTAGAATTTTCAACAATAATTATTTTAAGTTCATTTGATATTTTTTTAATTAATTTTATTACTTTTTTTTTACTCTTATGAGATATGATAACAATTGTGACTTCTTTTTTTGAATTAATCATATTTTAATCTTATTCAATGCATTATTTTTAAATATATTTGCTTCTCTTATATATCTTCTAACCATTTGAGTTGTTTTATGACCTGTCATAGCCATAATACTTCTTTCATCTGCACCAGACTCAGCCGCCACTGTTGCAAATCCAGCCCTCAAGCTATGACCTGCAAAGTTTTTATTTTCAATACCTGCCAAATTCAAGTATTTCTTCATTAATAAAACGACTGACTGATCTGTTAATCTTTTATCCGTTAGTATTGAACCCTTGGAAAATCTTCTGAAAATAGGTCCTGATTTGACTTTTGATATTTCTATCCATTTCTTTAAACTAGATACAGGGCAATATATTTCGTTAGTGAAGTAGGGCAGGCCTTTAATCATTCCTTCCCCTAATTGATCTGTTTTAGATTTTTTGATATTGATTTTAAGACCTTCAGGTACAAATTCTAAATCCTCATGGTCAATTGAAATCAGCTCAGTTCTTCTAAACCCACCTCCAAATCCCACTAATATGATTGATCTATCTCTTAACTTTTTAATTTCTTCGACTTTTTGTTTATCTATTACATTAACTATAGATTTTAAATGATTGATTAATATAGGTTTTTTTCCTTTCTGAAAACTTCCTTTAACCCTTTTTATACCTAACAGATTTTCAGTGATAATTGGATGTTTTGTATCTAAATAATGACCTTTGAGCTTATGAACCATGCTTATTGATACTAATCTTCTTCTAATCGTGCTTATTTTAAAATTTTTAGATAGATGAGTAAGATATATAGAAACTATTTTAGGTTCAGTTGGTAAAGAATTAAGTCCATGCTTAGTACAAAAAGCTCCAAAATCTTTAAAGTCTGATTTATATGCTCTTAAAGTGTTATTTGCTTTTGAACTTTTTAAGTTATTTAAAGTTGCTTCATGAAGCAATTTGAGATCTGTTGTTAATTTATTCATAATTACTATTGATAACAATTAATTATCATTAGTAATAATATAAGTCATTTAAGATGTCAAGTAAATAAGTTAATTTGTTTTTATGATAAAATATATAATTTTAGCTTTGGCTGTTATCGGAATAATTTTTTTTGTGCTGTTTAAATTTGAAAAATTGAATAAGCCTGAGAAAAAGAAATCTATATACATTTTAATAACAGTATTAATTTTAGTCTTAGCTGGAATTGTCTCATTATTGTACTTTTAGAGTTATTAACGTTATTCACACCTTTCCTGTTTAATCGCTTAAAAAGTGATACATTCAACCTAAGTAGTTTGTTATTATCAAATGAATTAAGGGGCAACCCTTAACTGGCCGACTGGGGAAAGGCCGAGAGGACCAAGCCCAGGGGGCAGAAAGTCTTACGGAGTAGCGCTAAAATCGTAGGGCGGAAGGCATGGCGGTAGCGCATACAACGACGTGCCAAAACTACTGTTCTTTGCACCGTAAAAAGTGCAAGGAAACAGGGGTTTTTTTCCATATGAGAGGCACTAAATTTCAATTACAAGTTTGGAATTATCTTAAAAAGATACCTAGGGGATCTGTAAAAACATATAAACAAGTAGCTATAGCAATAAATAAACCAAAATCAGCTCGTGCGGTTGCTAATGCCTGTGCTAAGAACCCTTATGCTCCAAATATACCATGTCATAGGGTTATTAGGTCTGATGGAGGCCTTGGAGGTTATTCTGGAAGAGGTGGGGTTGATCAAAAATTGAAATTGCTGAGGTCAGAAAAGGTTGATATTTAGAGCTTTTTTGTCACTCAAAAACCTAGTAAAATCAACGTTTTTTATATATTCAGACTTTAAATTGATGTTAATTGCAGATTCAACGATCAGTTGTACCATTCCGAGGGTAATTCTTAAAATTGACCCCTCTATGGCTGTTTAAATAGCATATTCATTATCTGCATTGCTCTAGATTTATGGAACAACAATAATTTTATACACCCTTTTTTTTAATTGGTCACAGTCTTTGCGTTGCTATTAATGTCCATTTTAGTTGTTTTTTTATTCTTTTCTTCAATTTAACGGTTTTAAGTAGTATTTTAAAAAAAATATTTATTTGGTAGATATTTATAATATGTAATAATAACAATGGTTTACATAAATATATTAAAGTATTATATTAATTTTTAGTAAACTTTTAGTACCTATTTATTTAAGTTTTTTAACGATGTTCTCTCGTCTTGATATATAAATACCACTAAAAACAATAATAAATAAACCAAGAAAAGTCCACTTATCTGGGAAATCACTAAAGAAGTAATATCCTATTATAATATTTGTAACTATCTCAAAGTAACTAAATGGAGCTAATTTTGAGGCATCTGCGTGCTTAAGAGACAATATAATAAATAAATGACCTATGCATGCAAATATTCCAATACCCGCCATCATCGACCATTGATTTAAGGTAGGTTTAATCCATACGAAAGGCATAACAAATGAGATTACTATGGTCCCTACTACACCGGTTAATAATAAAGTTAATAAAGGATTATCAGATGAACTTAGTTTTCGTGTAATTATTAAATAAAAACCATACATAACTCCAGTTCCTAAAGCTGCTAAACTTGCTAAGTTTATTTCTACAAATCCTGGTCTAATTACTACCATTGATCCAATAAAACCAATTATTACTGCAGACCATCTTCTAAAACCAACTTTCTCACCTAAAAAAATTGGAGAAAATGCTGTAACAATTAAAGGGGCAATGAAAGCTAATGTAAGAGCCTTTGCCAAAGAAATTATTGAAATTGAATAAAAGAAACAAACATTTGCAGTTAATAAAATTAAACCTCTAATAAGTTGTAGTTTAGGTTTATCAGTCCAAACAAGGTTTTTTCTAAAAAAGAAAAACATTATAGGCAATGTAAATGCTACTGTGAAGAAGTATCGTGCCCACGTAATTTGTAAAACTGGAAGATCAGAACTGAGATATTTAGCAAAACCATCCATTATGGGGAGCATTACCCACGCTAATAGATTAAAAGTAATAGCTTTCATTTGTATATTTAATCTAATTGAAATATTTTAAAGCAAAGAATACGACAATAGGAATTGTTAAAAACGACATTAAAGTTGATGTCACAATTGTACTTGCAATGCTATCAACAATTTTTTTTGGGGAATACATACTTCCAACTAAGTAGTTTAATATAGCACTTGGCATAGCACTTTGTATTAAAAGCACACCTGCAGGAAATCCAGAAAGATCAAAGTAATAAATGACAGCAAAACCTATAATTGGGCCAATCACAACCCTTAAAAGAGAAAATATAATTGAATCTCGAAGGGAAAATTTAAATCTTGTTAATGCTATACCTAAAGACATCAATACCAAAAAAATAGTTGCATAAGTTAAAAGGAAAGTTGTGTTTTCAAGAAACAATGGGGTTTTAATTTCAAAGAATAAAAAAATTACTGAGATTATAATTGCGTATACAGGTGGACTTTTAATAAGAATATCAAATGAAAATTTCTTTTTTGCTAAAAAAACACCTAATGTAAAATGGAATAAGATAATAACAGAAGCAACAGCTGAAGCTATTCCTAAACCTTGAATACCATAGGCAAATAGACAAATCGGAACTCCTATATTACCTGTATTAGGAAGAATTAAGGGTGGTAATTCCATACTTAGATCTTTTTTTAGAAGGAAAAGAAATATAAGTCCTATTACTGCAAAACCACTAATCATTAATATAGCGTAAGCGAAATAATGAACAAAAATACTTAGAGTTATGCCTGTTGTTGTAACAGTATAAAAAATCATTGCTGGAGTACCAATATTTCCAGCAAAACTTGTTATAAAATTAGTGTCAAATTTTGGATTTTTTTTACCCAGATAGTAGCCAATACCTATGATAAAAAAAACTGGAAAAATAACTTCAAATATTTTTATGTATATTTCCATTACTAAAAAAGCCTTAATAAAACTGGCTTTTTAAGAACATTTTTGTTTTTTTGTAATGATCTTAAACATTTATCTGAGTTTATTTGTTTTGTTGCATGCGTAATAATAACTATAGAAGCAGTTTTATTTTTATTGTTCGGAATTTGTATTAGTCTCTGTATAGAAATTTTATTATAAGCTAAATTTTTTGTGATTTGTGATAAAACTCCAGGTTTGTCTTTTACTTCAAAACGAATATACAAAGAATTTTCATAGTTATTTAGATCATAGCTCTTAATTTTATTTCGTTTTGTATTTGGGATGCCAAAAGGATATTTAATATTTCCTCTCAAAATTGACATTAAATCTGACATTAGCGCCGATGATGTAGGCTCAGGCCCTGCCCCTTCACCTTGTAAAACACTCTCACCGACTGGTTTTCCCTCTAATATTACTGCGTTCATTACACCACCTACATTTCCAATGTATGTATTCTTTTTGACCAAACACGGATGAACTCTTTCAAAAAGCCTATTATTAATGATTTCTGTGATACCTAATAATTTAATTCTAAGATTTAATTGATCTGCTATTTCAAAATCATTGGGTTCTATATTTTCTATTCCTTCCATTAAAGAAACTGAATTTGACAAGCATTTATTAAATGCTAAAGCGGATAGAATTTTAACTTTAGCAAGGGCGTCATATCCGTTTAAATCTAATTTTGGATTACCTGGTTCTGCATAGCCCAATTTTTGGGCTTTTGTTAGGACATTTTTAAAATTATCTTTTGTTTTTTCCATCTCAGATAATATGTAATTACATGTTCCGTTCAATATTCCATAAACTTTTGTAATGTGATTGGTTGCAAGACTATCTTTAATTGTTCTAAGGATTGGAATACCACCTCCAACTGATGCTTCAAACTCCAAATTTACTCTTTTACTCTCAGCAATGGAAGAAAGTTTGTCACCATGTTTTGATATTAAGGCTTTGTTGGGTGTTATAACATGAATTTTCCTATTTAAAGCAAACTCAACACATCTTTTTGACATTCCATCTGATAATCCAATGCATTCAAACAAAATATCAACTTGTTTATTCTTAAGCATTTTAATCGGATCTTTAAAAAAGATTTTTTTATTTATTGGGTATCTTCTTTTTTTATTTTTATTTCTAGCTGATAAGCCAACAATTTTTATTTTCTTTCCCGTTAGAAGTTGAATAGTTTTTTGATTTCTTTTAAGTTCATTATAAAGAAAAATTCCTATTTGTCCTAAACCTACAATTGCTATATTAAACTCTTTTTTCATTAGTCTATATTTGGGTAATCTTTAATATTTCCACTATTTTCAATCAAAACTCTAAACTCTTCAAAAGTCATTTTTTTGTTAATGTCGATAACCTCTGTCTTAAGGTTCTGTTTACTACATGAAATTAGAAAAATGAATATTATTAAAAAGTATCTCATTTTAAACCTTCGTTTAATTTAAATTTAAAGATAAGATTTAAATTTTGAACAGCTTGTCCTGCTCCACCTTTTATCAAATTGTCTATGCTGCTAAGAATAATTAATTTTTTCTTATCTTTAGATTTACAAACTGATATCTGACAATTATTTGTGTTAATAACATCATTTGTGCTTATAGCTTTATTCTTCAATATTTTTATAAATTTATGATTCATATAGAATCTTCTTAATTCATTGTATATCTTATTCAAATTTGCTTTGCTTTTATAATTTAAATAAATAGTTGATAAAATCCCTCGGAACATAGGTAGTATATGAGGAGTAAAAGTAAATTCTATGTTCTTTTTAATATAGCTCAATTCCTGCTGAATTTCTGCATTATGTCTATGAGATTCTATTCCATAAGCGCTTGTTGAACCATATAGATTTTTATTCTTGAATTTCTTATGAACGCCACGACCAGCTCCAGAAAAACCTGATTTTGAATCAATAATAATATTCTTGAAATCAATTAAATTTTTTTTTATTAAAGGAAATAACGGTAAAAGTATAGATGTAGGGTAACAGCCTGGACAAGCAATAATTTTTGCTTTTGATAAATTTTTCTTATTGATTTCAGATAAACCATAAACACTTTTCTTTAGATTATCTAAAGATATATGTTTAATGCCATAGTATTTGTCATATATTTTTGCATTTTTTAATCTAAAGTCAGCTGATAGATCAATCATGATATTGTTTTTTAATAGTTTGTTCGCAATTTTTTGAGACTCACCATTAGGCAAGGATGTAAATATAACATCCACATCTTTAAATAGTTTATAATTAATCTTGATTATCTTTGGTAACTTATATTTTTTTAAATTTTTATCATAATAAGAAATATTTTTACCAACAGATGTATTGCCACAAAGATATTTTATTTTAACATTTTTGTGTTTACATAGGAGTTTTACCAACTGAGTTCCAATATAACCCGTTGAGCCCGCAATTAATACATTAAGTTTGTCCATAAATTATTATAACAGTTGATTGTTAAAAAGTAATTATCTTTTAGAAAACTGAAAGCTTCTTCTTGCTTTTCTATGACCGTATTTTTTACGCTCAACAGAACGAGAATCTCTCGTGGTAAGTTTTTCTTTTTTTAAAGGAGCTTTAAATGAAGCATCGAACAATAATAAAGCTTTAGAAATACCATGTATCATGGCTCCTACTTGCCCACTATGTCCGCCACCCTTCACAGAACATCTCACATCATAAGAAGTTGATTGTTCAATTAGCTCAAATGGACGTAATAACTGACTCACATGATTAGATCTTTTGAAATATTCATCATATTTTTTGCCATTTACAAAAATATTACCACTACCCTTTTTAAGCCAAACTTTAGCAATTGACTTTTTTCTTCTTCCAGTGGCATATTTACCTTCTGTGAAATTACCAATACTTTGTATATTTTCTGTGGCCATAATTAATTTCTGACAATATTTTTGTTGTTTAATTTTGAAACATCAATTAATACCGGGTTTTGTGACACATGCGGGTGCTTTTCACCAACATAAACTTTAAGTTTTGATAATTGTTTTTTTCCTAAAGGTCCACCAGGTAACATTCTTTTAACAGCCAACTTTAAAACTTCCTCTGGCTTTTTTTGATGCAATTTCTCAGGTGTTGTTACTTTAATACCGCCTGGGTAACCAGTATGTCGATAATACTTTTTATTTTCAAATTTATTTCCAGTAAATTTTATGTGTTCAATATTTTTTACCACCACAAAGTCACCGTGATCCATATGTGGTGAAAATTTAGGGCTATTCTTACCTCTTATTATTTTTGTTATAATAGTCGCTAATCTACCTACTACAGCATTTTTTGCATCAATTTCGTACCACTTACAGTTTATTTCACTTTTTTTAACGAATTTAGTCATGTTTGCGGGGATTAATACTTAGAAATAGCCTATTGTCAAATTATTATATTTATCTTGTTTTTTCTAATTATCTTATGATAGCCTTAAAAAATATATGAAAGTAGTACATAATTCACAATTTCTACTAATCAAAAAACATAAATCATCAACGAAGGGAGAAAAAAATGAGTAAATCTAAGAATCCAGAGACTATTGCTCTACATGGTGGTGAATATAGAAGTGATCCAGCAACTACTGCTGTTGCTGTGCCGATTTATAGAACAACATCATATCAGTTTAATAATACTGGACATGCAGCAAACTTATTTGCACTTAAGGAGTTTGGAAATATCTATACAAGGATTATGAACCCAACAAATGATGTCTTGGAAAAAAGAGTTGCAGCAATTGAAAACGGGCTAGCCTGTGTGACTGTTGGTTCGGGACAAGCAGCATCTACATTTGCAATTCTAAATGTATGTCAGTCTGGAGATAACTTTGTTAGTTCAACAGATCTATATGGTGGAACAGTAAACTTATTTACACATACTTTAAAAAAACTTGGTATAGAAGTAAGGTATGCTGATCCCTCTGATCCAAAAAATTTTGAAAAAGCAATAGATGATAAAACAAGATGTTTCTATGCAGAAACATTGCCTAATCCTGCTTTAAGAGTTTTTCCAATAAAAGAAGTTTCAGATATTGGAAGAAAGCACAATATACCTCTAATAATGGATAATACTGCAGCACCAGTTATATGTAAGCCTTTAGACCATGGTGCGGCTGTTGTTGTTCATTCTTTAACTAAATTCATTGGAGGTCATGGCACAGTAATTGGTGGATGTTTAGTTGATGGAGGAAATTTTGACTGGACAGCTGATCCAAAAAGACAACCATTGTTTAATGAGCCAGATATGAGTTATGGTGGAGCAAAATGGGGTGAAGTTGTACCTCAATTGACTGGAGCCAATGTATCTTTTGCCGTAAGAGCAAGAGTATGTTTATTAAGGGACTTAGGAGCACCTTTAGCACCTGATAATGCATGGGGTATTATACAAGGGTTAGAGACAGCACCTTTAAGAATGAAACAACACTGTTCAAATGCAGAAAAGGCTGTTGATTTTTTAACTAAGCACAAAAATGTTGAAAGAGTTATATATCCAACACTTCACAAAGGAGCAGTTGGCGATAGAACTAAGAAATATTTTTCTGGAGGTAATGGTGCTCTAGTTGGTATTGAAGTTAAAGGCGGTGTAGAAGCTGGTAAAAAGTTTATTGAGGCTTTAAAAATGTTTTATCATGTAGCAAATATTGGAGATGCAAGAAGTTTAGCTATCCACCCTGCTACAACTACGCATAGTCAGCTTACTGAAGAAGAATTATTAGCAGCTGGTGTTACACCTGGATACATAAGACTATCAATAGGTATTGAGCATCCAGATGATATTATTGCTGACTTAAAACAAGCACTTGATGCTTCAGGTAAGCCAAGTCTGAAGGCTGTAAGTTAATTTTTCTTAGTGTTTATAAATAAAAAGTAAACACTAAAGCTTACAAGTAGAATTGAACTAATTTGGTGCATAGATGCAATAAACATTTGTGCACCACTAGTTACTGTCAAAATTCCTAACACTATTTGAAGCAATAATATGAAACCTAAAACTATAACTGTTTTATTAAACTTTATTAATTTATTAGAAATTACCAAATAAAGAGTAATCAGATATACAAACATTATTAAATAGGCAAGATTTCGATGCATAAATTGAACAAGAGACGGTTCGTTAAAAGCTGAAATCTTAAACAAGTTGTAGAGATTATTGTCATTTGGAAAAAACGTTGATCCCATTAGTGGCCATGAATTATAAATTTTTCCGGCATCCATTCCCGAAACAAAAGCACCCACAATTATTTGTAAAAAAATCAAGAAAATAAAGATCTCGGGTAATTTAAATTTTATATACTCATAGTTAGAATTTAATTTTATTTTAAGATTGAAAATTTGCCAAAGTATGAGTGTTAGGATAATAAAGGCAGTTGTTAGGTGAAGAGATAATCTAAAATGGCTTACATCAACTTTGTTAACTAATCCGCTCATAACCATATACCAACCTATAAACCCTTGAGCACATATAAGTATAAATATAAATATATATGATTTATTTTTTTTGAAACCTAGTCTGAAAATAAAATATATTAATGGTATTAGAAAAAATAAACCTATTATTCTACCCAAAAATCTATGAGCCCACTCCCACCAGAAAATTACTTTAAATTCATCTAGTGACATATTGAAGTTTTGTAATTTATATTCAGGTATTTCCTTGTATAGATTAAAATAAACAACCCATTCAGTATTTGAAAAAGGTGGTAAAAATCCTTTAAATAATTCCCATTCAGTAATGGATAAACCTGAGTCAGTTAATCTTGTAAGCCCACCAACAACTATTATTGATGAAACTAAGATAAACATAATGATTAACCAAAAAGACAGTAAATTTTCTATATTTTTATTTATGTACATATATGAATAAATATAATAATTATAATTAAATCCAAAAGATTAAATGTCGCCTAATAATAAAAAAAAATTAATTATTTTAAGAAAAAAACTAGATTTACTTGATAATCAACTAATCAAAATATTAAAAAAGAGATTTAATGTTGTTCAAAGCGTCTTAAAGCTTAAAGAAAAAAAGAGTGAAATAATTGATAAAAAAAGAATTAATGTAATTTTAAATAATATTAAGAAAAAATCTAAAAAGAATAAAATAGATACTAGGATTACTCTAAAGGTATGGAAAAGTATGATTAACGCTTTTATTCAATACGAATTTAGAAATTTTAAGAAAAAAAAATAAGTTATTATTTACTATGTGGGGGTAGTTTTTTTTCAACAAAAATTTCATGCTTTCTTGTTGAGGGGTTATACTTTTTTGCTTTTAGCTTGATCTTGGCCTTTTCACCACCAGCTGGTTTTTTCACATAATAAAAAAATGGACTATCAGGTTTAGCCTCTGGAACTAATCTAACCTTAACGTGTGTTTTTTTTGCCATTTGAGGTTTTTAGTTCCTTTATTAATTTATTAATTTTATTTAGCTTATATTTTAAATTTAAAGTATTTATAGTTTTATTTTCATTAGCGTCAATATCAAAAAAATCTTCATTTAATTGTTTTTTAACACCAGAAATAGTCATTCCTTTATCCTTAAGTAAGAATTTAATTTTCTTCAAAACATCTATACTTTTCTCATCATAATGTCTTCTTTTATTTATTATAATTGGTTTTATTTGTTTAAACTCACTTTCCCAATAGCGAATTGTATGAGTATTCTTTTTATTTCCAATAGAGTCTAATTTTAGTATTTCAGCAACTTCACCAATTGTTTTATAGGCTTTTGAGCTTTTTTTCATTATTCTCATTAATAAAGTTTTTAAAATCTTTAGATGGTTTAAATAACACTACATTTCTCTCTTTAATAATTTTTTCCTCTTTTGTTTTAGGGTTCCTCCCAATACGACTCTTTTTAAAACGTATGTGAAAAGTTCCAAAATTTGATATTTTTACTACTTTGTTTTTTTTTAGATTTTTTATAATGTTAGATAAAATATCTTCAAGGATACTTTCAGACATTTTTTTTGAGAAACCTATTCGCATAAATACAGAATTAATAATCTCTTTTTTTGTAAGGTTTACTCTCATTAAGTAATTATGTTATGTTTAATTTTTTCAATTAAATTTCCATTAACTATTTTTTCACAAACTTTTAATGAGTTAGAAAAACCAATATGGTCTGTTGAGCCGTGACTTTTAACTACAGGTGAGTTGAGGCCTATAAGAATTGCTCCATTATAAAGTCTGGGATCTAATTTGTCTTTTACTTTCTTTAAATTTTTAATATTTAAAAATGATAGAACTTTTCCATACAAATTTGATGTCATTGAATTTTTCACTTCCTTCATTATAAAATTTGCAGTCCCTTCAGCTGTTTTAAGAGCAATGTTTCCAGTAAAACCATCTGTAACAATAACATTTACATCACCTGACATAATGTTATTACCCTCAATGTAACCGGCAAAATTAAATTCATCACTTTTTTTTTCACTTAAAATTTTGTAAGCACTTTTTATTGTTTCATTACCTTTAATATCTTCTGATCCAATATTTAATAATGCTACCTTTGGCTCTTCTTCAGGAAAAAGAGATTTAAATAAAGATGAACCCATTATTGCAAAATCTATTAAATTTTTTTCATTACATTCAATATTGGCTCCAAGATCAAGCACAACATTCATTCCTAATTTATTTGGCCATAAGGCAGATAGGGCTGGTTTATCAATATTTTCTATCATTTCTAAATTCATTTTTGCAATAACAAATAATGCACCTGTATTTCCTGCAGATATTATAATGTCCGACTCTTTTGCTTTAACACTTTCTATTGCTTTCCACATACTTGAATCTTTTCCTTTTTTTGCCGCTGTTAATGGAGAGTCGGTATCAAGTATTTTGTCTTTAGTATCGAAAATTTTAAAAGAATTTCCTTTTAAATCTTTTATTAATTCTTTTATTTCTTCTTCATTACCAAATATATTGTAATTTATATTTTTCGTTAATTGAGAATGGTGGATTATTCCATCTATGGTTTTTTTTGGTGAACCTTCCCCCCCCATTGCATCAACTGCAATATTTAAGATTTTGGTCATATAGAAAATCTATTCCTTGGGATCTAGTACCTGTCTACCTTTATAAGTACCAGTTTTTAAATCTAAATGGTGTGAAAGACGATACTCACCGGATTTTTTATCTTCAATAACATTTTTAGTATTGAATTGAATATGAGATCTTCTTTTTCCAGTTCTCGATTTAGTAGTTTTACGTTTTGGTACAGCCATAATTTAAAACTTATGATTTATTACACTCTTTGTAAATGATTTTAAAGTAGTTTTTGACAAATATATTTCAAAGTTATCAAAATAACTAACAATTTCTAGATGATTATCTTTCAATTTATAATAAAAACCCAAAATTTCACTCTTTTTTTCGTTATCTAAATTGTCCCAATCATTAATTTTATCCAAAATTGAGTAAAAAATATTTATGTAATCTTTCATTTTTTTGTTAATTGATACATCGCCGTAACCAATCTCTCTCAGACTAAGCTCAATTTGTCTAAAAAAATAATCAAAAAATTTCTGAAGATATTTTTTATCAGTATTTTTTTTGTATTCACGTAAAAAGAAAGCAAAATGAAACAACAAAATAAGTATTCTGTCAGAAAATGTATCTTTATCTGTGAAAATAGAAAAAAGACTTTTATTTCGTGAGAGATTAACTAAAGTGTTATATAAATTTACAAATTCTTTTATCATGAAAAAATTATTACTTATATCTTTACTCCTAATTATTACAAATTGTTCTTTAAATCTAGTCGATGATCACCATGGTGTTTATTTTATTGAGAAAAAAATAAAAAAAATACAAGTTAACACCACAAATAAAAACGATTTAGTTAAGATTTTTGGAGAACCTTCAACTAAGAGTACCTTTGACAATGATGTGTGGATATATATAGAGAGAAAAATTACAAATACTCATTTTCTTGGAAAAAGAGAATTAATTGTAAACAACGTTCTCGTGCTTGAAATAGATAGTAGAGGTTTGTTAGCAAAAATTGACTTTTATAATATTGATGACATGAATAAGTTAAAATTTGATAAAGATAATACAGATATCACGTTTAGCAAAAGAAATTTTATATATGATTTCTTATCAAGTATGCGACAAAAAGTCAATGATCCTCTAGGTGTAAGAAAAAAACGAAGAGATCAAGGTCAGTAATTTATTAACCTGCAATAACCGCTAAAAGTAATAGAGCTACAATATTTGTAATCTTTATCATTGGATTTACTGCTGGACCTGCCGTATCTTTATAAGGATCCCCAACTGTATCACCAGTAACTGCAGCTTTATGAGCTTCAGAACCTTTTCCACCGTGATTACCGTCTTCAATATATTTTTTTGCGTTATCCCATGCACCACCACCAGCTGTCATAGAGATTGCAACAAATAGACCGGTGATTATAACTCCAAGTAACATAGCGCCCACAGATGATAATGCAGCAACCTGACCACCAATTTGATAAATAATTATATATAAAACTATTGGTGATAAAACAGGTAAGAGAGAAGGTATAATCATCTCTTTTATTGCGGCTTTAGTTAACAAATCTACTAACTTCCCATAATCTGGTTTAGCTTTTCTTTTCATTATACCAGGTATCTTTTTAAATTGTCTTCTAACCTCAATTACAACTGCGCCCCCTGCTCTTCCTACAGCTTGCATACCCATAGATCCAAAGAGGTAAGGCAACATTCCACCAACCAAAAGACCCACAACTACAAACGGATTTGATAGGTCAAAGCTTACAACAACATTTTCTAATTTGGATCCTGGTAGCTCTGAGAAAAATTTAATATCCTCTGTATATGCAGCAAATAAGACTAAAGCTCCTAATCCAGCAGAACCAATCGCATATCCTTTAGTTACAGCTTTTGTAGTGTTACCAACTGCGTCTAAGGCATCAGTAGTCTTTCTTACATTTTTAGGCAAGTTTGACATTTCAGCTATTCCTCCGGCGTTGTCTGTTACCGGTCCATAAGCATCTAATGCTACTACCATTCCAGCAAGAGCTAACATAGCAGTTACAGCGATCGCTATTCCATATAATCCTGCAATATAATTTGTTAATAAAATTCCACCAACAATAATTAGTGCTGGGATTGCTGTTGCTTCCATAGAAACAGCTAGTCCCTGGATTACATTTGTACCATGACCAGTGGTAGATGAAGATGCAACACTTTTCACTGGTCTATAATTCGTACCAGTATAGTATTCTGTTACCCATATAAGAAGACCTGTAATTACTAATCCTATCACACTACAGTAATAAAGACTTAAACCAGAAAACTGCTTGTCGTCAATTGAATATAGTTTATCTAAACCTAAAACATAATCAGTCAATGGATATAAAATTAGGAGGGATGTAATTGCAGTAACAATGAACCCTTTATAAAGAGCAAGCATTATATTTTTTGATGAACCTAATCTTACAAAAAATGTACCTAGGATTGAAGTAACTATACAAGCGCCTCCAATAGTAAGAGGATAAACCATCATCATTAAATCATTTTGGAAAAAGATTGATGATAAAACCATTGTGGCAACAATAGTTACTGCATAAGTTTCAAATAAATCAGCTGCCATTCCAGCACAATCACCAACGTTATCTCCAACGTTGTCCGCTATTACTGCAGGGTTTCTTGGATCATCTTCTGGAATTCCTGCTTCAACTTTTCCAACTAAATCTGCACCAACATCAGCGCCTTTTGTAAAAATTCCACCACCTAATCGTGCAAATATTGAAATAAGTGAAGCGCCAAATCCTAATGCAATGAGTGCATTAATTAATTCTCTTTTATCAACATTAAACTTTAAAAGTAAATAATAGTAAACTGCTATAGATAATAAGGCTAATCCGGCTACTAACATTCCGGTAACTGCCCCTGACTTAAATGCAATTGATAAACCTTTTGATAAACCTTTCCTAGATGCTTCAGCAGTTCTCACATTAGCCTGTACTGAAACTAACATTCCCACATAACCAGCAATACCAGATAATGCAGCACCAATTAAGTAACCTAGACCCACCAAAAAGCTAAATGAGAAACTTATAATAACAAGAACTACAAAACCAACAATTGCAATAGTTTTATACTGTCTGTTTAGATACGCTTTTGCTCCAATTTGAATTGCAGAAGCAATTTCTCTCATCTTGGAGTTTCCTGTACTTGCAGCTAAAATATTTTTTCCTGTTAAATATCCGTAAACTATTGATAAGATACCAGCTAGAATTGTGTAGATTAAGATTGTTTCAACATTATTGTTCATAAATTCCTTATGTATTAAAAGTTTCTATTTAAAAAAAATGGACATTACAAAAATAATTGTAAAAGGCAATATAATATTAGTTAAAATTGATGAGTATAACCAAGGTTTTTATTTATTCTAAACTTCTTATTACCTTTTAAAATACATGAATCTTGATATTTTTTTATGATTTTGCCGATTCTTTGAATTTTAAGTTGTTTATTTTTAGCATACTTATTGATTAAGGATCGGTTTTTTTTATGAGAGGTAAAAATAATTTCATAATCGTCACCATTAAAAACTGTATTTTCAACTTTTAATCTTTTATTTCTAATTAAAACCTTCTTGAGTTGATTTGATAATTTTATGTCATCTAATATAATTGAAAAACCATATTTTTGTTGTCTTGTCATTTTTTTTAAGTCAATCAATAACCCATCAGATATATCAATAGAAGTATTTGCAAATTTTTGTAGAAAATTTACCATCTTTAAATTAATAGATGGCATATAAAATTTAGAAATGAAGTATTTCTTTAAATGTTTTTGTATTGAAATTTTTTTTTTTAATATTTGAAGACCTATGAAACTATCGCCCAGGTGACCCGTAATGTATATATCGTCTCCAACCATTGAATCATGTCTTTTAATAATCTTATTGGAAAATCCTATAACACAACATGTAAAAGAGTTTGTATTAGAATAAACGGTATCTCCACCAGATAATTCAATATCAAATCTTTTTTGTTCTAACGATAAAGAGTTTGAAATCTTTTTTAAATTTTTGTTAGAGAATGATCTTGAGTTACCACTAGCCGAAATGAAATAATATTTAGGTTTAACGCCCTTGCAAATTAAATCCGATAGAGATGATCTTAAAATCTTTTTTATTACAAGATCGGGTTCTTTAAAATTCGGAAAGTGTACTTTTTCAACATAAGTATCTACTGTTACTGCTAATTTTTTCGATTTATCAAAAAAAATATCATCATTGAGACCTTGAGATGAATTTTGTCTTTTTGTTAACCTTTTAAGAAATTTGTCAATTATTTGAACTTCGTTCATTTAGGCCCTTATCTTATTTGATATTTTATCTAATAGTGCATTAAGGTATTTCGTTTGTGATAAATCTATAAAATAATTAGATGCATTGAGATATTCTTTGATAATTATTTTTGAGGAAACATTTGGTTTATATAAAAATTCAAAAATAGCACTTTTAATTATTATTATAAAAATTTTATCAATTTTTTTAAGTTTAATGTCATTTTCTAAATGTATTTGAATTTCATTATCAATTACTTCGTTTCGTTCAATTGTGCCTTTTACAACATCCTTTATAAATTTCTTAAATCTGTGTTTAGGAAATGTTAATTTTTCATCTTTATTAAAAAATTTTCCATATAATTTTTGAATTATAATTACTCTAGGATTGTTTTTTGGACTATATTGAAGCTGCATTTTTATTCGTCGCCAATCAAAAGCTCAACTGCTGCATCCGCAGCTTCTTTGCCTTTATTTTTATGTGATTTATCTGCACGTTTAACTGCTTGGTCTTTATTAAGGCAAGTTAAAATTCCATTTCCGATAGGTTTTTTATTTTCAATAGATAATTTCATTATGGCATCTATTGAAGATTTGCTGATAAATTCAAAATGAGGTGTTTCACCTTTGATAACACATCCTAAGGCTATAAAGGCATCATATTTTTTTAAATTTTTTGATATCGCATATGGTATTTCGAAAACACCTGGAACATATATGGTTTTTGTTTTAATCTTTTTTTTATGAATATTTAAAACATCATTTGCACCATCAACTAGCATATTGATAATATCTTCATAATATTTTGATGCGACTATACAAATTTTTTTCATTTTATTATTTCTTGTTTAGTAATTTTAATTCCAAAACCTTCTAGACCAATAACTTTTTTAGGCGATCTAGTAACTAATATCATATTTTTAACTCTTAAAGCTTTAATAATTTGAGCTCCAATACCATAGTTTCTAATTAATTTATCAGTTCCTATTTTATTTTTCCTATCAGATTTAAAGTCTCTTAAAGTGGAAGAGACGGACTTTAAATTAGAGTCTCTTATAAAGACTAATATACAATTATTATAATCTTTAAAATAATCTAACGTATTATTAAATGAATTAGGCAATCTCTTTCCTAGTAAATAACTTTCAACTAAATTAGAAGATATTACTCGAACTCTAGTATTTTTACTGGGGCTGATTTTACCTTTTATTAATGCAAAATGTTCAGAGCCATCAAGTTGATTTTCAAAAATTTTTATTTGATATTTTTTATTTTTAATTACAATTTTATCAGTTTTTTTAAGCTTGACTAATTTTTCATTCTTTAATCTATAAGAAATTAAATCTTCTATTTTTGCTATCGCCAATTTATGTTTATTAGCAAATTCAAAAAGCTCTTTGCCTTTTGTCATTACTCCTTTATCGTTCATTATTTCACATATTACTGCTGAAGGATTTTTTTTAGCTAGTTTTGATATATCAACTGAGGCCTCTGTATGGCCTGCTCTCACTAAAACTCCACCATCCTTTGAGATGATTGGAAAAATATGTCCTGGCGAAACTATATCTTTTTTTTTAACATTTGTTTTTATTGCAGTTTTAATTGTTAAAGACCTATCTTTGGCAGAAATTCCAGTTGTAACTCCCCTTCTTGCCTCTATTGAAATTGTAAAAGCTGTTTGGTTTCTTGACTTATTGATTGGAGACATGAGAGAAAGGTTTAATTTTTTTGCTTGCTTGTTAGTTAACGCTAAACAAATTAATCCTCTTCCATATTTAGCCATAAAATTAATTTTATTAGGAGAAACATTTGAAGCTGGTATTACTAAATCCCCTTCATTTTCTCTATTTTCATCATCTACAAGGATATACATTTCACCTTTCTTGGCTTTACGAACAATATTTTCTACAGAGCTAAACTTTTTTGTTTTCATAAAATTTTTTTACGTATTTTGAAAGAATATCTATTTCAATATTAACAATATCATTAACCTTTAAACTTGATAAATTAGTAAGTTTTAAAGTATGCGGAATGCACCAGATTTGAAAGTTATTACCTTTTATTTTTGATATTGTAAGCGAAACACCGTTTATAAGTATTGAAGCTTTAGGTATTAAATATTTTGAAAATTTATTTTCAATTTTAAATTCAAATACAATTGATTTACCTACTTTTTTAATTTTTTTTAGTAAAGAAGTACAATCAACATGGCCTTGGCATATATGACCTGAAATATCTTGACCATATTTTAAAGGCAGTTCAAGATTTATCTTTTGACCAATTTTTAGATGCTTAAATTTTGATTTGTTAATACTTTCTTTGGATAGATAAAATTCTAATAAGTCTTTTCTTTTTGAAACCAATGTAAGACAAACTCCATCACATGCAATGGATGAACCAATATCTTTTTTGTCTAATTTAAGCTTGCTCTTTATAAATATTTTTGTCCCTAAGTTTAATTTCGAAAATTTTGATACAGTTCCCTGTTGATATATAATTCCGTTAAACATTTTTTAAATAAATCTTGTAATTCTGTTTTTATCAAAATACTGATTGATATTACTCTTAATTCTAAATTTTTTTGATAATTTATAAACTATTTTTTTAATGTTTAATTTACCAGATTGTCTCAATTTATTATCTGTTTTTATTAAATAAAATTCATTAAATAAATTTTTATCCAACATTTTGTTTGTAAACCGATTTCCACCCTCAACTAATAAAAAACAAATATTATTTTGGTATAAAATTGACATAACTTTTTTTAAGTCAAATTCACCATTTTTTTGGAGTTTAACATTGATTAGTTTTACTTTTTTACTCTTCAGGAACTTTATCTTTTTTTTATCACCTGAATTATAAAAAATAATTATTTTAGTATTCTTTGATTTGAAAATATTTGCGTTTTTTTTTACTTTTAAATTTTTATCTATAATAACTTTTAATGGTGAATACTCATTTAAACCAGATAATCTACAATCCAATAATGGATTGTCTTCGTTAATTGTCTTGTAAGTAACTAATATAGCTTGATTTTTATATCTAAGATGATGAGAGAAAGATTGAGTATAAATATTAGAAATATACTTTGATTTAGAACTTTTAATAAAAAAATCTTTTGAGCATGCTATTTTTCCTACTATATAAGGTTGTTTATATTTTCTTTGAAAAATATAAGGTTTATAAAATTCATTTATCTTAGGAACATTAATATTTTTAACTTTGATTTTTTTTGATTTCAGAATTTGTTTAGCCCTTTTTGAGGATCTTTCATCAATGTCATGAGCACCAAAAACAAGCTTAGAGATCTTTTTTTCTATTATAATGTTAGTGCAAGGCGGTGTTTTTCCAAAATGACTACAAGGTTCTAAAGTTACATAAAGAGATGAACCCTTGGTTATTTTTTTGTCAATTTTATTTAATAAACTAAACTCAGAATGAGGTGTTCCATCATAACCCGTGGAAGCTAACGAAATAATTTCATCATTTTTAACAAGAACACTTCCAACAGAGGGATTTGTCCCTGTTAAACCCTCCATATTTTTTGCTAAATTCAAAGCTAAATTTAAATAGAGCTTATCTTTTTTTGAAGACATCTATTTTGTCTACAAATTGTACAAAGTCTTTTTCTTCTCTGAAATTTCTATAAACAGATGCAAATCTTACATAAGCTACTGGGTCTAAATTTTTTAAACCATCCATAACCATTTTTCCAATTGCATTAGATGAAATTTCATTCTGCCCTAACTCTTCAAGTGATCTTGAAATATTAGTAATAAATTTTTCAACAGTTTCAGTATCAATAGGTCTTTTTTTAAGAGCAATGTAAATTGACTTTGATAATTTATCTCTGTCAAAAGGTGATTTTCTTCCACTCTTTTTAACGACCATTAATTCTCTAAATTGAATTCTTTCAAAAGTAGTAAATCTTTCACCACATGTACAAAGTCTCCTTCTTCTTATTGCAGTACCATCTTCGGTTGGACGTGAATCCACAACCGATGTTTCACCTTTTTTTTCACATGGACAAATCATTTACTATTTTAAATTTTTATAAATCGGAAATTTTGAACACAGTGAAATTACTTCTTCTCTTACCTCTTGTTCAATTTTGCTATTATCATCTGGATTTGCTGATAAACCTTTTATTGTTTTAGTTATTAGTTCACCTACTTTTTTAAACTCATCTAAACCAAAACCCCTCGTAGTTGCAGCTTGTGTTCCTAATCTTATCCCAGATGTTATCATTGGACTTTCTGTATCATATGGAATTCCATTTTTATTACATGTTATGTTAGCTCTACATAGACTATCAGCTGCAATATTTCCTTTTACATTGAACGGTCTTAAGTCTACCAACATTAAATGGGTATCAGTTCCGCCTGAATATATTTTAAAACCATTGTTTTTTAATGTCTCAGCTAAAATTTTTGCATTAGTCATTACATTTGAAATATAATTTCTAAATTCTGGTTTTAATGCTTCAAGGAATCCCACTGCTTTTGCAGCAATTATGTGCATTAAAGGTCCACCTTGATAACCTGGGAAAACTGCAGAATTAAATTTTTTAGATAAAGTTTCATTATTAGTTAAAATAATTCCACCACGAGCACTTCTAAAAACTTTGTGAGTTGTTGAAGTAACAACGTCAGCATATTCGACTGGATTTGGATAACCTTTACCTGCAACTAAACCCGAAAAGTGAGCCATATCTACCATAAAATATGCTCCTACTTTATCTGCAATCGCTCTAAATCTTTTAAAATCAATTTGTCTAGAATACGCACTTCCACCTGCAATTATAAGTTTTGGTTTATTTTCAATAGCAAGTTTCTCTATAGATTCATAATCTAGTAATTCTGTTTTTTTATCTACATCATATGCAATCGCGTTAAACCATTTTCCTGAAACAGATGCTTTTGACCCGTGAGTGAGGTGACCGCCGGAATTTAAACTCATTCCCATTATAGCATCACCTGGTTTTAGTAATGCTAAGAAGACTGCTCCATTAGCTTGAGCTCCGGAATGAGGTTGGCTATTAGCAAATTTGCAATTAAATAATTTTTTTAGTCTTTCGTTAGCTAAGTTTTCAGCTACATCAACATGATCGCATCCATTATAATATCTTTTTCCTGGATAACCTTCAGCATACTTATTGGTTAATACAGATCCTTGAGCTTCAAGAAGAGCATTAGAAACAATATTCTCTGATGCAATTAGTTCAATATGTTGTTGTTGCCTAGCTAATTCATCATTAATAGCTTTATATATTTCCGGATCAGTATCTGATAAGTTTTTTTCAAAAAAGTTTTGATACTCTATATTTGTATATTTACCTTCACTGGACATAATTTATTTTATTTTTTTAACCCTTCTTAAGTGTCTACCACTTTCGAATCTAGTTTTCAAAAAAATATTAACACAATTTAAAGCTAATTTTGCGCTAATAAGTCTCGATCCTAAAGCAATTATATTGGCATCATTATGTAATCTCGATAATTTGGTATTTTCAATGCTATAACACAATGCGGCCCTTATATTTTTAACCTTGTTTGCGACTATTGACATTCCAACACCCGAGCCACAAACCAAAATCCCACGATTTTTTTTACTTTTTGCAACACTTTTTGCTAATTTTTTTGCAAAATCTGGATAATCTACAGAATTATCATTATTAGGTCCTAAGTCGAAAATTTTTAGTTTTTTCTTTTTTAGTGAATATTTAATTTTTTCTTTTAGTTTAAATCCAGCGTGGTCTGAAGATATATAAATTTTATTCAAATTAATTAAATTTGTAATCAAGTACACAAGCAACAAGATGAATTCTATTCTCTTCGCCACCATTAAATGCATTGTGATACTTTTTATTATTCGTAATCCAAACTGATCCATCAGCTGGCATGTGCTTAGCTACATTATCTATTACCATTATACACCCAGGGTTTGTAATAATTGGAATATGTAGTCTAGGCTCTGGATCACGATGCCAACTTAAAGTAGATCTTGGTTCCTTCAATAATAATCTTACTCTGCCTAATTTATATTTTTTTGATAATTCTTCATAAACAGTTTTAAAATAAGTATCTTTATATTCATTTACGAACTGTGTGTACTTTTCTTCGTCAATCATTTTGTCCCTTGAAACTTCTTTTCCGTCACTGCTTGGTTTCGTCCAAAATACTCCACGAACATTATTTCCTTTAATCGACTCTGGATCTCCTGGTATTTGATTTAATGAAATTCCAGCAAAGTGAGGAATTCCTAGACTTGTGTCAAAACCTTTTAGCTTTAAAATTTTAGTACAAGCTTCTCGAAGTTTGGTAATATCAAATTTGATATCTTGTTTTTGAAAATCGTTAAATGATAGTGACATTTTATAACTTTTTTATTAATAGCTTATAAACTATTTTTATATATATTACTATTGTCGCATTAAAAAACATTGAGAATGATTATCACTGGTAAATACCCTAAATTGAGAATGAGAAGATCAAGGAAAACTGATTGGATGAGAAGATTAGTTAGAGAGAATTCTCTTTCTAGCAATGATTTTATTTTACCAATCTTTGTAACGGAGGGTAAAAATAAAAAGATTCCAATTAAAACTATGCCTGAAGTTTTTAGATATAGTGTCGATAAACTTGGCCAGATTATTGATAGAGCCCTAAAACTTAAAATTCCAATGGTGGCAATTTTTCCTCAAACAAATAGTGGTTTAAAAGACTCTTTTGGTAGCGAAGCTTTAAATGATAACAATTTAGTTTGTAAGGCTATTAGAAAAATTAAAGATAAATACAAAAATGAAATCGGTATAATGACTGATGTCGCTTTAGATCCTTATACATCTCATGGACATGATGGAATTTTAAGAAATAAAAGAATTCTTAATGATGAAACGATAGAAATATTAATTCAACAATCTCTTTTACAAGCTCAAATGGGTAGTGATGTTATAGCGCCATCAGATATGATGGATGGGCGTATTGGTGAGATTAGACAAGAACTTGACAATAATTCGCTAAAAGATATCAAAATATTATCTTATGCTGTGAAATACGCATCTTCTTTTTATGGTCCCTTTAGAGATGCAGTTGGATCAAAAAAATCTTTAAAGGGCGACAAGAAAACATATCAGATGGACTTCAGTAATTCCGAAGAAGCTTTAAGAGAAGTGGCATTAGATATTAAAGAAGGAGCAGATCTTGTGATGGTGAAACCTGGTCTTCCCTACCTCGATATAATTAAAAAAGTGAAAGAAAACTTTAAAATACCAGTTTTGGCTTACCAGGTTTCAGGTGAATATAGTTTGTTAATGAATGGTATTAACAAAGGATTAATAAATGAAAACTCTATTTATGAAACACTTATGTCATTTAAAAGAGCTGGCGCTAATGCAATTATTTCATACTTTGCAGATAGAATAGACAAAATTATTAAAAATTAAGATTTAAAATCGTCTATGAATTTTTTTCTTTGATGAGGAAAATTAATGCTGTTAGGTAAAAAAAGATTTGTTTGTAAATACTCACTTATAAGATTCAAACCATCTATAATATCTTGATTACTTACATTATCTCCACTTTTGGAAATAAGAAAACTAGGAACTTTAATTTTTTTTAGATTTGTAGTAATAAAAAATTCATCCTTTCCATTGGACTCTTTTTTTGCGTATTTCTTTACATCTAAGTCAAAACCAATCAATTTTAGAAAATCAAGTTCCCAAAAAATATAATTTATATACCAATTTTCATTTTCTAGAATTGAAAATAATTTATGAACCAGCTCATAAATTGATGTATTCTCTTGATTTTCTACAGTTAGTAATTTTACTAAATTTAATGCAGCATTAATGCAATACATAGATCTTTTTTGGGAGAAAAATATTGGAGTGTTTACTTTTAAAATTTCAACTTTAAAATATCCAAAACTATCATCGCTTTTCGAATTATAATTTAAATGAAGCTCATTGCCAATTTGTAAATAGTTTTTAATTTTTTTTGATGATGCTCCAAAAATAATACCTGAGCACTTACCATGATTTTTAGTATAAAAATTAACAATGGTTGAATTTTCTTGAAATTTATACTTTGACAATAAAATACCTGTATCTGTCCAATTCATTTTTTAAAAGTATCCAATAATTTTAAAGCAGCTTTCTGTTCGGCTTCTTTTTTAGAATTACCAATCCCCAAATATTTTTTTGAATTTTTTATTTTGACTGAAACTTTTATAACAGGTTTATGTCGTGGGCCTTTGTTTTCTATTACATTATAAATTGGAAGAGTTTTATACAATTTAAGAGAATATTCTTGAAGCATTGTTTTTGGATCTCTATAGATTGTTAATTTTTCATTTAAAAATCTTTTCCAGTAATTCAAAATGAATTTTTCAGTTACTTCTAATCCTTGATCTAAATACAAGGCTCCAACAATTGATTCAACTGTGTCTGCTAAAATTTTATTCTCTATTTTCAAATTTTCTTTGTTGTCTCCTACTAAAACATAATCCTTTAAAGATAAATAATTAGAAATTTCAACACATCTTTTCCTATTAACTAATGATGCCAATTTTTTATCAAGATCTCCTTCTTTATCATTTGGAAATAATTTATATAAATTCTTTGATATAATTAATCCTAATACTCTATCACCTAAAAATTCTAATTTTTCATTGTTATTAAGTGGATCATTACTTTTATGTGTTAGGCTTTGTAATAAGAGATTTTGATTTTTAAATTTAATACCTATTATTTTTTCAAAAGAACTTATATTTTTTTTCATTATTTAATTTTTTTAAAGAATCTGTCTAATCTAAAACTTTTATTCCATTTCCAAAATTCTATAAATCTTCCTATTTTTTTGTCTGTTGAAAAAAAAATAAATCTAGCCTTACCCACAATATTATCGCGGTGTACATAGCCAACACTTGTTAAAAATCGACTATCCTTTGAACAATCTCTATTGTCTCCTAAAAAAAAATAATGATTATCAGGTACAGCAAATTCATCTGAATTTTGATATGATCCAAAATTATTATAAGCAGTAAAATATTTTTTATTTTCTAATTTTTCTTCAAAAAGGTTTGTTTCTAGAACTTCACCACCACAATATATTTCCATTTGTGACTTTACTTTAGATTTAAGGATTTCAACGTTGTTAAGATATAGATTACCGTCTATAAATTGTATCTTATCTCCCGGTCCACCTATAAGTCTTTTAATATAATCGGTTCTGTTATCCGCAGGAGTTTTGAATACAATAATGTCTCCTCTCTCTGGTTCATCGAAAAAAATACGTTTTTTAATGGGACCTAAACTAAAAGGAAATGAATGCTTGCTATATCCATAAGTATATTTAGTTACAAAAATCCTATCTCCTACCAACAAAGTAGGTTCCATTGATGATGACGGAATATAAAAAGGTTGAATTAATAAAGACCTAATTACAATGGCAATTACTAAAGCATAAAAAATAGTTTTGATATTATCTATAATTTTTTGTTTCATTTAATCTTTTGAGTTATAACGTATGCAACTGAATATTCTCTTTCATCTGATAATGACAGGAAAATTTTGACTTTTTTCAATTTAAGTTTTCTTTTTAATATATTTTTTAACTTATTGCTTAAAGCAAGGTAGGGTTTACCACTTCTTTTTTTTTTTACATTTATATCTTTAAAATTAATATTATGAGCAAAACCAGTACCAAGAGATTTTACGAAAGCTTCCTTAGCAGCGAATCTTTTTGAAAAAAATAAAACTTTCTGATTAATTTTTTTTGAGTCTTTAATTTCACCAGATGTGAATATTCTATTAATAAATTTTTTATTTTTAATAAGTTTTTTTACACGACTATTTTTAACAATGTCTGTCCCTACACCAAAAATATTCAAAGTCATCTTACGATCTTTTTGAATTCTTTAATTATACTGGGCATACCAGACACTAGACTTTCACCTATGATAAAGTGACCAATATTAAATTCTTTTATGTATGGAATTTTTCTCAAAATTTTTGTTGTTTTGTAATCTAAGCCGTGTCCTACATGTACTTCAATGTCATAATCAAATGCTAACTTACTTGCATCTTTAATTCTCTTTAGTTCATTTGAAAATTTTGCACCTTTTTTAACTAAAATTGATATTTTTCCTGTGTGCAGCTCAACGCATTTCGTTCCTATTTTTTTCGAGATTTCAATATTTTGTTTTAAAGGGTCTATAAATAAGCTTGTTCTGATTTTAGCTTTATTAAGTCTGGATATAATTTTTTTTAAATTATAAAAGTTTTTTTTTAAATCTATCCCCCCTTCTGTGGTAATTTCTTTTCTTTTTTCCGGTACTATACAAACATAATTAGGCATGTTTCTAAGAGCAATTTTTAACATTTTGTTATTACATGCCATCTCTAAGTTTATTTTAATTCCTTTTTTACAAAGTTTTTTTAAATCTAAATCTTTAATATGTCTTCTGTCTTCTCTAAGATGAACTGTAACAGAATCAGCTCCAGAATTAATTGCAATATCTGCAAATTTTAAAATATTTGGATGATTTTCTCCTCTGGCATTTCTTAATGTAGCTACATGATCAATGTTAACGCCGAGTTTAGACATTATCTTAGATATCTACTTCCTGGTGTTGTAATTTGGATATTCTTTAAAGAAGTTGGTAATTTATTTCTTTTATAAACAGGAATATCTAATTTTACTTGAGATATAATTTTTTTGGACATTCTTAATTTTTTCGACCTGTCTATTAAGCAAGCAATTCCAACAAACTTTCCGCCAAATCTCTTAATAAGTCTTACACACTCCAATGAAGATTTTCCTGTAGTAATTACGTCCTCTACAATTAATATTTTTGCTTTTTTATTAATATTAAAACCTCTTCTAAGTTTAAATTTTTTATTCACTCTTTCACAAAAAATAGTCTCTTTTTTTAATAATCTTCCTATCTCATAACCAATAATTATACCCCCCATGGCAGGGGATAGAATGACATCAAAACTTTTGATTCTTCGTTTAACTTTAGTTGCTAGAGAACTTATAAATTTTTTGGCATGATTTGGCTTACTCAAAAGCTTAGCACATTGAACATATTGAGGTGAATGTAGACCAGACGAAAGTACGAAGTGTCCCTCTAAAAGTGCGTCAGTTTTTTTTAAAACCGCCAAAGAATTTTTTAAAGAAAGCATATTTTTTGTTTTTGTGTCTAATAATTTTAAATTTATACTCTCTTTGTTTTAACTCACTTATTAATTTTGTAAAGTTTTTGAGATCAGAAATAATTAGATTAAATCTAAAATTAATAGAGGTTTTAGTTTTTTCTACCATTTCAACGCTAGAAATATTTACGTGATTTTCTCCAATCATAGTAGTCACTGTTCCAAGGACACCTGGTTTATCAGGTAACGAAATCCAAAGAGTGGTATTATATCTTTTATTAATTGGTTTAGAATTTTCTCTATATTGCCAATATCTCCTTATTGCGGCTCTTGCTTTACCTGTTTTTGTGGAGCTTAACCAATGTAAAGAGGGTGATACTTTCTTTGATGTTATAATTTTTACTACATCTCCATTTCTAAGAATACTTTGTAAATGACTATCTTTACCATTTATTTCTGATCCAATGGCAGTATCTCCAACTTGTGTGTGTACAGCATATGCAAAATCTATGGGAGTGGCATCTTTTGGAAGTTTAATTAGAGATCCTTTTGGCGTGAAGCAAAATACATTTTCTTGAAACATTTGAAGTCTAGTATATTCATAAAAATCATCAGGATTTTCGTTTCTCTCAATAATTTCAACTAGGTCTTTTAACCAATCATATTCTTTCCAAGTTAAAGAATTAAATTTTTCAGAAGATTTATATTTCCAATGAGAAGCAATACCTCTTTGAGCAAATTCGTGCATCTGCATTGTTCTTAATTGGATTTCAATGGGTCTTTTGTTTGGACCGATAATAGCAGTATGTAGTGATTGATATTTGTTTATTTTAGGAGATGAAATATAATCTTTAAATCTTCCTGGTATACAATTCCACTTTTTGTGAAACACCCCCAAGGTTTTATAGCAATCTGATACATCATCAACAATTACTCTAAATCCGATTATATCCGTGATTTGTTCAAGTGATGTCCTTTTTTTTTGAATTTTTCTCCAAATAGAGAAAGGTGTTTTCTCTCTACCAAATATTTTAACGTTTAATCCTTCTGCTTTTAAAATTTTTTGAAACTCTTCAGAAATCATATTAAAACTTGAAATATTATTTTCTTTTATTTCATCAAGTCTTTTCTTAACAAGATATCTCGCTTCAGGGTTTAAAATTTCAAAAGAAAGATCTTCAAGCTCATCTCTAATTCTATTCATGCCCATTCTGTCTGCTAAAGGAGCATATATTTCCATCGTTTCTTTAGCCTTTTTAATTTGTTTTTCTTTAAGTTTTACAAACTTAATTGTTCTCATGTTGTGAAGTCTGTCAGCTAACTTTACGAGAAGAACTCTTATATCTTTTGAGGTTGCTATGATTAATTTTCTAAAATTCTCAGCTTTAGAGTCTTGTGCTGCTTGATTTTCAAATTCAGAAATTTTTGTTACCCCTTCTACTAAATCAGCAACTTCTTGACCAAATTCTTCCTTGATCGTTTTATAAGTAGCTTTAGTATCTTCAATTGTATCGTGTAATAATCCAGTTGCAATAGTTGCACTATCAAGTTTTAAATCTGAAAGAATATTAGCTACAGCTATTGGGTGAATGATATATGGCACACCTTCATCCCTTTTTTGTTTCTTGTGAGCCTCAAGTGCAAAATTATAGGCTTTAGTTAAAGTTGTTGGGTTTAAAAACTTATTATATTCTCTTACCTTATTTATTAATTCTTCAGATTTAAGCATACTTAATTATACCATTTGTTTGGTAAATCTTTATATCACTAATTGACTTAGAGCTTAATTTTTTTATTAAAATATCTATTTTTTGCTTATTTTTTGGATGTATCCAGTTTTTTTTTATTTCATACAATGGAATTAAAGTAAAATTTCTTTCGTGCATTCTTGGGTGTGGGGTAATAATTCTTTTTCCTTTATAGACAATATTTTTACAAGAATTATTAAAATCAATAATATCAATATCGCAAGTTCGAGGAGCGTTTTTTATATTTTTTTTTCGACCTAATAATATCTCTATTTTTTTTATTTTTTCAAATAAATCGATTATTGTTAAACCTGTTTTGCATTCAATGATTAGATTTAAAAATTTAGGATTTGATTGGTTTGGCCATGATGGAGTTTCATAAAGTTTTGAAACTTTAATAAAGGAACAAAAACGTGATAAATGAAATTTAGTTTTTTCAATGTTATCAGCTCTATTTCCTAAGTTTGAACCTAGTGCCAATATAATCGTATTATGACGACCTTCTAAAATATCTTGCTTTATCACGGTTCCAGTCCCTAGTTTTTTTTGTTTGTCGTTTATCAAATCTTTTCTTACCTTTTGCAACGGCAATCTCCAATTTTGCTCTACCTTTTTTGAAATACATTTTAAGAGGAATAAGTGATAATCCATCTCTATTAACTTTACCAATTAGTTTTTTTATCTCCCTTTTATTCAATAACAGCTTTCTTTCCTCTCTAGGATTATGGTTTGTGAAACTTGCCTCTTTATAAATTGGTATATGTGAATTTACTAAAAAAAACTCACCGTCTTTTTCGATAGCATAAGACTCTGCGATATTAACTTTACCTGCTCTCACAGACTTAATCTCAGATCCTTTTAATACTATTCCTGCCTCTAAAATTTCTTGAAAAAAAAAATTAAACGCTGCTTTTCTATTTAAACAAATTATTTTGTGTCCAGGTTCTTTTTTTATCATGCTACAATAATTTAGCAGACAATAATGCTTCTTTTACTTTTTTTTTAGTGGATTCTTGTATTTTAACCAACGGTAGTCTAACATCTTCACTGCACAGACCTAAAAGTTTAGCTGCGTATTTTGCAGGTGCCGGATTACTTTCAATAAATAGAGCTTTATGAAGTGGTTGAAGCAGAGCATCAATTCTTTCAGCCTCTTTAATTTCATTATCAGAATTTGATTTTGAAAATTTTTGAAAATCTGAACATAACTTGGGCGCTATATTTGCTGTAACTGAAATTATACCAACGCCTCCTCTTTTATTAAATTCAAAAGCAAGACCGTCCTCACCAGTTAACTGAATAAAATCAGGTCCTAATTTTTTCAAAGTTTGATCAAGTCTATTTAGGTCTCCTGTTGCGTCCTTTACACCAGCAATATTTTTTAATTCATAAAGTCTTGCCATTGTATCAACTGACATGTCAATAACGCAGCGACTTGGGATATTATAAATAATAATTGGTAAACTAGTATTATCGTTGATTGATTTATAGTGTTGATATAAACCTTCTTGTGTTGGTTTATTGTAATACGGGGTAACAACAAGTGCTCCGTCTGCTCCTGCTTTCTCTGCGTGCTTTGTCAGGGCCACAGCTTCTGTCGTAGAATTTGACCCAGTGCCGGCAATTACAGGAACTTTGCCTTTGGCTTCTTTTATACAAAGTTCAATGACTTTTTCATGTTCTTCATGACTCAATGTTGGAGATTCGCCCGTTGTTCCTGCAGGAACTAAACCGTTTGTACCATTTTCAATATGAAAATTTATTAATTTGATATAACAATCTTCATCTAATTTATTATTTTTAAACGGGGTTAATAATGCAACATTTGATCCTTTAAACATATAACTTTATAACATAGATTATGGATTCATTTACAAAAATATGATCTATTTTAAAATATTTATCAAATTTATTTTAATCTTTCTATTAATTTTAGGCTCATATTCATTTTCAAATGAATTAATAATTCCTCCAAAAAAACCAGTATTGTCAGCTGAGGTTAAAAAAAATATTATTTCAAAAAAGAATATTATACCTCCAATAAAACCCACAGCTAAAAAAGAGAGAGAAATTAAAGAAGAAATAAAAGAAAAAATTGAAAAAGCAGAAACTGATAAGGATTTTCAAAATATAGGGATTTTGCTACCTAAAAAGAAACCAACAATAATAGTTAAAAAGACAGAGCCAAAAAAGGGGAAGGTTAAGAAATCAAAATACTATAGTAAAAAGGATGTAAAAATAGCTCAACAATCTTTAGATTTAATTAAAAGAAAAAAGTGGCAAAGTGCGATAAAAATTGCGTCACGTGCAAAAGATAAGTCAATTTATGATTTCACAATGTGGAGATACTTATTGCAAAGAAACAATAATGCAAATTATTCTGACTATAGTTCATTTTTAAAAAGAAATGAAAGTTATCCTCGTCGTGGTAGAATTGAATATCTTTCTGAAAAGAAATTATCAGTTAAAAAAATTGGTCACAAAAAAATAATAGATTTATTCGAGGATAAAAAACCATTAAGTGGATATGGGGAGATAGTTTTAGGGGAAAGCTTATTACAAAATGGGCAAAATGTAGACGGTATAAAGTTGATAAAAAAGGGATGGATCACTGCCGATTTATCTAAAGCAGAACTTAGGCCCACATACAAAAGAGTAAAAAAATATCTATCATCAGAAGACCATATTAGAAGGGCTGATTATCTAGCCTGGGAAAATAGATATTGGGATTTAAAAAGAATGTTGAGATATTTACCAAAAGATTATCAGCTTCTTTATACTGCGAGACAATTACTAATGAGTAAGTCATATGGTGTAGACAATGCAATTTCAAAAGTGCCTGAAAGTTTTAGAAATGACCCAGGTCTTAACTATGATAGATTAAAATGGAGAAGAAAAAGAGGTCGAGTAGATAGCTCATTAGAAATTTTGTTAAACATTAAAAATACTAAGAGTTATATGGTAAGACCAGACAAATGGTGGGTAGAAAGGTCAATTATTGGAAGATCGTTAATTTATAAAAAGAAATATCAAACAGCCTACAAAATTGTCAATAACCACTCATTAGAACAAGGAACTCCGGAATTCGCTGAGGCAGAGTGGTTTAGTGGATGGGTTGCTTTAAGTTTCTTAAATGATCCAATTTTAGCAAGAGAACACTTTAAATCATTTTATCAAAATGTTGGATATCCAATAAGTTTATCTAGAGGAGCATTTTGGTTAGGAAGAACGTATGAAAAATTGGGTGACCCCATAACAGCTAATAAATATTACAGTGAAGCATCTAAATTTACAACTACATATTATGGACAACTTGCACACATGAAAATTAAACCGGACGAAACATTTTCTTTAAATGAAACCATGAAGGCAAACGACAAATATAAAAAAGAATTCAAGGATAAAAAATTATATAAACTTGTTTATTTGCTTCACGAGATTGAAAGAGATAAATATACAAAACATATTTTGCGTCATTTAGCTCTTGATAATATAGATCAAGGAAGTGAAGTTCTAGCTGCAGAGCTTGCAACTGAAATTTCAAGATATGATTTTGCAATTCAGATATCTAAATTGGCATCTTATGAAAAAAGATTTCATAATCAATATAACTATCCTGTTATCAGTACACCAACTATGGTTGGAGGAAGAAAAATTCCTAACCCTGCATTGATACTTGCAGTTATTAGACAAGAGAGTGAATTTGATAGTAAAGCAAATAGTTACGCTGGTGCGAGAGGTATGATGCAACTTATGACTTACACAGCTAAGGTTGTTGCAAAACAAGCTAAGCTACCTTATTCAAAATCAAGATTAACTTCAGATCCTGAGTATAACATAAATTTAGGTTCACATTATTTGGCGGGACTAATTTTAGAATATGATGGTGCCTACCCTTTTGCTATTGCTGGTTATAATGCAGGTCCTAAAAGAGTAAGATATTGGAAAAAAATAAATAAAGACCCTCAAAAGAATCAGGTTGATTATGTAGATTGGATTGAGCTTATTAAGTTTAAAGAAACCAGGAATTATGTGCAAAGAGTTTTAGAAAATTATAACGTTTACAGATACGTGCTAGAACAAAAACCTATTAAAATGAAAGATTTTTTCGCTAATTATCCCCTATATTAATTTCAAAGAAATGGCGGAAGGAGAGGGATTCGAACCCTCGGTACACCTTTTCAAGCGTACGGCGGTTTAGCAAACCGCTGGTTTAAACCAGCTCACCCATCCTTCCTTATATACTGTGTAACTTGAAATCATTGAATATTCAATATTTATCAAGTAATTTCTCGAAAAATGAAAAATAAATATTCTATATTTTCTTTAATAAAGAATGCTTTTAGCAACCATGAAAATTGGCAAAGAGCATGGAGAGATCCTGAGCCTAAAAAAGAGTATGATGCTGTAATTGTTGGGGGCGGCGGTCACGGTTTAGCTACTGCATACTATTTGGCAAAAAAACATAATTTAACAAATATTGCTGTTGTTGAGAAAGGTTGGATTGGTGGAGGTAACACTGGGAGAAATACAACAATAATAAGATCAAATTATTTATGGGACGCCAGTGCAGGTTTATATGATCATGCATTAAAGATTTGGGAAGGTTTGTCTCAAGAACTTAATTACAATCTAATGTTTAGCCAAAGAGGAGTTATGAATCTGGCTCATAATTTACAAGATGTAAGAGATTTAAAAAGAAGAACTCACGCTAATAGATTAAATGGTATTGATGCTGTTTGGTTGGAGACAAGTGAGGTAAAAAAGTTTTGTCCAATAATAAATACATCTCAAGATATTAGGTATCCAGTATTAGGTGGAACACTACAAAGAAGAGCTGGCACAGCTAGACATGATGCCGTTGCTTGGGGTTATGCAAGAGGCGCTGATGAAATGGGAGTTGATATAATTCAAAATTGCGAAGTTAAAGGCATTAAAAGAAATGGAGATACAGTTGAAGGTATAGAAACAACAAGAGGATTTATTAAAACTAAAAAGATTGGCGTTGTTGCTGCAGGACATTCAAGCGTAATAGCAAATATGGCGGGACTTAAGTTGCCACTTGAAAGTAAACCCTTGCAAGCGCTAGTATCGGAGCCAGTAAAACCAATAATTGATACTGTTGTAATGTCAAATGCTGTTCATGCTTATGTAAGTCAATCAGATAAAGGTGAATTAGTGATTGGTGCAGGAACTGACTCATATGTTTCTTACACACAAAAGGGAAGTTTTAATATTGTAGAAGAAACACTTAAAGCTATATTAGAATTATATCCAATTTTTAGTAGAATGAAGATGTTAAGACAATGGGGTGGAATTGTTGACATTTGTCCAGATGCAAGCCCGATAATTAGTAAAACATCAATCAAAGGTCTTTATTTTAATTGTGGTTGGGGAACTGGTGGATTTAAAGCAACACCTGGTTCGGGCGATTTATTTGCTCATACAATCGCTAATGATGAACCTCATAAATTAAATGCTGCGTTTAACATTAATAGATTTGTAAGTGGTGATCTAGTAGATGAACATGGAGCAGCAGCTGTTGCCCACTAATGTTTTTAATTAATTGTCCATATTGTGGTGAAAGAGATCAATCAGAATTTGTTTCTGGTGGTGAAGCTCATATAGTAAGACCTAAACAACCTACTGAGTTAAATGATGATCAATGGGCAGAATATTTGTTTATGAGAAAAAATATTAAGGGTATCCAATTTGAAAGATGGAATCATGCACATGGATGTAGAAAGTGGTTTAATGTAGCTCGTGATACCTCAAATGATAAAATAGAAAAAATTTACAAAATTGGTGAACAACCACCAAAATTATAATGTCCAAAAATCTAAGAATAAATAATAAACAATTTGTAGACGAGACCAGAAAACTATCTTTTGTTTTTAATGGAAAAAAATTATACGGATATAAAGGCGATACACTAGCCTCTGCACTACTTTCAAATGATATTCATCTTGTGGGAAGAAGTTTTAAGTATCATAGACCAAGAGGAATAATGACCTCTGGTTCTGAGGAACCAAATGCAATTCTTCAAATAGGAAATGACGATGCTCTAACAGAGCCTAACGCACGAGCTACTGAAATTGAATTATATGATGGTTTAATTTGTAACAGTCAGAATTGTTGGCCAAGTGTAAAATTTGATATAGGTGGAATAAATAACTTTTTATCACCTCTCCTTCCTGCAGGTTTTTATTATAAAACATTTATGTGGCCAGCAAGTTTTTGGGAAAAGTACGAATACTTTATTCGTAAATCTGCTGGCTTAGGAAAATCCCCAACAAAACAAGATCCAGATATGTACGACCACAGATATATGCACTGTGATATCTTAATAGTTGGAGGTGGTGTTTCTGGTTTGATAGCGGCTAAAATAGCTTCTGATGATAATAAAAAAGTTTTATTGTTAGAGGATAAGGAATTACTGGGAGGTTCATTAATTTATGATGATAATGATATCTCTAAAATTGATAATCAAAAAAGTAGTGAATGGTTAAAAAAACTTATTGATAATATTAAAAACGATAAGAATATCATTATTAAAACTAGAACAAGTCTTGCTGCTTATCATAATTATAACTTTTTACTAGCAAGACAAAATTTAACTGATCATTTAAGTGTTAATGTCCGCAATAATAAAATCAGACAAAGGCTTTACAAAATAAGAGCAAAAAAAGTAATTATCTCCACTGGTGCTATAGAAAGACCTCAAGTTTTTCATAACAACGATAGACCCGGTATAATGTTGGCATCTGCCGTAAAAAAATATATAGACTATTTTGGTGTCAGATGTGGTTTGGAAAATGTTATATTTACCAATAATGACAGTGCTTATGAAACAGCTTTATCTTTACATAAATCGGGCACAAAATTAAATGCAATAATAGATATTAGAGATAATTCATCTTCAGAAATTGTAAATAAAGTTAAAAGTCTAGGAATACAAATTTATTGGAATCATACAATAGTAAACACTAAAGGTTACAAAAGAATTAACAAAGTATCAGTAATGAAGCTAAATGATAAAGGCAATGATGTTATCGGAAAGAAGATTGAATTAAATTGCGATTGCTTAGCAATTTCTGGTGGCTGGACCCCGATGGTTCATCTATTTACACAATCAGGTGGTAAACTTAAGTTTGATAACAAAGATAATATTTTTGTTCCAGATAAAACAAATTTAAATCAATTAAGTATTGGTTCTGCAAAAGGAGATTTTGAATTAGATGATGTTTTAAAAAATTCAATAAAAGATACAAAAAAGTTTTTGCAGATTGAAAATTCTAATTTTGATAAAATTGATGTTAAATGCTCTAAGGAAAAGGAGAAAAAAAATATATGGTTACTTCCATCAGATAAACCGTTAAGTAAAACAAAACCATTTTTAGATTATCAAAATGATAGTACTGCAAAAGATATAAAGTTAGCTTTACGAGAAGGCTTTAAATCAATTGAACACGTAAAAAGATATACAACGACTGGTATGGGTACAGATCAAGGTAAACTTGCTAACATGCATGCCTTAGGTATAGTTGCTGATACAACTAATACTAATATGGGTGATCTAGGTACGACAACGTTTAGACCTCCGTATACTCCACTTACTTTTGGAACCATAGTAGGTAGAAACGTTGGGCAATTTTTTGATATTTTTAGAAAAACACCTATGCATGACTGGCATGTCAATAATAATGCAAAGTTTGAAAATGTCGGTCAATGGAAACGTGCTTGGTATTATCCAAAAGATGATGAAACAATGCATGATGCCGTGCAAAGAGAAAGTAAAGCTGCAAGAGAGTCTAGTGGAATATTAGATGCTTCAACACTTGGTAAAATCGATATTCAAGGAACTGATGCAAATGAGTTTCTTAATAGAGTTTACACAAATGCTTGGTCAAAATTGCAAATAGGTAAGTGTAGATATGGTTTAATGTTAAATGAAGATGGTATGGTTTACGATGATGGAGTTACAACAAAACTGGGTGAAAATCACTATTTGATGACAACAACAACTGGTGGTGCTGCAAATGTCATGTCTAAACTTGAAGATTATTTGCAGACAGAATGGCCAGAATTAGATGTATTTTTAACATCTGTTACTGATCATTATTCAACAGCAAGTGTATGCGGTCCAAACGCAAAAAAAATTATTACTAAAATTTTTAAAGATTTAGATTTGTCTGATGAAAGTTTCCCACATATGTCATTTAAAGAGGTAAAACTTGGTGAAATTAATTGTAGAGTTATGCGTATAAGTTTTACAGGTGAACTTAGTTATGAAATTAATGTAGAAGCATCATACGGTAAGTACATATGGGAAAAATGTATTGAAGCTGGGAAAGAATTTGACATTACTCCTTATGGAACTGAGACTATGCACCTTTTAAGAGCTGAAAAAGGATTTATCATTGTTGGCCAAGATACTGATGGAACGATGACACCAGTAGATCTTCAAATGGACTGGATAATTAGTAAAAAAAAGTACGACTTTATTGGTAAACGATCTCTATATAGAAGCGATACTATAAGAGAAGATAGAAAACAATTAGTCGGACTTTTAACTGATGACCCTAACGAAATTTTAGAGGAAGGTGCTCAAATTGTTAAAGACGAAAATAAAAAACCTATGGATATGCTTGGACATGTAACTTCAAGTTATTTCAGTCCAACTTTAAAAAAATCTATTGCTTTAGCAGTTTTGAAAGAGGGTAAACAACTTAAGGGACAAAAACTCTTGGTTCCAATGATAGATAAAACAATTAAAGTGACTGTATCAGACACAGTCTTCCTAGATAAAGAGAATGAGAGAATAAATGGATAACATTAATACAGCCATTAAAGACATAAGAGAATATTCAGACTTAAATTTGAAAGAGGTAGAACCAATTACTAAAATTAACTTACGAGGAAAAAAAAGAGAGTTCTTTACAAAAGTTGGTCAAATACTCTCTATTATTTTACCAGCAGAAAGCAATACGTCTACAGGTAACCAAGAGTTAAGCGCTTTATGGCTAAGTCCAGATGAATGGATGGTTTATACAAATAATATGAATAAAGAAATTTTTGATAGGGTTTTTAAAGAAATTTCATCGCTTAACTACGGAGCTGTAACAAATGTAAGTGATCAATGGGTGTGCATTAATATTTCTGGGGATAAATTATACGAGTTGCTCTCAATGAGCTGTCCTTTTGATTTCTCAAAATTCAAAGACACTAAAGGATCCACAACCCAAACTATAATTAATCATATTGATGTAATCATTCACAACCTAGGTAATAACAATATAAATTTATTTGTAAGACGATCGTTTTCTAACCATTTATGGGATTGGCTTAATGATGGGGCGAATTTATTGTAAAATTTAACTGCGTCAAGGTTAGCGTAGAAAAATATTATAAATTATCTTATTAAACCTTTATGAAAAAAATTATCATATTATTATTTACTTTATTATTCTCATTTTCTGCAAACGCTTCCTCTTTAGACAAAATCCTTTCAAATGGAGAGTTGAGAGTTGGTACAACTGGAGACTGGGATCCGATGACTATAAAAGATCCTTCTACAAACACTTATAAAGGTTTTGACATTGATGTCATGAACGAACTTGCAAAAGACATGGGTGTGAATATTAAGTTTGTTCCAGCTGAATGGAAAACGATAGTTTCAGGAATAACTTCAGACAGATATGATATTTCAACAAGTGTAACAAAAACTCCTAAAAGAGCAGAAGTAGCAGGGTTCACGGAGACCTATTACAAATATGGAACTGTTCCACTTGTTTTAAAGAAAAATTTAAGTAAGTTTTCAACTTGGGATTCTCTAAACAATAAAGATGTTACAATAGCAACAACACTTGGAACTTCACAAGAAGAAAAAGCTAAAGAGTTTTTTCCTAAATCAAAATTAAATTCAGTAGAGGCACCTGCAAGAGATTTCCAGGAAGTGCTAGCAGGAAGAGCTGATGGTAATATTACAAGTTCAACCGAAGCAAATAAATTAGTTATCAAATATCCACAATTAGCAATTGTTCCAGATGGTGAAAAAAATCCTGCTTTCTTAGCGATGATGGTAGGTAAAAATGATGATAAGTGGAGAAATTACGTTAACGATTGGATCAATAAAAAAAAGAAATCTGGTTTCTTCAAAGAACTTTTAGCAGAATATAATCTTAAAAGCCTATAATAAATTAGCTATTAATAATTAATTCTTTATAAATATAAGTGTGAAAAACTTATTTTTACTATTTTCATTGTTATTCTTATTATCATGCGGAAAACAAGAGTTGGATTGGTTAATATTATCTCCTAACAATGTTAACGGTTTAACTAATCTAAAATTTTTGTTAAGTGGGTTTACAACTACTATTTTTATATCCATCGTATCAATATCTCTATCAATAGTATTGGGGCTAATAGTTGCTATTCCATCTTTAGCAAAAAATAAATTTTTAACATACTTTAATATAGGTTATGTCGAAATAGTTAGAGCTATACCTTTGTTGGTTTTGATTCTATGGATTTATTATGGATTACCCATTATGACAGGAATAAGTTTTAGTCCATTTGTATCTGGAATTATAGCTTTATCTATAAGTGAAAGCGCATTTCAGGCTGAAATTTTTAGAGCTGGAATAAATTCAATTAGAAAACCTCAATGGGAAGCTGGAAGTTCTCTAGGACTTAACTTTTTTAGAAAATTGAGACTTGTCATTCTTCCTCAAGCTATAAGAAATATACTGCCTGCTATTGGAAATCAGTTTGTATACGTTCTAAAAATGTCTTCCTTAGTTTCGATTATTGGTATTGGAGACTTAACTAGAAAAGCGAATGAGCTTGTTGTTACTACATATAGACCTTTAGAAATATATACATTTTTGATCTTAGAGTATCTTATATTAATTTTAATTGTATCATTCTTAGTAAGACGGCTTGAGAAAAGAATGAAAAAGGATAGTTAATCTAACTTTTTACAAAAAAATATTTTTTATTATCTTTAAACATATAATTAAAAAAAGTTCCTATAAAAAATAATACTACTAATCCCATTAACCAATTGGTAACTAATATTGTATAAAAGATATCGCTGTAACCCCCTCCTTTAATATTAATAACGTACCACAAACATAAAAAAGGAATTGCGGTAAGCCTTAATATACTCATATACAAACTAAAAATAGGTTTCTTAAGAGCCTGAAATACAGCAGTAGTAATAAAAAAAGTTGGATATATAGGACCTATCAATGCTGCAATCTTTAAATATAAAGATCCAAACTTAATAGTTTCTGGATCATCGGTAATTAAACCAAGAAGATTTTCTGCACCGAAATATAAAATAAAGCCAGCCATGATCATAAATGAACAACCAAATATTAATGCTTTTTTATAAAGATCTCTTATCCTTTCAAAATTTCTAGCTCCAAAATTTTGACCACCAATCGATAATACTGCCGTATTCAATGCTATGACTGGTAGTAAGAATACTTGTTCTATTCTAAGTGCAGCTCCATAACCGGCTGCAGCAATATCTCCAAATTTTCCTACAAAGTAAAGCACATTAAATATACCAACACCAATTAATAACATGCTAAACATTATTGGTACAGATTGAAAAGTAAGATTACTTAAAAAGTTAATTTTTGGAATAAAACACTTTACATATAAATACTCTTTAAGTTTACAACAATAAACTTTTTGCGCTAAATAAATTGTTCCAATAAGTTGGCAAATAACTGTAGCTATTGCAATACCTGAAATTCCAAAAGCAGGTATTATCGAAAAACCAAAAATAAAAATTGGATTAAGTATGATGTTTAAAAAAAAAGTAAATATAAGGACGTTTCTGTAACTTTTTGTGTCTCCTTGAGCGTTTAATGTTCCATTTAAAGATATTTGTATCAATACTATTACTGTGCAATAAAAAATTATATCTAAGTATTCTCTAGTCAAAATAATATTTTCTGGAGATGACCCTAATAATTGAAGAAGATAATTGGATGAGTTAATTCCAACAAACGTGACTAATAGTGAAATAACTATTGCAAAAATTATTGATTGAGCCACATATAATGAAGCGACTTTTTCTTTTTTTTTACCTATGGAATTTCCGATAAGAGTATTAGTACCAGCTCCAACACCAACACCTATTGCTATTATAATAAAATAAATTGGAAACGATTTTGCTAGAGCACTTAATGCATCAGGTGATATCTTTCCTGCAAAAAAGGTATCAACCAGATTATAAAAAGTTTGAAATAACGATCCAATACTGGCTGGGAATGTAACTCTTCTTAGAAGTTGCCACATTGGATCCGCTGTTAAATTAATCTTCTTAACCATCTATTTGTAAATTTTTTTAAACATGTAATTTTTTTTTTCTTTTTTTGCTTTATCAATTTGACTTTGTCTCATTCTAAATCTTACTTTTTGTTGTTCGCTTGATTTATTATAACAATTAGAACAAGAAACACCTTCTTCAAATTTTACAGACTTCTTATCTTTATCAGAAATAGGTTCTCTACATCCAGCACAAATTGAATATTTGCCTTTATTTAACCTATGGTTCACTGAAACACGATTATCAAATACAAAACATTCCCCTTTCCATAAGCTTTCTTTTCTGTCGATTTTTGACAAATAATTAATAATACCGCCTTTTAACTGAAAAATATTTTTATAACCTTTGCTATATAGATAATCGCTAGCCTTTTCGCATCGAATGCCGCCTGTGCAAAACATTCCGATTTTCGAATTTTTATTAAACTTTTTAAAATATTTAGAAAAATCTCTAAAGTTATTTAATTTTGGATTTATTGACCTCTTGAAAGTTCCAATTCTAAACTCAAAATCTTTTCTAGTATCAATTATGTAAGTGTCTTTTTTTAAAACAAAATTATTCCATTCTTTAGGTGAAAGATGATTATATTTAACTTTTTTTTTTAATCTTTTTCCAATTGGAACAACTTCCTTTTTAACCTTCACCCTCCCCTTATGAAAAGGAATAAATCTATTAAAAGAAATATTTACATTATCAAATTTTGTAATGGCAAATATTTTTTTAAGATTTGTTTTTATTTGTTTAGTATTTTTTTTTAGGAAAGAAATTGATCCATTAATTCCCTCAGGTGAGATAATTATAGTTCCTTTAATTTTATAAACATTAATGATATTTTGAAGTTTATCTTTAAGTTTACTGATCTTTTTTAATTGTTTAAATTTATAAAAACCAAAGATGGTATACATTATAATTTTCTACAAATTGAAAAACCATCACCGATTGGGATAATCATATTTTCAACTCTTACATCGTTGTTTACATGTATATTAAAATCTCGAATTATCTCAGTTAAGTGTTCTTTATTGTTTTTATCTACAACATCCCCATGCCACAAGACATTATCAATTATTATAAAGCCATCTTTTTTTAATAAATTAAAGGATAATTCATAATATTTTTTGTAATTTTCTTTATCAGCATCAATAAAAACTAAATCAAATAATTTTTTTTGGTTTATTAATTTATTAATTCCATTGATTGCTTCATCTACGATTATATCAATTTGTTCTGAAACTTTTGCATTTTCAAAAAAGTTTTTCGCTACTAATGAAGTTTCTTTATTTTTATCAATAGTGGTGATCTTAGAGCCGTTTTCTAGACCAATGCACATACTTAATGAGCTAAGACCTGTAAAAGTACCAATTTCCAAAATTTTTTTAGGTTTAAATAATTTTGTTACTAAATATAAAAAATGACATTGGTTAATTGAAATTTGTAATTTTTTTTTTTTTCCAAGTGTGTCGTTATACCTAATAATTTCATTTTGTACTGGATGTAATTTTAAAGAGTGCTCATCAATATATTTTTCTATTTGCTTATTAATAGGTAGATTTGAACTCATGCTAGTTCAATTTTTTCTTTAAGATATCATTTACTAACTTAGGATTAGCTTTGCCGTCTGTCTTTTTCATAACTTGACCAACAAAAAAACCAAACAATTTATCTTTACCAGATTTGAATAATTCAACATTTTTAGGGTTTTCTTTAATTACAGCATCTACAATTTTTTCAATTTCTTTAGGATCACTTTGTTGTTTCAATCCCTTTTCGTCAATAATGTTTTTTGGATCTTTGCTTTCGTTTGCCATTATTTCAAAAACTGTTTTTGCAATTTTGCCAGAGATAGTTCCATCTTTAATCAAGTTAATTAAAGTTGATAAATTTTTAGATGAAATGGGACTTTCTGATATTTCTAAATTTCTATCATTAAGTAATGCAAACAACTCACCTGTTATCCAGTTTGTTGCTAGCTTAATATCTGAATTTTTAATTACATCTTCAAAATATTTTGATGTTTCAATATCAGAAACCAATATATTTGCCTCGTATGGAGTTAATTTAAACTTATCTACAAATCTTTTTTTCTTTTCATCAGGTAGTTCAGGTATTTCTTTTTTAATTTTTGATATGAAATCTTCAGTTAATTCAAGGGGTAATAAGTCAGGATCAGGAAAGTATCTATAATCATGAGCATCTTCTTTTGACCTCATAGATCTAGTTTCATTTTTTTTTGTATCAAATAAACGTGTTTCTTGATCAATTGAACCTCCTTCTTCTAATATGTCAGCCTGACGATTTGCTTCATATTCGATTGCCATTTGCATAAACTTTATAGAATTAACGTTTTTAATTTCACATCTTGTGCCTAATTTCTTATCCCCTGTCTTTCTGATTGAAACATTCACATCAGCTCTTAAAGATCCTTCTTGCATATTTCCATCGCAAGTTCCAAGATATCTCATAATTGATCTAAGTTTTTTGATGTATAAGTTTACTTCCTCTGGAGATCTTAAGTCTGGTTTGCTTACTATTTCCATAAGAGCAACTCCAGATCTATTTAAGTCTACGAGAGTGTTTTGGGGATCAATGTCATGAATGCTTTTTCCTGCATCTTGTTCTAAATGCAACCTTTCAATACCAACTTTTTTTTCTCCATCTGGTAAATCTAATAAAATTGAACCTTCACCAACTATTGGATCTTTGTATTGAGAAATTTGATATCCTTGTGGTAAATCTGCATAAAAATAGTTTTTCCTATCAAAAATTGATTTTATATTTATGGATGCATTGAGACCAATGCCCGTTTTTACTGCTTGCTTGATACAAAATTCATTTATTACTGGTAGCATTCCAGGAAATGCAGCATCTACCAAGCTCACTTGGGTATTAGGTTCAGCACCAAAGTTTGTAGCAGAGTCAGAAAATAGTTTCGATTTTGAAAGAACTTGAGCATGAACTTCTAAACCAATTATAACTTCGTATTCTGAGTTACCTCTCTTTATTAAATATTCTTTATTTTTACTCATTTAATCCACCAATCCTGCAAATTATTTTTGAAACTTAATTCTTTTTCCATTGAATATGAAATATTTAATAAATTCTGCTCTTCAAATGCTTTGCCTATTAGTTGTAAGCCTAAAGGATAATTATTTTTATCTTTACCTGCTGGAATAGATATAGCTGGCAATCCTGACAAATTGACTGGCACTGTAAAGATATCATTAAGATACATTGATACAGGATCATCTGTTTTGTCACCAATCTTGAAGGCCGAACTAGGTGTGGAAGGAGTTAAAATTACATCTACAGATTTATAAGCTTCATCAAAATCATTTTTGATTAATCTTCTAATTTTTTGTGCTTTTAAATAATAAGCATCGTAATAACCAGATGACAAAACATATGTTCCAATCATTATTCTTCTTTTTACTTCATCGCCAAAACCTTCTGACCTTGTGTTTTCATACATACTGATCAAATTTTCTCCTTCAGAACGATATCCGTACTTTACTCCATCATACCTAGCTAGGTTAGAAGATGCTTCAGCTGGTGCAACTATATAATAAGCAGGCAATGCGTACTTAGTATGAGGTAAAGATATATCAATAATTTTTGCTCCTAATTTTTTTAATAAAGTAATTCCATCTTGCCACAAATTTTCAATCTCCTTAGGCATGCCATCAACTCTATATTCTTTTGGAATACCAATTTTTTTTCCTTTAATATTAGAACTTAAAGATTTGAAATAATCACCTCTCTTAAAATTTACCGAAGTTGAGTCTTTTGTATCGTACTTACTTATAACATCTAACATTAATGCAGCGTCTGACACATCCTGGGTCATTGGTCCTGCCTGATCTAACGAGGAAGCAAATGCAACAATACCATATCGAGAACAACTGCCATATGTTGGTTTTAAACCCACGGTGCCAGTAAAAGACGCTGGTTGTCTTATTGAACCACCAGTATCAGTTCCAATAGTCGCTGGTGTCAATTTTCCTGCAAGTGCTGAAGCTGATCCACCTGATGACCCACCTGGCACAACTTTTTTACCAACTGGACTTTCAACATTTCCAAAAAAACTAGTTTCATTTGATGAACCCATTGCAAATTCATCACAATTGAGTTTTCCTAGTAAAATAGCCCCTTCATCCCATAAATGCTGGGTTACAGTGGACTCGTAACTAGGTATAAAATTAGAAAGTATTTTACTTCCAGCTGTTGTCTTTAGATTATTGGTACAAAAAAGATCTTTAACTGCAAGTGGTATTCCAGGGAGCTTATAATTAAAATTTCCCTTTTCATCAAATTTTTTAGCTTTTTCAATTGCATTTTCAAAATCGGTAGTGATGTATGTATTCAAATTTTTCGATTTTTCAGCTCTTGTAATATATGCGTTTGTAATTTCTCGAGAAGATAATTCTTTCTTCTTAATTTTATTAATTAAAGCTGATAAAGTAAGATTTATTATATCACTCATTCTACAACCTTTGGCACAACGAAAAAATCTTTATTTTCCTCTGGTGAATTTTTTAAGATTTGTTCCCTAATATTTTTTGTTTTGACCTCATCGCCTCTTAATTTCAATGAAGTTTCTGCAATTGAAGTTAGTGGATCAACTTTTTTAGTATCGACTTTATTTAGTGCTTCGATAAATTCAAAAATAGAATTTAGATCTTTTTCTAGTTCTTTTGCTTTTTTATCATCTATGGAAATTCTTGATAATTTTGCTATATGTTTAATTGTTTTAAGATCTATGCTCATATGATAATTAAATTTAAAGGAAAAATATCATTATATAAGAAAAAAACAATATGATCACTTTAAAGGAACTCAAGTCTAAAATTGATAAAAACGCAAGGTTAATTGGTTTAGATCTTGGAAAAAAGAGAATTGGTGTTTCAATTTGCGATCATAAACGAATTATAGCGACTCCTTTTAAAACTATAGAATATGTTGACAATGAAAATTTTATCTCTGAACTATTAGAAATAATTGATGAAGAAAATATAAAGGCTATTGTTGTAGGAAATCCGTTAAATATGGATGGAAGCAAAGGCCCCTCATCTCAATCGGCTTTAGACAAAGCTAAGATGATTGAGAATAGAACAAATACACCTGTGGCTTTATGGGATGAAAGATTGTCAACAGTAGGTGCCTTTAAGATATCAAGTCAATTAGACATTAATGTATCTAAAAGAGTTCAAAAAATAGATGAAAATGCAGCAACGTTTATATTGCAGGGAGCAATTGAATTTTTAAATAATTAAGCTTGCAATATCAATGCTTTAAAGCTATAGAGTTGGTTTTAATGGCTATAATCAATAACGCTATTAAAATTTCACAAAAACACCTACTAGGTATACAAGATCTTTCTATTTCAGATATAAAACTTATCTTAGATGAAGCGAAGAAATTTATTTCACTTAATAAGAGTAAAAACAAAAAGTTAGATATTCTCAGAGGAAAAACTCAAATAAATCTTTTTTTTGAGCCTTCAACGAGAACGCAAAGTTCTTTTGAATTAGCTGGAAAAAGACTTGGTGCAGATGTGATGTCAATGAATATAACTAATTCTGCTATTAAAAAAGGTGAAACATTAATCGACACTGCAATGACACTAAATGCAATGCACCCAGATATAATTGTAGTAAGACATCAAGATAGTGGTGCATCAAACCTTCTTTCACAGAAAGTTAATTGTTCAGTTTTAAATGCTGGTGATGGTAGACGTGAGCATCCAACGCAAGCTTTGCTAGATGCGCTTACAATAATTGAAAAAAAGAAAAAAATTGAGGGTTTAAGAATTGCTATTTGTGGGGACATTTTACACTCAAGAGTAGCTAGATCAAATATCTTTTTGTTAAACATGTTAGGTGCTGAGGTCCATATAGTTGCCCCAACAAATCTCATGCCAAAAGATATTGAAAAATTTGGAGTAAAAACATTTTCAAATATGAAAGAAGGTGTGAAAGATTGCGATATAGTTATGATGTTAAGATTGCAAAATGAGAGGATGAGTAGTTCATTTTTGTCGTCAAATAGAGAATATTATGAGTATTATGGTTTAACTCCTGACAAACTAGAAAAAGCAAAGAAAGATGCAATAATAATGCATCCTGGACCAATGAATAGAGGTATTGAAATTGATACCAAACTTGCTGACGATATAAATAAAAGCGTAATCAAAGAACAGGTCGAATTAGGTGTTGCTGTAAGAATGGCTTGTTTAAAAATTTTTTGTGAAAAATGAAGAAACAATATTTTTTAAATGCAAACATAGTTGATCCAGCTAATTCTATAGAAGAATTCGGTGGGTTAATTATTAATGAGAATGGGAAAATTGAGGCGATAGGAAAAAAAGTAAATAAAAATAATATTCCTTCACGTGAAAAATTCATAGATCTTAAAGAAAAATATATATTTCCTGGTTTAATCGATATGAGGGTTTTTGTTGGGGAGCCAGGCTTTGAGTATAAAGAGAATTTTAAAACTTTAAGTAATGCCGCCTTAGCAGGTGGGGTTACATCTGTTGTCACAATGCCTAATACTTCACCTGTTATTGATAACGTTTCCATGGTTGATTTTTTAAAAAGGAGAGGTCGAGATAAATCAAAAATAAATATATATCCAACAGCTACCTTAACTAAAAATCTAGAAGGTAATAATATGAATGAGTTCGGCCTTTTACAAAAAAAAGGAATAATTGGTTTCACAGATGGAATAAAAACAATTCAAAACACAAGAGTAATGTCTAGAATAATGAAATCTGCTTACGATTTGAACTCATTAATCATACAACATGCTGAAGATTTCGAGTTAGCAAAAAACGGTCAGGTTAATGATGGAATTATCGCAACTAAATTAGGTCTACACGGTATACCAGATTATGCAGAGAAAATAATTGTTGAAAGAGACTTGAGTTTACTTCAGGATTATAATTGTAGATATCATATTTCACAAATATCTTCAGCAAAATCTTTGGAAGTAATCAAACGAAGCAAAGATAACATAAACTTTACAACTGGAGTTTCTATTAACAATTTATCACTTAACGAAAATGATATTGGAGATTTTAGAACTTTTTTAAAACTTTCTCCACCACTTCGAACAGAGGATGATAGACTTTCATTAATAAAAGGTATTAATCAAGATTTAATTGAAGTCATAGTTTCAGATCACAAACCTGAAGACGAAGAATCAAAAAGGTTAACATTCTCGCAAGCTGCAACTGGAGCATCAGGTATAGAAACTTTACTATCCCTCGCTTTAGAGTTATTTCACAACGAGTCTTTAAAACTATCAAAAATAATTCAGTGTTTAACAAGTAATCCTGCAAAAATATTAAAGATAGATAAGGGAAGTTTATCAATAGGAAATGATGCTGACTTTTGTATAGTCGATTTATTTAAACCATGGATAGTAAAAAAAGAAAATATGATCAGTAAATCTAAAAATACATGCATTGAGGATAAAAAACTTCAAGGTAAAGTGCTTAATACATATATTAAAGGTATAGAACTATATAAATGTTAAATTTTGAGTTATTTTCAATTATACTAGTAAGTTATTTATTTGGATCCATACCCTTTGGATTACTTTTAACTAAAATTTTTTTAAAAAAAGATATCCGTGTAATAGGATCTGGTAATATTGGTGCAACAAATGTATTAAGAGCTGGTAACAAAATTTTAGGTTACTCAACTTTGGTTCTCGATATATTAAAAGCAGTTCTTCCAATTTTATATATAAAATTTTTTATGAACGATTATTTATATATATCTGCATTGTCAATTTTTATAGGACACGTATTCCCTATTTGGTTAAAATTTAAAGGTGGAAAAGGCGTTGCATCTTATCTTGGAATTCTTTGTTGTTTGGATATTTATACTGCTTTAATTTTTGGAGTCGTCTGGATTTCTATTTTTATACTCTTTAAATTTTCATCATTAAGTTCTCTACTTGCAAGTTTAACAATTCCAATTTTTCACTTTTTTTATAACTCTAATTCGGACTACTATTTTTACTTTATGATGTTCATTTTGATTTTTTTCACACATAGAGAAAATATAAAACGCTTGAGAAATAATACAGAATCTAAATCAAAAATTTATTAATTTGACTATCAATCTTATTTATGATTTTTTGTTTACATGAATCTAGTAATTGTTGAAAGTCCTGCCAAAGCAAAAACAATAAATAAATATCTAGGAAATGATTATACAGTCCTCGCTAGTTATGGGCATATTAGAGATCTTCCATCTAAGAATGGTTCAGTAGATCCTGAAAATGAATTTAAGATGATATGGGAAATTGATAGTTTTTCTAAAAAATATTTAAAAGAAATTTCTGATGTAGCAAAAGACTCCAAAAAAATAATACTTGCTACAGACCCTGACAGAGAAGGTGAAGCAATTGCATGGCATGTTAAAGAATTTTTAAATGAAAAAAAATTACTTAAGGACAAAAAAATTGAAAGAGTTGTTTTTAACGAAATTACTAAAAAAGCAGTTACAAATGGAATAGAAAATCCAAGAGAGATAGAATCTGATCTTGTAAATGCTTACATGGCAAGACGTGCCTTGGATTATTTAGTAGGTTTTAATATTTCCCCCATACTTTGGACTAAACTCCCAGGGTCTAAATCAGCAGGTAGAGTACAATCTGTTGCTCTGAGACTTTTAACCGAAAGAGAACATGAAATCGAAATTTTTAAACCTGAGGAATTTTGGTCTTTAAAGGTAAATTTTAAATCAAATGATGGAAATTTAATAACATCAAATATTTTTCAAATTGAAAATAAAAAAATTGAAAAATTTAGTTTCAAAAATAAAAACGATATAAATCAAGCAATAGAAAAAATAAAAAACGATAAATATAAAATCACAGATATTACATCAAAAATATATTCTAGAAATCCTTCTGGACCTTTTACAACTTCAACATTGCAGCAGTCAGCTTCAAGTAAGCTTGGTTTTGGTGCCTCAAGAACAATGCAAATTGCTCAAAGGCTGTATCAGGGTGTTGAAATTGAAGGTGAAACTAAAGGACTAATCACTTACATGCGTACAGATGGTACCAATATATCTAAAGAAGCTTTGCCAGTTTTTAGAAACTTTATAGATGATAACTTTGGTAATGAATATTTACCTGATCAACCAATTAATTACTCGGGTAAAAAGGCAAAAAATGCGCAAGAGGCTCATGAGGCTATAAGACCAACAGAAATAAGTAATACACCTGAAAAAATGAAAAAATATTTAAGCTCAGATCAAAATAAATTATATAATTTGATTTGGTCAAGAGCTCTATCTTCACAAATGACGCCAGCAAAATTTGATAGAAAAACAATTATTATTGAATCAAATAACAATGAACATATCTTTAAGTCATCTGGTTCAACGATAGTGTTTGATGGTTTTATGAAGGTAATTAATTTAGATGATGACAACAACGATGAAAATATTTTACCCAAAGTAGAAAAAGGAGAAGTGAATATATCTGATTTTATAGATGAACAACACTTTACTCAACCACCGCCAAGATATTCTGAGGCTAGTTTAGTTAAAAAATTAGAGGAATTAGGTATTGGTCGTCCCTCTACTTACGCAAGTATTATTTCAGTAATTGCTAACAGAGGTTACGCGGACGTTGTTAATAAAAGATTTTTCCCAACTGATAGAGGAAAACTTTTATCTGCTTTTCTTGAAAAACTTTTCGCAAAATATGTTGATTATGACTTTACTGCAAAATTAGAAGATCAATTAGATGACATAACTTCAGGAAAAGAAAACTGGTTAAGCGTATTAGATCAATTTTGGAAAGACTTTAATAAAAATGTTTCATCTGTAAAAGAAATTAGAACAAGAGAAGTACTTGATATGTTAAATGAAAGTTTGGGAGATCTAATATTTGAAAGAAATAATGATGGTAAAATTGATAGAAACTGCAAATTATACAACAAAACATGTATTTCTGGTCAAGGAACATTAAGTTTAAAAAATAGTTTTAGAGGTGGTGCATTTATTGGCTGTTCTAACTATCCAGATTGCAAGTTTACAAGACCACTTTCAAAGATTAAAGCATCTCAACAAATAAATTTAGCAGAACCTAAATTAATTGGTAAAAATGATAATGATAAAGAAATTTATTTAAAAAATGGAAGATTTGGCCCTTATTTGCAATACGAATTATTAGAAGATGAAATAGTAAAAACAAAAAAAAGAAAAACAAAGAAAAAGGAAAATAATTTAAAAAATGTATCAATTCCAAAGGGCTTAGATATAGAAAATATAGATTTAGAAAAAGCAAAATATCTATGCTCTCTACCTAAAATTTTAGGTATTCATCCAGATATTGGCAAAGAAATTACAGTCAACGTTGGTAGATTTGGACCATACTTAAAGTGTGAAAATAAATCCGCAAGAATTGAGAGTGTAGATGAATTATTTTCAATTGGTTTAAACAGAGCTATAACTTTAATATCTGAAGCAAAACCCGGAAGAATGTCCTCATCAATGATTAAAGATTTAGGTGAACATCCTGAAGACAAAAAACCTGTAAGAGTTATGAAGGGTCAATATGGGCCTTATATAAAGTATAAATCTCTCAATGCAACAATACCTGAAGAAAAAGATCCAACAGAATTAACAATGGAGGAAGCTTTGATATTGATTGAGAAACGAAAAGAATACGATAAAACTAAAAAATCAAAAAAAAGGAAATCAAAATGAATTATGATGATAAATTAAATGAATTAAAAATTAATCTTCCTGAAGCAAAGGCACCAGTTGGAAATTATGTTGCAACAAAAGTTTCTGGAAAAATGTTATTTATATCCGGACAAATTTCTATCGATGAAACTGGTCAATTAATAAAAGGAAAAATTGGTAAAGATTTAGACACAGATGCGGGTTATAATGCGGCTAAAGGATGTGCGTTAAGTATAATTGCGCAAGTAAAAAAAGCTTGTGGCAATGATTTATCAAAAGTTAAATCGTGTGTAAAGCTAACAGGGTTTATTAATTCAACAGATGAATTTATAGATCAACCTAAAGTGTTAAATGGTGCATCAGATCTAATAGCATCAGTATTTGGTGAAGCTGGAATGCATACCAGGGCTGCTGTAAGTGCAAATAGTTTACCATTAGGTGTTTCAGTAGAAGTAGATGCAATTTTTGAGTTGAAATAAATTTTATTTTCCAACACTATAATATTTAAAACCTTGTTGCTTGATTTTTGAAGAAGAATATAAATTTCTCATATCAAAAATTATAAACTTTTTACCTTTAGCTAAGTTTTTAAAATTTATTGATTTAAAATCATTCCATTCTGTGTGTAGAATAACAAGATCTGCACTTTGGACAGCATCTTTAATTGATGCTTTATTGGTGACATTTTTCAGTTTTGAAAATTCATTTTTGTAACCTGTTGGATCAAAATATTTTATTATTGCTCCTTTTTTTGATAACGACGGTATCATTTTAAGACTTGAGGAGTCTCTCATATCATCAGTATTTGCTTTAAATGTTACACCTAAAAAAGTTATCTTTTTATTCTTTATTTTTTTATTTAACATTCGATATATTCGATCTAATAAAATTTTAGATCTATTTTCATTAGACTTAATCACAGATTTTACTACTGATAAGTTAGTTTTAAATTTATCTGCAGTTGAAATAATTGCTTTTGTATCTTTTGGAAAACAAGATCCACCATAAGCAGGACCTGCTCTGAGGAATCTGCTACCTATTCTTTTATCTAAACCCATTCCTATCGATATATCTTCCACATTAATGCCAGTTTTTTCGCACAAATTTGCTATTTCATTAATAAAAGTTATTTTAGTAGCTAAGAAAGCGTTAGAGGCGTATTTAATTAATTCTGCTGCTCTTCTAGATGTTTGCAAATATGAAGCTCCTTTAGAAATTAGCGGGCTATAAAGATTTTTCATAATTTTACCAGCTTTTTTGTCGTTTGTTCCAATTACTATTCTGTCAGGGTAAGAAAAATCCCTTATCGCCTCACCTTCTCTCAAAAATTCTGGATTTGATACTACTGAAAACTTTTTTTTGTTGTTTTTTCTTGAAAGAATTTTTTCAATTTCATCACCTGTAGTTACAGGAACAGTAGATTTAGTTATAATAATTTTAAATCTATTAATAGAGGAACTTATCTCGTTAGTTACATTATAGATTTGACTCAAATCTGCTGAACTTCCTCCTTTTTTTGTAGGTGTTCCAACACAAATAAAAATTATGTCAGAATCTTTGACAGATTTTTTTAAATCTGTTGAAAAATTTAATCTTTTATTTCTATAGTTTTTAATTGCTAATTCTGAAAGTCCAGGTTCATAAATTGGAACTTTTCCTTTTTTAAGAGAATTAATCTTATTTAAATCTTTATCTACACAAATAACTTCATTACCTAAATCTGCAAAACATACACCGCTAACTAATCCTACATAGCCAGTTCCTATCATGCATAATTTCATGATTTAGCTATCTCCAAAGTTGATTTAATATAACCATTCATACTTCCGCAATCTAAGTATTTGCCTGAAAAATTATGGGCGATAAACTTGATGTTATCATTAATTAAAGATTGAATAGCATCCGTAATATGAATTTCACCACCTTTACCTGGTTTTTGTTTAGATAATTTTGAAAATATTTTCTTAGGCAAAATATACCTTCCTATTACGGCTTTATTTGAAGGAGCACTAGTAATAGATGGTTTTTCAATTACATCTTTGATTAAATAATTATTTTTATCTAATTTTTTGCTTAATTTAAATATGCCCCATCTTGAAACCGTTTTTTTATTCACTTTCATACTTGCCATAACAGAAGATTTGTAGAGACTGTGAATTTTTATCATAGATTTTGAACAATTCTTTTTTATTATTAAATCATCAGGCAAAAGCATTAAAAAAAACTTATCTTTAATATATTTCTTTGTCTTCAAGACTGCATCGCCAGTGCCACGAGGTTTATTTTGATATACGAATTTAATCATTTTTTTATATTTCAAGATTTGTTTATATTCTTTAATAATTCTTGGGTCTTTTTTTTTACTGATAATTTTTTTATAAAAACTATCATTATAAAAATAATTTTTTATCATTTGTTTTTTTTTAGAAATTATAAAGACAACTTCCTTAATTCCTGCTTCAATACATTCATCTAAAATATATTGTATTCCAGGTTTCCCATTGATTGGTAACAATTCTTTTGCAAAAACGCTTGTTAAGGGTAAAAGTCTTGTACCTAAACCAGCTAAAGGTATTATTGCTTGTTTAATCATAAAATCTTATACTAAGTGAATTACCATAAATGATTATTTTTAAAAGTATTAATAAACTTAATAAAGAGGTTAATTTTAAGGCAAACATAGGATTTGTACCAACAATGGGCAGTTTGCATAAAGGACATATTAGTTTAGTAAAAAATTGCCAAAAAATATGTGATAAAACCCTAGTAAGTATATTCATTAATCCCTCGCAATTTAACCGAAAGACTGATTATAAAAATTACCCAAGAACATTAAATAAAGATATAAAAACTTTAAATAAACTTAAAGTAGACTATGTTCTTGTGCCAAATGTAAAAGAAATCTATACAAGAAATACTCCGAGGAAAATTAATATTAACAAAAAATACAAGGTATTATGCGGTAAATATCGACCAGGTCATTTTGAAGGAGTTTTAGCTGTAATAAATAAATTTTTAAAAAGTCTTAAAGTAAAAAAGATTTTTTTAGGGGAAAAGGATTTTCAACAATATTTGTTGATCAAAAATTTCATAAAAAAAAGATTTAAAACAAAGGTTGTTTTATGCAAAACTATAAGAATAAATGGTTCGCTGCCCTATTCATCCAGGAATAAATTACTTAATAACAAAAGTATTAAAATAGCCCAAAAGTTTACAAAAAAGTTAATTGAGGTTTCCAAAAATATAAAAAGAAATACAAAAAATACTTATTTACTTCAAAACATTAAAGGCAACAATAACATAAAGATTGAGTATGTAGAATTAAGAAACAAAAAGAATTTAAGTACAAGTTTTACAAAAAAAAATTTAAAACTCTTTGTGTCTTTTTATATTAAGAAAGTGAGATTGATAGACAATTTTTAACCATAAAAGAAATAAGCACCGATACCTAAAAAAGACAAAAAACCAATCACATCTGTTACAGTTGTTACAAACACACTTGATGCAATTGCTGGGTCAATTTTTAGTTTTTTTAAGGTCACTGGAATTAAAATGCCAAACAAGCCAGCAACAATCATATTTAATATCATTGAGATAGAAATGATTATGGATAAAATATAATCTTTAAACCAAAGTTGAACTATTAAAGCACTTATTATTGCAAAAATTATTCCATTTAGAACTCCAATATTAAATTCTTTTAAAACAATTTTTAAAAAGTTACTATTTGTTAAATCATTTGTAGCTATGCCACGAATAGTTACAGCTAGCGTTTGCATTCCAGCATTACCACCCATTGAAGCTACTATTGGCATTAAAAAAGCTAAAGCAACCATTTGTTCAATAGTTGCACCAAATTTACTAATAACCCAAGTTGCCAAGAAGGCTGTGAAAAGATTTAATAAAAGCCAATTAAATCGTCTTTGTGTTTTTTTGATAACACCATCAGTTATTTCTTCATCTCCAACACCTGCTAGTCTTAAAGTATCTTCCTCAGCCTCCTCTTTAAGAACAGTCAATATGTCATCACTAGTAATCATACCAACTAATTTTTTTGTCTTATCAATTACAGCTGCTGAATTTAGATTGTAATTTTCGAAAAGTCTTCCGACTTCTTCTCTATCCATGTCAACTGGAATAGTAACTTGAGACTCCAACATAATTTCTACCATTTTACTTTCACGAGGTGTTCTTAAGACTTTTGAAGAAGGGACAGTTCCAAGAGGTTTAAATTCATTATCGATAATATAAATTTCTAAAAATTGCTCAGGAAGATCTTTATTTTCTCTTAAATAATCAATTGTTTGTCCGACAGACCAATTGCTTGGAATAGCTGTAAATTCCCTCTGCATAATACGTGCAGCAGAGTCTTCGGGATAACTTAAACTTTCTAATAAGGCAAATCTATCTTTAGGCGGTAAAGAACTCAAAATTTCATTTTTACTTTTTTCTTCAATATTTTCTAATATCTTTATAGCATCATCAGACTCTAAGTTTTTAAGAATAAATATTATTGAGGCGGTAGATAGTAATTTTATGATTTCAGATTGAATGTTTTCATTTAATTCAACAAATAATTCTGGATCTAACTTAAGATTATTTAATTTAATAAGATTTTCTCTATCATCTTGGCTTAGATGTTCAATAATATCTGCTGCATCAGCAGGGTGCATCTCTCTAAAAGAATTTGTAATAAAATTTACATCATTTTTTTGAATCTTTTCCTCAATTACTTTGATATATTCTTTATTAAACTCAAAGTTTACTTTTTTATCGATTTTTTTTTTTAAATTACTCATTTTAAATCCTATAAAAATTATTAGAACTATTAATACAAATTAAATATAATACAATTTTTAAATTCTTATGGAGATCAAAATATCAAAAAAACCAGTAAAATATGAGAATGCTGTTAGATATCTTGATGAAAGAGCTCATCAGGTTTCTCAGAACAAAGACCAAGAATTAATTTGGTTCTTAGAGCACCAGTCTGTGTATACATGTGGTGTAAACTTTAACCAAAAAGATGTTTTAGATAAAAACGTTAAAATAGTAAAAACTAATAGAGGTGGAAAAATAACATGGCATGGTCCTGGACAATTGATCTGCTACTTTGTTTTAGACATCTCTAAGAGAAAAAAAGACATAAGAAAATTTATGACAATAATTGAAAACTCAATTATTGAAACTTTAAAAGATTTTAAGATAAGCTCTTTCAGTGATAGAAAGAATATAGGTATTTGGGTTTTAGATAAAAAAGAAGAAAAAAAAATTGCAGCAATAGGTTTTCGTGTTAAAAAATGGATTGCATTTCATGGATTTTCATTAAATCTATCTAACAATTTAGATAATTATAAAAAAATAGTTCCTTGTGGCATTTCTGACAGAGGTATTAGCAAGATTGATAATTTTAAAAAAATTCCAAAAAATAAAATAATTAATAGACTCAAAATAAATCTTATTAAAAATTTAAAATATTAAGTTTTTTTTTAATTAAATACTTGCTAAATGCAGTAGGTGGATTTGTTTTAAAAAAGAATTTTTTATTATTAATGTAAAATTTTAAAGAGTAAGCATGCAACTTAAGATCTTTATCACTTTTAATTTTTTTATTTGATAAAATATATTTTTTATCTCCCACAATTGGATTATTAATTAAAGCTAATTGTTTTCTTAACTGATGCTTCCTTCCTGTTACCGGTTTCAGCTCTAAAAATGACGTTGAATCAGTTTCAGAAAGCACCTTATAATAAGTTATTGCTTTTTCAATTTTCTTTTTATTATTTTCAAATGTCACGAGTTCATTTTTTAATTCGCCTTTTTTTTTACCTATATTACCGTGGCAAATTGCTAAATAGGTTTTATGAATTTTTCTAAGTCTAAATAGAGTTGTTAATAGTCTTGCAGAGTTATGATTTTTAGAAATAATCATTATACCAGATGTCTCCTTATCTAATCTATGGACTGGAAATGGCTTTGTGTCCCTAAAAAATTCACTAGATGCAAGTATATCGATTAAGTTTTTTTTCGATTTTGTTCCACCTTGAACTGGTACACCTGGACTTTTGTCTATTACAATAAAATCATCATTATTTTCCAATATTCTGTTCTCATGAATTTTTAATAGTTTAGGAGATGGTGAAAACTTTTTAATTGATTCATCTCTTTTATTAACATCAAAAGTAAAATTAAAAAAATTAATTTTGTCTCCTGTTTTTAGCTTATAGGAACTATTTACTTTTTTTATGTTAATTTTAATTTTACCTTTTCTTAAAGATTTTTCGATTAATGATTGTGGTAGAGAAGCTATGTTATTTCTTATCCATCTATCGATACGCATGCCTGAATAAATTTCCTTAATAATGTAGGACTTATTCATTATCTAATTATGCTGTAGCTGATTTTTTTTCCTCTGTCTTAACAGGTTTATCTTGTAATTTCTTTTTTTTAAATTTTCTTTTTGCTTCAACGTCTCTATCTATAAATTCTATTACAGCTAATGGTGCGTTATCACCATATCTAAATCCAGCTTTTACAATTCTGGTGTATCCACCAGATCTTTTTTCGTATCGTTTTGATAAAGTTTTTATAACTTTATTTGCATTAGTTTTGTCCTGAAGTTGAGATACTAATCTCCTCGTATTTTGCAGATTTTTTTTCTTGCCTAAAGTTATAATTTTATCAGCCTGTGGCTTCAGTACTTTTGCTTTAGGTAAAGTAGTAATTATTTGTTCATATTTAATTAAATTATTAAGCATATTCTTTATTAACGCTTTTCTATGCTCAGATGTTCTGTTAAGTTTTTTATAACCTAATCTATGTCTCATTATTAAATACTTTCCTCTAATTTTTTAGACAATTCAGCTATATTGTCTGGTGGCCAATTAGGTATTTCCATACCTAAATAAAGTGACATTCCATTTAAAACTTCCTTAATCTCGTTTAGTGATTTTCTTCCAAAGTTTGGTGTTCTTAACATCTCTCCCTCTGACTTTTGAACTAAATCTCCTATATAAATAATATTATCATTTTTTAGACAGTTCATTGACCTTACAGAAAGCTCTAATTCATCAACTTTTCTTAATAAGTTTTTGTTAAATTCTGGTTCACTTGGTTTTTCAGTAATAGTAACTTCTTGAGGTTCGTCAAAATTAACAAACATTCCTAATTGATCTTGAAAAATTCTAGCTGAATAAGCTAATGCATCTTCTGCTGAGATAGAACCATTGGTTTCTATTTCCATAGTTAATTTATCATAATCTAAAGCTTTACCTTCTCTAGCAGTGCTAACGGAATATGAAACTTTTTTAACAGGACTAAAAAGTGAGTCTATAGGTATGAGACCTAATGGTGGTTCATCTGGTTTGTTTAGTTCAGCAGGCACATAACCTTTTCCATTTCCTATTGTCATCTCCATATGGAAATTTGTATTTTCATCTAAATTACAAATTACCAAATCAGGATTTAAAATTTCTATTTCATTAATTTTTGTTATATCTGATGCTTTAATTATACCTGGGCCTTTTGCATCTAACACTAATTTTTTTGAACCTTCAGAAGTACTTTTTAATGCTAAAGATTTAACATTGAGTACGATATCAGTTACATCTTCTCTTACACCTTTTATGGAAGTAAATTCATGAAGCACTCCATCAATTTGAATAGCTGTCACAGCAGTACCTCTAATTGAAGACAACAAGATTCTTCTTAAAGAATTACCTAAAGTTAAACCATAACCTTTTTCAAGTGGTTCAGCTACAACTTTAGCGTATGATTTATCATCATTTAAATTAATATCTAACTTTCCAGGTTTAATTAATGATTTCCAATTTTTTAAATTTACATTAGCCGTTTCCATTAAACTCTCCTTTTTTTTGGTGGTCTTGTTCCATTATGAGGCATCGGTGTTGTATCTTTGATAGATAAAATTTTAAAACCTCTTGCTTGTAATGCCCGCAAAGCTGTTTCTCTTCCTGAGCCTGGCCCTTTAATTTCAACTGTTAAAGTTTTCATACCATACTCTAAAGCTTTCGATGCAGCTGAGTCAGCTGCTATTTGTGCTGCATAAGGTGTTGATTTTCTAGAACCTTTAAAACCTTTTTGACCGGCGGACGCCCAGGATACAACATTACCTTGAGTATCAGCTATTGACACAATTGTATTATTAAACGTTGACTGAACATAGGCTATCCCATTTACAATGTTCTTTTTAACTTTTTTCTTTTTAGAGTAAGAGCTTTTTTTAACTGATTTTACTTCAGATTTTACTTCAACTTTTTTATCTACTTTTTTTTGGTCAGCCATTTTAAATCTATTTCTTTAATGGTGTTAATTTTTTACCTGCAATTGCAATTGCTTTACCTTTTCTTGTTCTAGCATTACATCTTGTTCTTTGTCCTCTTACAGGTAATTTTTTTTTATGTCGAAAACCTCTGTAACATGCAAGATCAATTAATCTTTTTATACTCATTGAGTTTTCTCTTCTTAAATCTCCTTCAACTGAAAAGTGCTTATCAATATATTCTCTAATTTTTAAAATTTGGTCATCAGTTAGTTCATTTACTCTTTTTGATTTTGGTATTTCTAGTTCCTTACAGATCTGTTTCGAAAACTTATCTCCAATACCATAGATATATGTAAGTCCAATCTGAACGATTTTATTCTGTGGAATATTTACACCTGCAATTCGAGCCATAATTTGAGATAAAATTTAGCCTTTTATATAAGATGAAAATTTAAAGTCAACTTTTTATAACTTTAAAAAGTCCCTGATTTGCTTGTTTATTTGATCAATTTCAAGATTTCCATTAAGCTTGTAAAAGTTTTGTTTAGATGAATAATAATCTAATACTGGAGAGGTTGTTTTTAAATAAGTATCATATCTTTTAAGAATTGTATCTAAGTCATCATCTCCCCTTTTTTCCTCAACTTTTCTTTTTTCAATTCTTTTGATTATGGTTTCTTTATTTACGTTTAGAAAAAAAATAAAATCTATTTGTTGATTAGATTCTGTCAACAATAAGTCTAAATTTTTCGCTTGTTCAATAGTTCTTGGATAGCCGTCAAAAATTAATTTTCCTTTTCTTGAACTATCAAAAACTACTTTTTTCATAAGACTGTTAACAATTTCATCCTCAACAAATTTACCTTCGTTCATATAACTTATAATTTTCTTGCCGATGTCCGTATCTTTTTTGATTTCATCCCTCAACATATCTCCTGTTGAAACTTGAAAATTATCTAATATTTTAACTAGAAATTTTGCTTGAGTACCTTTACCTGCGCCTGGAGGACCGAATAAAATGATATTCACTATTATCTTCCAAATTTAGTTTTTTTAATAAGTTGTTCATATTGTGCACTCATTAATCTAGTCTGGATTTGAGTTACAGTATCAATCGCTACGACTACAACAATTAAAACTGAAGCACCACCTAAATAAAAAGGTATAGGATAGTTTGCTATTAAAAATTCTGGCATTAAACAAACTAAAGTTAGATATAATGCTCCAATTGTTGTCAGTCTTGTTAAAATTTCCTCAATAAATTTTGCTGTACTTTCCCCTGGTCTAATCCCTGGTACAAAACCACCATATTTTCTTAAATTCTCAGCAGTTTCATCTGGATTGAACACAAGTGAGGTATAAAAGAAAGTGAAAAAGATTATTCCCGAGGCATATAAAATCATATACAAAGGCTGACCTTGTGAGAAGAAAGATAAAAAAGTTGATACGTTGTCATTTTCAGTAATATTAAAATTTGTAAGTGTTGCAGGTAAAAGCAATATAGCTGAAGCAAAGATTGCTGGGATTACACCTGCTGTATTTATTTTTAAAGGAAGATGAGAAGAATCCCCTCCATACATTTTATTGCCCATTTGTCTCTTTGGATAGTTTATTAATATTTTTCTTAAAGCTCTTTCCATAAAAACAATGAACATTATGGTAGCTATCAATAGAATAAAAATAAAAATTATCATTGTTGATGATATTGCACCCGTTCTACCTAACTCGAACGTTGCAACCAAAGCTCTAGGTATTTCTGCAACAATACCAGAAAAGATAATTAATGAAATTCCATTACCTATTCCTCTCTGAGTAATTTGTTCTCCCAACCACATTAAAAAAATAGTACCGGCTACAATAGTTGTCACTGTAGTAACTTTGAAATAAATACCTGGATTAATAACTAAATTTTCTGACGACTCCAAACCAACAGACAAACCATAGCCTTGAATGGTAGCCAAAAGAACTGTTCCATACCTTGTAATTTGTGTAATTTTTTGTCTTCCGATTGTGCCCTGGCTTTTTAAATTTTTAAAATAATCAGAAACTCCTGTAAGCAATTGAACAATAATCGAAGATGAAATATAAGGCATTATTCCTAAAGCGAATATTGCCATACGACTAACAGCTCCACCTGCAAAAACATTAAACATGCCAAGCAGACCTTTTTGATTTCCTTCCATCATAATCTTCAATTGATCTGGGTCTATGCCAGGTAAAGGAACAAATGTTCCAAACCTGTAGACTGCTAGAATAAATATAGTAAAAATTATACGATTTCTTAAATCGTTATTTTGTGTCATTGTACTCATATGATTTTATTTATTTGCTCTCTAAAATTTTAATTGTTGAGCCGTTCTTTGAAAGTTTTTCTTTTGCTGAATTAGATAAATAATGAACTTCTAAATTTAATTTATCTTTGATTTCACCCTGACCAAGTATCTTAATTTTTTCATATTTTTTTTTTATAATTTTCGAGTTATGTAAATATTTTATATCTATCTTCTCAGATGATTTTATTCTTTTAGACTCTATGAACTGTTGCAAATCACCTAAATTTAATTTTCCTATTTTGCTTTTATTGAATGAATTAAAACCTCTTTTAGGTAATCTCCTGAATAAAGGCATCTGGCCACCTTCAAAACTTTTAATTGCAACACCAGATCTTGATTTTTGACCTTTAACACCTCTCCCAGAAGTTTTACCTTTTCCAGATCCAATACCTCTTCCAACCCTAATTTTTTTTATTTTCAGTTTAGTTAAACCATTAAGCATCATTATCCTCTTTTTTCTATTATTTCAGAAATTTTCTTGTTTCTTATTATTGATATTTGTTTTGGTGAATTTTGTTTTTTTAGAGCTTTAAGACATGCCCTGATAACATTATGAGGATTTGCAGTTCCAAGTGACTTAGCTACTATATCTTTAATACCAAGTACTTCACATACGGCTCTTACTGGACCACCAGCTATTATACCTGTTCCTTTTGGCGCTGCTCTCATTTTAATTTTTCCAGCACCGTCTTTACCAGAAACATCATGATGAATAGTTCTTCCCTCTCTTAAAGGGATTTGAATTAAATTTCTTCTAGCCATTTCATTAGCTTTTTTTATCGCATCAGGAACTTGTTTTGATTTTGCATGCGCGATACCAATTTTTCCACTT
>QCOG01000005.1 GCA_003213015.1 Pelagibacteraceae bacterium AG-430-F16
ATGTTGTATTCTTCTTTTTTTGATACGGTACTCATAAACTATATTAAATGTTGGGCTAGGTATTTCTGTAATCTTTGTTTTTTCTCTTTTTTGCAGATTATTGATTAAATATTTAACAAATGTAGTTTTTCCAACTCCAAGTTCTCCGTATAAAAAAACTGTATTAAACTCTTTTGTAAACTTAGAAGTTTTCTCAGAAAATCTTTTTAATTCAGTTTCTTTAGAAATTTTAATATTGCTACGATTAGTAGCGGTAAGCATCTGGCTTATATGGCCCTTCTTGTTTTACGCTAATATAATCGGCCTGTTCTTTTGATAGTTTTGTTAATTTTGCGCCCACTTTCTCTAGGTGTAACATAGCTACTTTTTCATCAAGATGTTTTGGTAAAACATAAACCTTTTTTTCATAATTAGAAAAATTATTCCAAAGTTCTATTTGAGCAGTTACTTGATTTGTAAAAGATGCACTCATTACAAAACTCGGGTGACCTGTTGCACATCCAAGATTAACAAGTCTTCCTTCAGCTAAAAGAATAATTCTTTTTTTGCTTGGTAATTCTATTTCGTGCACTTGTGGTTTAATTTCATCCCACTTATAGTTTTTTAATGCTTCAACTTGAATTTCATTATCAAAGTGTCCAATATTACATAGTATCGCTCTATCCTTCATATCTCTCATATGATCTGCTGTTATGATATCTTTGTTACCAGTCGCAGTTACTACTATGTCAGCCTCTTTAATCATTTCATCCATTAAAACTACTTCATAACCTTCCATTGCTGCCTGTAACGCACATATTGGGTCAGTTTCAGTAATCATAACTCTTGCTCCAGATTGCCTCAATGATGCTGCACTGCCTTTACCAACATCACCAAACCCTGCAACAATTGCCACTTTACCTGACATCATTACATCTGTAGCTCTTTTAATTCCATCGACTAAACTTTCCCTACACCCATATAAATTATCAAACTTTGATTTTGTCACTGAGTCATTAACGTTTATTGCAGGCACTAATAATGTCCCTTCGCTCTCCATTTTTTTTAATGCTAGAACACCTGTCGTAGTCTCTTCTGACAAACCTTTTACATCTTTCATTAAATCTTTATAATCTTTATGCATTAAAGCTGTTAAGTCACCACCATCATCTAAAATCATATTTGGCTTCCAATCTTTTTTACCTTCGATTGTTTGTTTTACACACCACCAATACTCTTCCTCTGTTTCACCTTTCCAAGCAAACACAGGTATTCCAGCTTTAGCGATTGCTGCAGCTGCATGATCTTGTGTTGAAAAAATATTACATGATGACCATCTACACTCCGCGCCGAGTGCTACTAATGTTTCAATAAGCACAGCAGTTTGAATTGTCATGTGTAGGCAGCCTAAAACTTTAGCTCCTTTTAAAGGAAATTTTCCTTTGTATTCGTTTCTCAATGCCATTAGCCCAGGCATTTCTGTTTCAGCCAGAGAAATCTCTTTTCTACCGAACTCAGCCAGCTTGATATCTTTTACTTTATAATCACTCATTTTTGCAAATCTTTTACATTAAAGGATAATTTATTCAATATATCAATTTAATTTTGGGAAAATAATTTCTACTTTTGCTCCCTTTTTATTAACATTATTTGATGCGATTACTTGACCCCCATGAAGATCAACTAGATTTTTAACAATATTCAATCCTAATCCAGAGTGTTCACCAAATTTATCTGGTCTATTGCTATAAAATCTTTTAAAAATTTTATCCGTATTTTTTTCTTTAAACCCAATTCCCTCATCAATTACACTAAGAGAAATTTTTCCATCTTTTTTCTGCGAAAGTTTAACTACAATACTCTGATTATCATTACTAAATGAAATAGAGTTTTCAAGTAGGTTTGCTAGGACTTGCTCAATCCTATTTTCAATACCTTTGATGTTAAACTTTTCGCCAGAATTTTTAAACTGTAAATCAATGTCAATTCCACGTTTTGTATTGTATATGGCGTTAAAATCATCAACTACTGAGTCTGCAATTTTTTTTAAGTCTAAAATTTTCATGCTTTCCTTAGTAATTGCAACTTCATCTTTCAGCATTTGAGAATAATCTGTTATTAATCTTTCAATTCTCTCGACATCATGTGTTAAAATTTTTGTTAGTTTTTCCTTTTCAGAGTCGCTGTTGGTAACTTCTAATAATTCAGATGCACTCTTAAGTGAAGCTAAAGGATTTCTAATTTCATGCACTAAATCTGTAGAAAAATTTTCAGCTGTATTTACTCTTTTTTGTAATTCATTTGTCATTTCATCGAGAGATAATGATAAAGTTCCAAGTTCATCATTTCGTTTTATTAAACTTTTAATATCTATTTTCTTTTTGCTCTTCTCTTTAATATTTTCAGTATAATTAACAAGATTTTTGATTGGTTTTAAAAAATATCTATTTAAAACTAATGAAAAAATAAAGATTACAACTGCGATTAATATTGCAGTGCGAATTACAAAAGTTTTTCTTTCATTTATAGCTGTTTTAACATCATTCGCATTTTGAGATATGAGAATATACCCAACATTTTCATCATCAATCAAAACATTCTTAATCGTTGATAATTTAAATTTATTATAAGTTTCATTTGTAAAAGTAACAGGCTTCCCATAATCTTCAGATTTTAAATATTCCTGAAGTGTTTCTTCAAATTCACTTTTTTTTTTTGAATCGATTAACTCATCTGTAGTTTTTTTTTTATCTTGGTCATTTTGTAAATCAAATTCAACTATTTCAATTCTTGATGAAAAGGATCTCGGGTCAAGATCAAGTGTATCTGTATCTGCTAAAATCTCGAACGACTCATTAAAAAAAATAACCCTATCAAGATTTTGAAATAAAAATCTTGTTGACAATAAAAATTTTTTTACCTCGTCTTTTTCAAATTCAATACTAAGTCTATTAAGATTATTAATTGTATTATTTATAACTTCAATTTGAAGAGATGTTTTTTTTTTAATTAAGTTTGGTTGAACATAATTTAGGTAGATTATGGTTAGTGTGCCAATAAATATAAAGATTAAAAAATTGATGAATAAAAATTTTTTAAGAATAGAGAGGTTTTTGATGAGTGAAGAAAACATTAATTAACATTCCACCTATAGCCACTACCGTACCTTGTTTCTATTGCTGAAAAACTCGAGTCAATTTTTTTAAATTTTTTTCTAATTCTTTTAACGTGACTATCAATAGTTCTATCTTCGATATCAGTGTCCTCTCTATAAGCAATATCCATCAACTGTGCTCTTTCTTTGATTATCCCTGGTCTTTTAGCAAGCTCTTGAACGATTAAAAATTCTGTTGTTGTCAATTTATCTGGTAACTGTTTTCCGTCCCATTCACATTCAAGTTGAGAGGGATCTAATTTAAGTTTGCCATGGGTAATTATATTTTTACTGTCATCTACACTAATATTTTTCTTCCTAAGCTGAACCCTAATTCTCTCGACTAAAACTTTTATCGAAAAACCACCAGATTTTTTTACAAAGTCATCTGCTCCTAACTTTAAACCTAAAAGTTCATCTACTTCTTCATCTTTTGAAGTTAAAAAAATTACTGGTAATGAACTTTTTTTTCTTAATTTTTTAAGCAACTCTTCCCCATCCATTTTAGGCATTTTAATATCAACGATTGCTAAGTCTGGAGGTGTTCTTGTTAATCCTATAAGTGCGCTCTCACCGTCTAAATAAGTTTGAACTTTAAAACCTTCTTTTTCTAAGGCAATACTTAAGCTGGTAAGAATATTTCTGTCATCATCTATTAGTGCAATTGTTTGTGTCATAGCCTAATATAAAAATACTAAATTGTCCCTATTTAGACAATACACTAATATTTAATGCAACATACCCCAATTATCCCCAATATTTACATCTACTAGAATAGGTATAGAGAAAGTGTGATGATCACTTGATCTAACACTAGTCATTTCTGTTTTAATTAATTTTTTGATTCTATCTAGTTCGTTATTAGGTATTTCAAATATTAGTTCATCGTGAATTTGCAATAATAATTTTGTTTTTAATTTTGTATCATCATTAAGTTTATTAAAAATTCTTATCATGGCTATTCGCATTAATTCCGATGCTGACCCTTGTATTGGCGCATTAATTGCAGCCCTCTCTTGAAAGTTTCTGATATTAAAATTCTTATCGTTAATACCTGTAATGTGCGTTTTTCTCCCAAAAATATTGTTTACAAATCCACTCCTTCTACAATGTTTTATTGTGGACGACATGTAGTCTTTTATCTCAGGGAATTTCCTAAAATATGCCTTTAGAAAGATTTCAGCATCAGCTGTTGAAACAGAAATTTGTTTTGCTAATCCATATTGTGAAATACCATAGATAATACCAAAATTAATTGCTTTTGCTTTTCTCCTCATCTCTTTGGTAACTTTATTAATACTTACGTTAAAAATTTGGCTGGCTGTCAAAGAATGAATGTCTTCATTATTATTAAATGCTTTTTTCAATTCCTTCACATCTGCTAAATCAGAAAGTATCCTCATTTCAATTTGATTGTAATCAGCGGACAAAAGTGAGGTTCCTTTTTCTGAAATAAAGGCTTTTCTTATTTCTTTCCCATCCTCGGATTTGATTGGAATATTTTGTAAATTTGGATCACTTGATGCTAACCTTCCCGTTGTTGTAGCTGCCAATAAAAAAGATGTATGTACTCTTTTTGAAACAGGGTTGATAAATTCTGGAAGAGAGTCTGAATACGTATTTTTAAGCTTTGAAATTTGTCTCCACTCTAAGACTAATTTAGGTAGTTCATGTCCTTTAAATGCCAGATCTTCTAAAACGCTTGCACTTGTGGCAAAGCTTCCTTTTTTTGTTTTTTTTAAAGTTGAAATTTTTAAATCGTTGTACATTATTTCACCAAGCTGTTTTGTTGAACCAATTTTGAATTTTTTTTTAGATATTTTGAAAATTCCTTTTTCTAATTCAGCTATTTTTTTTTCAAATTTTTTTGAGAGTCTTAATAAGAAATCTTTATCTAATTTTATTCCGCTGATTTCCATTTTTGCTAAAATTTCAATCATCGGTTTTTCAAAAGAGTCGTAAATATTTACTAATTTCTCTTCTTTGATATCTTTCAAAAATTTTTTGTATAACCTGTAAGTAACATCAGCATCTTCTGCAGCATAATCTTTTGCTTTGTCAATATCTACATAATCAAAGGTAATTTGTTTTTTTCCAATTCCAACTAAGTCTTTAAAAGATATTGTTTGATGGTCTAAATGAATTTTTGATAGCTCGTCCATGTTATGTTTATTTTTTCCAGCGTCTAGAACATAAGACATCAACATTGTGTCTTCCAAAAATTTCATTTCTATACCTCGATGATAAAAAATTATGTAATCAAATTTAATATTTTGACCAACCTTTTTAACTGTTTTATCTTCTAATAGTGGCTTCAAAATTTTGAGTACATTATTTTCATCAAGATTTTTTCCATCAGAATGATTTAAAGGAATGTAATAAGCTTCACCTATTTTAAATGATACAGATATACCAACTAGTTTGGCAAGATGTGGGTTAAGTGAGTTTGTTTCTGTATCAATAGCAAGCTCTCCGACTTCCTCAATTTTGAAAATTAATTTTTTTAATTCTTCCTCGCTCTTTATCAAATTGTAGTTTGATTTAGACAGACCATCTTTTGTCTTTTGAGCCTCATCCTTATTTTCGTTTTCAAAATCAATTTCTCCATATGTCGATATCGCTGAACTGAGTAGTCTATTAAACTCCATATCTCTTAAAAAATTGAAGAGTTTTTTTTTGTCAATTTCCTTTAATAAAAAATCATCTAATTTATATTTGACAGGTACATCATTTTTTAAGGTCACTAGTTTTTTACTTATTAAAGCTTTGTCTTTATTTTCAATAATCGTTTCTCTTCTTTTATTCTGCTTTATTGTTTCAGCATTTTTGAGAAGTTCTTCTAAACTTCCGAATTTATTTATTAATTCTGCTGCAGTTTTAACCCCAATGCCAGGAACACCTGGCACGTTATCACTTGAGTCGCCAGCTAACGATTGAACATCAATAACTCTATCTGAAGTAACTCCAAATTTAGCAATGATGTCCTCTTTTTTTATAAACTTATTTTTCATAGGATCATAAATTCTTACTTTTTTGTCATAAAGCTGCATTAAATCTTTATCCGACGAAACAATGGTCACATCAGAACCGAGTTTGGTTATTTTTTTAGAATAAGTAGCAATTAAATCGTCAGCCTCATAGTTAATCATTTCAACAGCAGGAATATTAAAAGCCTCCACAGATTTTCGAATATATTCAAACTGAGGGATCAAATCGTCAGGTGCATCTGATCTGTTAGCTTTATAGTCTTCATAAATATCATTTCTAAAATTTTTTCTAGCAGAGTCAAAGATAACTACAAAGTGAGTTGGTTTCTGTTTATTTTCTTTTGATTTTGCATCCTCTAATAATTTAAAAAGCATATTACAGAATCCCGCAACAGCGCCAGTTGGTAACCCATCTGATTTTCTGGATAGAGGAGGAAGAGCATAATATGCTCGAAAAATATACCCAGAGCCATCAATAAGATAAAAATGTTTTTTTTTATTTAATTCAGCCATTTATTTAATTATTATTAATTTACCTTAATGTTATAAGCCTATAAATCTAAATGATAAAAAAAAACGTACTTTCTGTTAAAAAATTAAATAAAATTTATCGTGGGAATATCCATGCTCTTAATGATTTAAACTTGGAGGTGAAAGAGGGAGAAATTTTAGGACTTCTCGGTCCTAATGGAGCTGGAAAAAGTACTTTTATTAATATTCTTGCGGGTGTTACAGATAAAACCTCAGGTGAAGTAATTGTCTGGGGGTTTAATTTAGACAAAAATCCACGCCAAGTAAGAGTTTCACTAGGAATTGTTCCTCAAGAAATAAACGTTGACCCTTTCTTTACTCCAAAAAAATTGCTGGATCTTCAGGCTGGTTTGTTTGGTGTTAAAAAAAAGGATAGGATTACAGATACGATACTTGAGCTAGTCGCCTTAAAAGATAAATCAAATAGTTATACAAGAAGTTTATCAGGCGGTATGAAAAGAAGATTATTGATCGCAAAAGCTTTAGTTCATAAACCACCTATAGTTATATTAGATGAACCAACTGCAGGTGTTGATGTCGAATTGAGAAGAAATTTGTGGGAAAATATTAGATCTCTCAGAAAGTTGGGAGTTACAATTATTCTGACTACACACTATCTTCAAGAGGCTGAGGAATTGTGTGATAGAGTTGGCATAATTCATAAAGGTAATCTTATAGCATTAGATACAACTGAAAATATGTTAAATAAGATACAAACAAAAACCATTAGATTTGAAATTAACAAAAAAGTAGTTTTAAATGGTATGAATAATAAAGACTATAATATTTTAACCAATACAGATTCAGAATTTAAGATAGAATATAATAAACAAGAATTAAATATACAAAAAATAATCAAATTATTAGAAAATCAAGGAATAGTAATTAAAGATATTAAATCCGAGGATGCCAATTTAGAGGACGTTTTTGTGAATTTAACAAATAACTAGATTAAAAACTAAAATTAATATATTATTAAATTATGGAAACCGTTAGGCTAATTCAAAATAATAAAATAGTTAAAAATGTTATTATTGTTTTTTTAGGAACAGTTTTGTTAACAATTTCAGCAAAAGTAAAAATACCCTTTTACCCAGTTCCAATGACAATGCAGACATTCGTTGTAATATTTTTAGGAATGTGTTTAGGTTATAAATTGGGTTTAGCTACAGTTGCGCTTTATTTATTTGAGGGTATTGTTGGAATACCGGTTTTTTCTAACTCTCCAGAAAAGGGCGTTGGTATGATTTACTTTACAGGTCCAACGATGGGATACCTTTTAGGTTTTATAATAGCAGTTTATGTAGCTGGAAAATTTACTTTTAATAAAAACTATCTTTTAAATTTTATAAAGATTGTTTTCTCAGTTTTGCCAATTTATGTATTGGGACTTATCTGGTTAGGAATTTTAATTGGTTGGGATAAACCCATTTTTGAATTAGGAGCAAAACCTTTTTTACTGGCCGAATTATTCAAAGTAACTCTTTTAGTTATAATTTCTATGAAAGTCGATTTTTTTAAAAAATTTATCTAGGGGATCTTTTTGATAAAATTCTCTGAAGAGTTCTTCGATGCATTTTCAATCTTCTAGCTGTTTCAGAAACATTTCTATTACATAATTCAAATACTCTATGGATATGTTCCCACTTAACTCTATCTGCGGACATAGGGTTATCTGGTGGATCAGCTTTTCTATTTGGATCTGCTAAAAGTGCTTTTTCAACATCGTCAGCATCAGCTGGTTTAGCGAGATAATCAATTGCACCTTGTTTAATCGCAGCAACAGCAGTTGGAATATTTCCATAGCCAGTTAACATCACAATTCTACTATCTGCATTAGAATTTTGAATTTCTTTAACAATTTCCAATCCGTTGCCATCACTAAGCCTTAAGTCCACTACAGCAAATGCAGGTTTATTAGTTTTAACGGCATCAATTCCTTTTTTTACACCTTCAGCTTGTGAAACTTTAAATCCCTTCTTCTCCATAGCTCTAGCTAAACGCTCTCTGAAAGGATTGTCATCATCCACGATTAGAAGAGATTTGTCTTCAAATTGGCTTATATTTTTTACGTTTTGGACGTTCATTATCTAGTATATAGAATTTATTTTTAAAATTTCAAGAGCTTGGGAAATATTGATTTTTATCAATTATTTTCTTTACACCAGATGAATAATCCCTTAAATGCTGAATTTAATGAAATTTGCATAGCTATTATGCATTTTTTTTTTGTTAAATTTTTTTTACGGAGCTAAAAAAATGAAAAAATTTAAAACGGTTGATGAACTTATTAATGTAATCAAACCCTCTGATCCAGTTTACTGCATCAGAAAGAACTCGATAAAAAAAGCTACTAAAGTTTTTTTACAAAACTTCCCAGGTAAAATTTTATATGCCGTTAAAACTAATCCACATCCTTTTGTGGTCAAAACTCTAATAGAATCTGGAATTAAGAATTTTGACGTTGCATCGATAAAAGAGATAGAGATGATCAAAAAGATCAATAAAAATTTAGAATGTTCTTATATGCATACTGTAAAAAGTAGAGAAAGTATAAGAGATGCGTATTTTAAATATAATGTTAAAAGTTTTTCATTAGACACGAAAGAGGAATTAATCAAAATTATTGAGTCTACAGAACAAGCTAAGGATCTTGAGTTGTATGTAAGAGTGGCTGTTTCCAATGAACATGCTGAGATTGATTTATCAAAAAAATTTGGTGCATTAAGTTCTGAAGCAACCGGGTTATTAAGATTAACTAAACAATATGCAAAAAAAATTGGTTTAAGTTTCCATGTTGGTTCGCAATGTATGCATCCTATTTCATACGCTAAAGGTATTTCTGAAATCGGAAATATAATCAAAAAAACAAGAATTATTCCAGATGTAATAAATATTGGAGGTGGATTTCCAACTATTTATCCAGATCTAATTCCACCATCTTTGGATGGTTATTTTAACGAAATTAAATCAGCTCTTGAAAAATTGAAATTAAATAAAATGCCTGAAATAATTTGTGAGCCAGGTAGAGCATTAGTCGCAGAATCGGGATCAACAATAGTAAAAGTAAATTTAAGAAAAAAACAAAAGCTTTATATTAATGATGGAACTTATGGAACTTTATTTGATGGTGGGGTTCCAAATATAGTTTATCCTTCAAGGATTATTACAAATGGAAGAATGATTTCAAAAAAAATGACTGCTTTTGATTTTTATGGACCAACTTGTGATAGTCTTGATTATATGAAAGGACCTTTTATTTTACCTAATAATATTAAAGAAAATGATTACATAGAACTTGGTCAACTAGGGGCATATGGATTAACTTTTAGAACTCAATTTAACGGCTTTTATTCGAATGAGATTTATGAAGTTGAGGATGAACCAATAATGACTATGTACGATAGAGATAAAAATAAAGGATCTCTAGTCGCATAAATGTCAGAAAAGAAAAATTTAGGCCACAATACAAAAAAAAGTTTTCTTAACAAACCTGTAGAGCACATTGACATAACTTCTTTCGACTCTAGAGACATTATATCGTCGATGCAAAAAATGTCTTTTGTCTCCAGAGAAACAGGAAACGCTGCAAGTATTTTTAACGAAATGTTAAAAGATAAGAATTGTACAATTTTTTTGACACTTGCAGGATCAACTTCTGCTGCTGGATGCATGAATATCTATAAAGATATGGTTAAATACAACATGGTAGATGCTATCGTTGCTACTGGCGCATCTATTGTTGATATGGATTTTTTTGAGGGTTTGGGTTTTAAACATTATCAAGGTTCACAATTTCAAGATGATAGTGAACTTAGAAAAAATTACATTGATAGGATTTACGATACTTATATTGATGAGGATGAATTGCAAATGTGCGATAAAATTATATGTGAAATAGCTGATAAATTACCCCCAAAGACATACACCTCTAGAGAATTTATATATGAGATGGGAAGATATTTAAAAGATAATTCAAGAAAAAAAGGTTCATTAATAGAAACAGCATTTGATAATAATGTTCCTATTTTTTGCCCTGCTTTTACTGATTCGAGCGCTGGATTTGGACTGGTTATGCATCAAGAAAAAAATCCAAATAAACACATCACTATAGACTCAATTAGAGAATTTAGAGAATTAACAGAAATTAAAATTAAATCGAAAAATTCTGGCCTATTTATGATAGGTGGAGGTGTTCCGAAAAATTTTATTCAAGATACGGTTATTTGTGCCGAGTTATTAGGTAAAGAAGTAGATATGCACAAATACGCAATTCAAATAACTGTGGCAGACTCAAGAGATGGGGCATGTAGTAGCTCTACTCTTAAAGAAGCTAGTTCATGGGGAAAAGTTGATATAACAAAGGAGCAAATGGTTTTCGCTGAAGCTACTAGCGTATTGCCTTTAATTGCTAGTGATGCTTATCACAGAGGAGAGTGGAAAAGTCGAGAGAGAAAGAATTTTACAAAGCTATATCAAAAATGACGAAAAAAACCAAAATTGGTTTAATTCAACTTAAAATTTCAAACAACAAAGATTTTAATTTGAAAAACTCTATAAAAAAAATAAGAGAAGCAAAAAAAAAGGGTGCGAAAATAATATGCGTCCCTGAGCTGTTTTTATCTAACTATTTTTGTAAAACAGAAAATCATTCAAACTTTAAATTAGCTGAAAAAATTCCCAGCGAAACATCTAAAATTTTTTGTGAACTCGCACGTGAATTAAAGATTATTCTTATCATATCATTATTTGAAAAAAAAATATCTGGAATGTACCACAACACAAATTTAACAATTAACGAGAAGGGTAAAATTGTTTCCAAATATAGAAAAATGCACATTCCTGATGATCCTGGATATTATGAAAAATTTTATTTTACACCTGGAGATCTAGGATTTAAAAAAGTAAAAACAAAGTTTGGAAACATCGGTTCACTTATTTGCTGGGATCAGTGGTTTCCTGAAGCGGCAAGACTTACAACTTTAAAAGGTGCTGAATTAATATTTTATCCAACTGCTATCGGGTGGCACCCAAATGAAAAAAAAAGGTACGGTAAATCACAATTAGAGTCCTGGATTACAATTCAAAAGTCCCACGCAATAGCTAATGGTATTTTTGTTGCTGCAATAAATAGAGTTGGAGTGGAAAAAAAAGGTAAACGAAAAATCGAATTTTGGGGTAATTCCTTTGTTGTTGACCCAAGTGGAAATATTGTTTCAAAACTTAACTCTAAGAATGAAGGTATATTAATTTGTGATATTGATTTTAGAAAAGTTGAAAATGTTAGACAACACTGGCCATTTTTAAGAGATAGAAGAATTGATGCCTACAGAGGGTTGATGAATAATCCAAAAGATGAATAAAAGTTTATCCGATCTTGGATATAGAATGCCCGCAGAGTGGGAAAAACAAGAATCTATTTGGATAACTTGGCCTTATAACAAAAAAGATTGGCCAGACCTTTTCGAGTCTATTCCAAAAAAAGTAGCACAAATAGTTTCTATAATTTCAAAAACACAAAAGGTTAATCTCATTATTAAATTAAATGAAAAAAAAAATAAAATAATACGGATACTTAAATTTTTTAGTGCAAAATTAAGAAATATTAGATTCTTTAAAATGCAAACAGATAGGATATGGATTAGAGATTTTGGCCCTATTTATCTTGTGAATGATAGAACAAAAAGCAAAATTTTTATAAACTTCAAGTTTAATGGATGGTCAAAATATAAAAATTTTAAAAAAGATAACAAAGTTAACCTTGTTATCCACAAAAAAACCCAAATTAGAAAAATTGAACCAAGAATAAAGATTAAAAATAGATATAAAAAAATTATACTTGAGGGTGGAGCTATAGACGTTAATGGTAAAGGTTCTATTATGTTAACTAAAGAATGTTTGCTAAGCAAAATTCAATTGAGAAATCCAGGAATTAATAAGATCACATATGAAAGAGTATTGTCAAAGTTACTAAATGTAGATAATTTCATTTGGCTTAATAAAGGTATTGTCGGAGACGATACTCATGGCCATGTTGATGATATAAGTAGGTTTGTTTCAGAGAATACTATTATGACAGCAATCGAAAACAATAAAAAGGATGAAAATTACCAAATTTTGAAAAAAAACCTTAAAATTATAAAAAGTGCCAAGAATTCAAATGGGAAAAAATTTAGAATAATAAAAATACCAATGCCTAAACCGATATTATTCGATAAAATTAGGGTACCTGCGAGTTATATGAATTTTTTAATATGCAATAAAATTGTTTTGCTGCCAATTTTTAATGATAAGTGCGATTTAAAAGTGATTAAAATATTCAAAAAGTTCTTTAAAAACAAAAAAATTGTTGGGATTGATTGTTCAAAACTTATTTGGGGATTTGGTGCTGTTCATTGCATGACTCAACAAGAGCCTAAAGTTTAATCTTAAACTGTCTTTAAAGTGCCTAATAATAATCTGAAAGGTATTAACATTACCAAAGCTACAAATATTTTAACTGCTAGATCACCTAACGATAAAGTAACCCAAGGTACACCAGTTGCGTAAAAGGAAATTGAAAAGAATAAAAAGGTATCAACTGTAGATCCGACAAGAGATGAGGCTAATGGAGCAATAAACCATTTCTTTTTTCTTAATTTATCGAAAACTTGTACATCTAAAAGTTGAGCAACTAAAAATGCTGATCCTGATCCAATAGCAATTCTAACTGATATTAAATCATCAAAATTAGTTGAAAAAAATAATGTAAAACTAATTCCAATTACAAATCCAAAATATACAATTTTTCTCGCTGCAATCTTTCCATATGATCTGTTCGCTAAATCTGTAATTAAAAAAGCTATAGGATAACTAAAAGCACCATAAGTAAGTAATTGCTCTAAACCGTAATATCTTATTGGAAATTGAACTAGATAGTTTGATGCTAAAACCACCAAACCCATAAAAAAAGAAAGGGTTAGAAAAACTTTATTCATTATGCGGATTTTTGTAGAATACTTTTTTTAACTTTTTTAAGTCTATCTGATAAATATTTTGATTTAACTTCCTTCATAAATTGATCAAAACTCCCTTTTTTATCAATAGATCGCATAGCAGAATTTGAGACATTTAATCTTAAACTTTTATTTAAAATATCACTTTTAAGATTTACTTTTTTAATACCAGGCAAAAATCTTCTCTTAACTTTATTATTTGCATGGCTAACTTTATGACCCTTTAAAGGTCTTTTACCGGTAAGTTCACATTTTTTTGTCATTATAGTTAACGTTGTATAAATGTAGTTTAATTGTCAGTCAAGCCGATATTTTAAATTTTTCCGATAATATCGGTTAATTTTTTTACATTATTAGTTTCAAGAATATTATTCAACTCATCTGAAATCTTGTTTACAATTTTTGGGCCTTGAAAAACCATTCCCGTATAAAGCTGTACAAACTTTGCCCCGTGTATAAACTTTTGATAAGCTGTCTCACCAGAGTCCACTCCTCCTACACCAATTATATCTATCTTATTATTTAATATTTTATAAAAATTGTTTATTAATTTATTTGATATTTCATTTAAAGGTTTTCCCGAAAGTCCTCCTTTTTGAAATTTCTTGTGGTTTTTCAAACTATCGCGATTACCGTCTGTTGTGTTAGAAACAATTATAGCTTTAATATCATAATCCAAAATTGTTCTACAGATTTCCTCAACTTTTTTCTGGTTAATATCGGGAGATATTTTAATGGCTATCGGAATATTACTTTTTAATTTTTCTCTTTCGTTTTGAATACTTTCCAGCAAATTTTTTAATTCTTCATTATTATGGAAATCTCTTAAATTCTCTGTATTTGGTGATGAAATATTGATTGTAATATAATCAGCAATATCATGAAATTTCCTTAAACAACCTAAATAATCTTCAATTTTATTTTCTGAGTTCCAATTGGGTCCTATATTTACTCCGAGCATCCCTATAGGTTTTTTTTTAATTATTCTTGACCTTGCATCATCAGCCCCATTATTATTAAAGCCCAATCGATTTATTAGAGCGCAATCTTCCTCTAATCTAAAAACTCGAGGTTTTGGATTACCGTACTGACTTAAAGGAGTAACAGTGCCAACTTCTACAAAACCAAAACCAAGTTTAAATAAAGGATTGTAAACTTCTGCATTTTTATCAAATCCAGCAGCTATTCCAATTGGATTTGTAATTTCTTTTCCAAATAATTTAGTTTTAAAAGTAAATTTATTCTTTTTTTTATCATTAACAATTAAATTTGTTTTTAGTGCTTTAATTGCAAGATCATGCGCTAACTCAGGGTCTAACTTAAAAATAAAAGGTCTTATTTTAGAAAACATTAATTAATTTTTTCTTTTATTAATTTAATAGTATTTTTTACACCAAAGAAACTTATAAAAAAACCTAACCTAGGTCCATTTTCAACTCCAAATACTACTTCGTATATTAATTTGAACCAGTCCCTTAAATTTTCTTTATAACCATTTTCTTTTCCAACAGTATAAATATTTGTTTGAATATCTTCTGGTTCAAGGTTATCTGGAGAATTCTCTAACATCTTAATTAGATTTAGTAACGCTTTTTTCTCCTCATTGTTTGGATTTTTGTATTTTTTATTACTTTTAGCAATGTCATTAAAATATATTATTGAGTATTCAATTAATTTATCAAATATTGGATAGTCTTTTTTATTTAGGTCTTTTGCGTACCTTTCAACAAATTTCCATAAAACATCTTTTGAATTAGCATTACTTGTTTCAACCAAATTTAGTAACATTGAATAGCTCATAATTTTTTTTTCATCAGGAATATTTCCGTTATGGACATGCCATACTGGGTTTAATAAAATTTCTTTATTTGACTGATTTTTACTTTTTTCTATACAATCTAAATATTCATCGACCGCTTTCGGCACAATTTCTTTATAAAGTTTTTTTGCTCGTTTTGGATTTTGAAACATAAATAAGGATAGACTTTCTGGAGAAGCATATTTTAACCATTCCTCAATTGTAACACCATTACCTTTTGACTTTGAAATTTTCTCTCCTTTTTCATCTAGAAATAATTCATATGCAAAACCAGATGGATTTTTTTTACCTAAAAGTTTCACAATTTTTGTTGATAGGATTGCACTTTCAATTAAGTCTTTTCCATACATCTCAAAATCAACATCTAAAGCATACCAACGCATTGCCCAATCTACTTTCCATTGAAGTTTGCATTTACCATCAAGAATACTGACATTAATTTTCTCTCCATTGTTATCGAATGTAATAGTCGATTTTGATTTATCTATTTCCAAAACTGGAATTTCCAAAACCTGACCAGTTTTTGGACATATTGGTAAAAAGGGACTATAGGTTTTTTGTCTTTCTTTACCAAGAGTTGGGATTATAATGTTCATTATCCCATCATAATTTTCTAAAACTTTTTTTAGTGGGTCATTAAAGAAACCACTTTTATATAATTTTGTAGAGCTTAAAAAATTATACTTAAAATTGAATTTATCCAAAAAATTTTTTAACATTTCATTATTATGCTCTCCGAAACTATCAAATTTTTGAAAAGGATCTGGAACAACAGTTAATGGTTTGTGGAGATTGTCATTTAAAATTTTTTTATTAGGTACGTTATCTGGCACTTTTCTAAGACCATCCATATCATCAGAAAATGTAATAATTTCTTTAGGTAAGTCTGTTAATAAATTTAATGCATTTAATACCATTGATGTACGTGCCACCTCACCAAAAGTTCCTATGTGAGGTAAACCCGATGGACCGTAGCCAGTTTGAAGAACTATCTTTCTTTTTTTTTCTATAAAAGACTTTCTCTCTTTTAAAATTTTTTTTGCTTCAACTATTGGCCATGAGTTTGAATTTTCAATGTCTTGTCTATTAATTTCTTTCATCAAAAAACGAATTTATTGTATAATTTGCTTATATTTAAATTCATATAATGTTGAAATTTATTTTCCATAAAATAATGTTTAAATTAAATGTCCAATTATAAAACAGTTTTTTTTACTTTAGGCGTATTGTTGATTGTATTAGGTTTTTCAATGTTAGTTCCTATTTCTATACAATTAATTTATAACGAATTTAATTCTACCTTTATAATATCTTCAATAATTACAATTACTTTTGGTGCTTTGTTTTTTTTAGCCAATATTGATCATAACAGAAGCTTAAGTACTCAACAGGCATTTCTCCTAACCGCATTATCGTGGCTAGGAGTTGCAATATTCGGATCTATTCCATTTATATTCTCAGACTTAAACCTATCTTTAACCGACGCTTTTTTTGAAAGTATGTCTGGAATTACAACCACTGGGGCTACAATTATAAATAATTTATCTGACACTCCTAAGGCAATTTTAAGCTGGAGGGCAATACTCCAATGGTTAGGTGGAATTGGAATCATTGTAATGGCAATTACTTTAATGCCTATAATGAACATCGGAGGTATGCAACTATTGAAAATTTCAAGTGGAGATAGTTCAGAAAAAATACTTCCAAAATCAAAACAAATTTCTCTAAGATTAGTTCTGATCTATTTTTCTTTAACTCTGCTTTGTGCATTTTTCTACAAAATTTGTGGAATGAATTTCTTTGATAGCTTAACTCACTCGATGACCACCATTGCTACAGGAGGTTTCTCGAATTACAATCAGTCAATAGGATTTTTTGAAAGTGCCAAAATTGAGTATGTTTCTATAGTTTTTATAATTTTGGGTAGTATCCCATTTATTTCATATATTAAATTTTTATCTGGTAATAGGAAAATTGTATTCAAAGATGAGCAAATAAAATTATTCTTCAAGTTAATATTTTTTTCAATTCTTACACTTTTTATTTATTTAGCAATCGTTAATAAAAGCATTTTTGAAATTCAATTAAGAGCAATTGTCTTTAATGTTGTTTCAATATTAACAGGAACCGGTTATGTTACTAAAGAATTTGATCAATGGGGTAATTTTCCTTTAATATTTTTTTTATTACTTATGTTTATAGGTGGCTGCGCAGGATCGACTACATGTGGTATTAAAGTATTTAGAGTCCATATGCTTTATTTCTTTTTAAAGAATCAATTATTAAAAATAATATATCCTAGAGCAATTATTAATTTGAAATATAATAACGACATAGTTCAAGATAAATTAGTCGCTTCAATTATATCATTTATTTACCTTTATATTATAATTTTTTTCGTGATATCTGCTTTGTTAACACTATCAGGTTTAAACTTTATTACAGCAGTTTCAGGAGCAGCTTCCTCAATATCAAATGTTGGTCCCGGATTAGGAAATGAAATTGGGCCGAATAGTAATTATGCAAGTTTGCCATCAGCATCAAAATGGATTTTATCTGTTGGAATGATCTTAGGTCGTTTAGAAATTTTTGCAATTTTAGTAATTTTTTTACCATCATTTTGGAGAAATTAATTGACAAATAATTTTTATTACTTCTTTAAAGAAAAATCATTAAAAATGCTTTTATTTGGTTTTTCCTCTGGATTACCAATATTATTAGTGTTCTCAACTTTATCAGTTTGGTTATCTAAAGCTGGCATTGAGAGAAGCACAATTACTTTATTTAGTTGGGCTGGCTTTGCATACGCGTTTAAATATTTATGGTCACCGATAATAGACAAGTTCAGTTTGCCAATTTTTAAAAAGTTTGGCCATAGAAGAAGTTGGCTTTTATTAGTTCAGTTTTTAATTATTTTTTCTTTGATACTAACTTCATTCACGGATCCACAAAAAAACTTATATGCAACAGCTTTTTTTATTGTTCTATTGGCTTTTTTTAGCGCATCTCAAGATATTATAATTGACGCATTTAGGATTGAGTCGGTTTCTCAGAGCAAACAGGGATATTTATCTTCGATGTATATAGCTGGATATAGAGTTGGGATGCTAGTAAGTGGTGCTGGGAGCTTGTGGTTAGCTTCTTATTTTGGTTCAGATAACTACGATCAGTTCGTATGGCAAAAAGTTTATTGCATAATGGCTTTATTTATGGCGGTTGGTATATTTGCAAATCTTACATCGAATGAACCGAAAATAAAAAAAAATGTATTCAAGAAAACAAATAATCATTTGATTTTCTTCTTATCTATATTATTAGCTATCACGATTTTTATATATTCGTACTCAAATATAAGTTTTTCTGTAAAAGACAATAATTTTTTAATTTTTATACTCACTAGTTTAAAGTTGATTTTTTGTTTCTTTGTCTCAGGTATTTTTTTGATGTTGATGACAAAATTTAAAATAGTTGAAAAAAAGATGGTAACTGAAAGTTATATTGCTCCAATAATGAATTTTATAAAAAAGTATGGAAGATTTGCGTTAATAATTCTTATGCTTATTTCTCTATATAGAATAGCAGATGTTGTTATGGGTGTTATGGCAAATATATTTTACATAGAAAAAGGATATTCAATAAAAGATATTGCTACTTACTCAAAATTCTTTGGAGTTTTCGCAACTATCATTGGTGGACTATTAGGGGGTTATTTTGCTTCTAAAAAAGGAACGATGACAGCTTTATTCTTAGGCGCATTAATTGCATCTTTAAGTAATTTACTATTTGCTTGGCTAGCAACAGTCGAAGCAAATATTAATTATTTAATCATGGTAATTACAGCAGATAATATATCGAGTGGATTTGCTGGAGCAGCTTTTGTAATTTATCTATCTGGACTAACCTCAATCAAATTTACTGCGACTCAATATGCTTTGTTTAGTTCAATTATGTTATTTTTACCAAAACTTATAGCAGGATATTCTGGTGCATGGGTTGATGTAATGGGATATAGTAATTACTTCATACTTACTGCGTTGTTAGGAATGCCGGTATTACTCTTGATATATTGGATAGGTACAATTGCTCCTATAAAAGATAAATGATTAATAAGTATTCTTTCATAAATATATACGAAAATAAAAAAAAGAATACAAAACTATCTTCTCAAATTCTTTATGGGGAAAAATTTACAATTTTGAAACGATACAAAGATTGGTACAAAATTAAAACTAGTTATGACAAATATGTAGGTTTTATAAAACAAAAAAAATTTGAAAGTCTCTTTCATAGGCCTACACATAAAGTATCTTCTTTAAAAGCAAAAGTTTATTCAAAACCTTATAAAACCTCTAAAGTTAGGATGAAATTAAGTTTCACTTCTTTGATACAAGTAAAATCAAGTAATAAAGGATTTTTTAATTTTGATAACTATTGGATACAAAAATCTGATGTTGTCCCTTTAAATTATAAAGAAAAAATATTTCAAAGAATAAAAATTTTTAAAAATGTTAAATATAAATGGGGAGGAAAAAAGTTTGATGGAGTAGATTGCTCTGGATTAATTCAACTATTTTATAAATTCAACAATCTTTATTTTCCAAGAGACACAGGGCCTCAATTTAAATATTTCAAGAAATCAAGATCAATTAAAAAAAATTCGATTATTTTTTGGAAAGGCCATGTAGCTGTATGTTTATCAAAAAAAAATTTGATACATGCTTACGGTCCAAAGAAAAAAGTTATTATTATGGATATTAAAAAAACGATAAATTTAATAAAAAAAACTGCTAAACTTGAAGTGATTGGAATAAAATGAATATATTATCAGATGAAGTATTAAAAAAAAAATACGATCAGCTTTACAAAAAATTTGTCAAAGGGAATTTTTTAGAAGTTATAAGAGAATGCAATAAAATACTTAAAAAAAGAAAACACCAATTATTTTTTAACTTATTAAGTATTGCTTACCAGAAGAATGGGGAAATTGAAAAATCAATAGATGTTATGAGAGAAGCGTTAGCTTTAAATCCAAATCATCCAAATTTCCTGAATAACATAGGCACATGTTTTTATAAGATACACAAGTATTCAGAAGCAAAAAAATATTTTGAAAAAGGTTTGGAAATAGACAACAATCATCTTCATATTCTTAATAATTTGGGAAACTTAAAAAGGGAAACTAATAAAATTGAAGAATCGATAGAATATTATAAAAAAGTTTTAAGTATACAAAAAGATGCACTTCCAACCTTAATTAATCTAGCTGGCATTTATAGAATTACAAATCAAAAAGAGGACTCGAAAAAATATTGCAAAAGAATACTAGAATTGAATAAAAAATTAACTGATGCTGATCGTCAATATTCTTTAGTTCATAAATACGTCAAAAACGACCCACATTTGAATGAAATGCTTAAAAAAATAAATGATGACGATTTAAATAATTTAGAAAAAATACATCTCTATTATGGAGTTCATAAAGCTTACGAAGATATTGAAGATTATAAAAATGCTTTTAAATTTTTAAAAATGGGAAACGAATTAACAAAAAAGGAGACAAAATATAATTTTAGTAAAGATGAAAAAAAGATTAATAACTGTATAAACCTATACAAAAAGATCAAACATTTTAAATCATCTAAAACACATAGAAATTTGATATTTATTGTAGGCATGCCACGCTCAGGTTCGTCATTGATTGAACAAATACTTTCATCTCATAAAAACGTATTTGGTGGAGGTGAGATACCTTACATACAGGAAATTGCTAACAAAATAATTAATGAGAAAAAGATCGACGTCTCTTCAATCGATAATTACAGAAATGATTATCTTTCTTTAATATCAGAGTTAAATGACTCATCTTCTTTTTTTACAGATAAAGAATTATTAAACTTTTATAATATAGGATTGATCTTAAGTTTGTTTCCAAAGGCCAGAATAATTAATTGCACTCGAGACCCTTTAGATAACTGTTGGTCAATTTATAAAAATTATTTTCCGATTAAAACAGAGTTTGTAAATGACTTTAAGGATATCACTAAATTTTATAAACTTTATTTGAATACAATGAAATTTTGGGAAAGAGAATTCCCTAAAAATATTTTCAATCTAAACTATGAAATCTTGGTAGAAAATCCAAAACATCAAATTGAGAAAATTTTAAATTTTTGTGGTTTGGAATGGGATGAAAACGTCATGAGCCATCACAAAAGTTCACGTATAATAAGAACTTTAAGTTTTGACCAGGCAAATAAACCAATAAGTAAAAAAGTTTATAATTCCATCAAAAATTACAAAAGTATGATTGGAGATTTAATAAAAGAGTTTTAGATTTAGGTTCTGCCAAAATCTGGTTTTGAAGTATCTTGTTTTAATAAAACTATCTTTTGTCTTACTTTTTTTAAATTTCTTAATTTGGTTCCTAAATTCTTTTTATTTGATTTAATATCACGTTTAAATACTTTTAAGTTTTTGATGAAAAGATCAATCACTTTTAGCATATTTGATTTATTATTAAAGAATATATCTCGCCACATAATTTCGTTTGAAGCAGCGATTCTAGAAAAATCTCTTAATCCTCCTGCGCTAAATTTAAGAACTTTATCTTTATTTGAAATTTTAAAATTAGTTGCTGTTAAAATTAAATTGTAAGCAATCAAATGTGGCAAATGACTCGTTATTGCAAATATCTTATCATGTTCATCTGCATCCATAGTAACTGTTTTTGAGCCAAGTAGTTTCCAAAATTTCAATATTTTTTTCATTTCTTTGGTTTGTGATTTTTTTTGTTTTATTATTACTGACCATTTATTTACAAATAGATTTTGATTACCATTCAATGGTCCTGATACTTCGGAGCCTGCTATTGGATGACTTGAAATCCAGTTAATATCTTTTCTCTTAATTCTATTTATTTTAGTGATTGAGTCTCTCTTTGCAGAGCCTACATCAGTAATTAATATATTCTTTTTTGAATATTTATTGCATGCTAAAAATATTTTTTTGTATTCGCTTAAGGGAGTGCAGATGATAATAAAGTCACATTCAGATATTTTTTTATCCATTTTTTTAATTAATTGAAATTTAAGCTTTAATCTCTTTAATATTCTTTGATTTTTTTTAGATTTTTCAAAAACAAGTATTTTTTTGGCAATCTTCTTTTTACAAACCTTCTTTAATATTGATGAGCCTATTAAGCCACAGCCTACAATTAATAATTTATTGATCATTTTCCAAATATTTTTTCTAAGGTTTTAAGAAGAAGAATATTCTCTCTTGTGTTTCCGATAGTTAATCTTAACTTATTTTTAATTTTGTATGCTTCTAAACTTCTTAAAAGAATTCCTTTTTTTTCAAGAGATTTTTTGATTTTAATAGCAGAATATTTACAATTATCAAAATCTAATAAAAGAAAATTTGCCGAAACTTTATTAGTTTCAATTTTATAATTTTCTAAAGTTTTTTTAATCTTATAAGCCCATTTCAGATTATGTTTAACTGATTTTGTGACAAATGATTTGTCTTTTAATGCTTCGACTGCAGCCATTTCAGCAATTTTATTTATGTTGAATGGTGGTTTGATTTTAAGTAGTTCTTTTACAATATCTTTTGAGCCATAACCCCAGCCTATTCTTAGTGAAGCTAAACCGTATATTTTTGAAAATGTCCTTAGAATAAATACATTTTTTTTGTTTTTAAATAATTCTAATCCAGATTTGTAATCCTTGTTTACCATGTATTCATAGTAAGCATCATCTATTACAAGAAGAATATTTTGTCTAAGTTTTTTTCTTAATTCAAGTAATTCATTTTTTGTTAAGTATGTCCCTGTCGGATTATTAGGATTAGCTAAAAAAACAATTTTTGTTTTATTCGAAACTTTATCAACAATTCCTCTGACTGAAATTTTAAAATTATTTTCTTTCGAATAAATTACTTTTGAACCAATTATGTTACTGTATATCCTATACATTAGAAAGCTATACTGAGGAACAATAACCTCATCTTTTTTTTGTAAAAATAATTGACACAATAATTGTATGACTTCGTCAGATCCTGAGCCACAAATAATTTGATCAAAATTACATTTGAATTTTTGTGAGATTTCTCTCCTTAAAGTTCTTGTTTTGCTATCTGGATATTTATCTAGCTTTCTTATGCTTGAAATTATCTTTCTGGATTTAGGTGATTGTCCAAGTGCAGATTCATTTGCAGATAGTTTAATAATTTTTTTTTTTCTAAAAATATTTGACTTACCTGGCACATAGCTTTGCACATTTATTTTTCTATAGTTTAATTTTTGCATAATGATATATATAAATAATATACTGGTTATTTAAATAAAATTAACCCTCTACGGGATATAATTGACATAAATAGTAACATGTTATAAAAGAATTTTGCGCTGATTTAACTGAATTGCGAGCGCTTTAAAAAAACCGCTAAATAAGTTTTTTTTCCTCTCAATTCACAGAAAACTATGTTTGAAAAAAATAAAATAAAAACCTTATTGGTAAAAAAACCATTGAAACTAGATTGTGGCCAGATAATCAGTAATTTTCCGTTGGCTTACGAAACATATGGGAAATTAAATGATAAAAAAAATAATGCTATATTAGTTTTTCATGCACTAACAGGGGACCAGTTTGCTTCAGGAACAAATCCAATTACAAAGAAAGACGGTTGGTGGAATTATGCCCTTGGACCTGATAAAGCCATTGATACTAATAAATATTTTGTAATCGCAGCAAATGTAATAGGTGGATGTATGGGTTCTTTTGGACCAAGCAATATAAATCCTGAAACAAAAAAACCTTATGGAACTAATTTTCCTGTAATCACAATTAATGATATGGTTAATGCCCAATATAGCCTTTTAGAACATTTTGAAGTTGAAAAATTGTTCTGTGTTATCGGAGGCTCTATGGGGGGAATGCAAGTTCTTCAGTTTGTATCTAATTTCCCAAATAAAGCTCACACCGCTATTCCAATAGCATGTACAGCAAGTCATTCAGCTCAAAATATTGCTCTTAATGAACTTGGTAGACAATCAATAATGGCGGATAGTAATTGGCAAGATGGCTTTTATGAAGAGCAGAATAAACAACCAGACAAAGGGCTTGCTGTTGCAAGAATGGCAGCACACATAACTTATTTGTCTAAAGCAGGTCTTCAAGAAAAGTTTGGTAGAAAGCTACAAGAGAGGGATGATTTAAAATTTAGCTTTGACGCTGACTTTCAAATAGAAAGTTATCTTAGATATCAGGGCTCAGTTTTTGTGGATAGGTTTGATGCAAACAGCTATTTATACATTACAAGAGCTATGGATTATTTTGATTTAACAAAGAAGTTTGAAGGTAACTTATCAAAAGCTTTTGAAAAAAGTGATACAAAATTTTTTATCATTTCTTTTACGTCAGACTGGCTTTATCCAACTTCTGAAAACAGAGAAATAGTTATTGCGCTTAATTCAATAGGTAAAAATGTTGGATTTGTTGAAATCACATCTGACAAGGGACATGACTCATTTTTACTTGATGTTCCAGACTTCCTTAACACTGTAAGGAATTTTTTAAACAAATCTTATGAGAAAATTTAATGAAAAAAGAATTTTATAATATCGCGAAATTAGTGACAAAAAATGCCAAGATCTTAGATGTAGGATGTGGGAATGGCGAATTAATGAAATACATTACTGAAAACATCAGTAAAGATATAAGAGGAATTGAATTATCAAAATCTAATGTTCAAAAATGTGTTGAAAAAGGTTTAACTGTTATTGAGGGTGATGCAGAAAAAGATTTAGAACAATTTCCAGATAGCTCTTTCGATTTTGTAATTCTTAGTCAAACCTTACAGGCTTTCTTAGATCCAGAAAACGTATTAAATGAATTACTAAGAATTGGCAAAAAAGCAATTGTATCAATTCCAAATTTTGGACACTGGAAAGTAAGGCTTCATTTACTTTTAAAGGGCACAATGCCAGTTACAGAAAACTTGCCTAACGAATGGTTTGATACTCCAAACCTGCATATGTGTACAATTAAGGATTTTGAAAATTATTGCAGAGAAAGAAATATTAAGATTAATTTAAAAAATTTAAAATTTCAAAATTTATTTTCTGAATTAGGAATTTTTATACTAGAAAAATAAAATGAAAATTGAAACAATAAAATGTCTTACTGACAATTTTTCGTATTTGTTAGTTAATGAAAAGAGTCTAGATGCTTGTGTAGTAGATCCCGGTGAGGCAAAACCAGTATTAGAGTATATCAATAAAAACAATTTAAATTTAAAATATATTCTAAATACTCACCATCATGGAGATCATATTGGCGGTAACAATATCCTTAAAAGTCAGTTTAATGCAAAAATTTTAGCCTTTGAAAAAGATAAAGATAGAATTCCTATGATTGATATTCCCTTAAAAGATAATCAAATTTGGAGGGATGGTATTTTTGAATTTAAAGTAATTCATGTACCTGGGCATACTTCTGGACATATATGTTTCCATTTTTTTAATGAAAAAACAGTTTTTACTGGAGATACATTGTTTTCTTTGGGTTGCGGAAGAATTTTTGAGGGTAACTATGAAGATATGTTTAATTCATTATCTAAGTTAAAAGTTTTGCCACCTGAGACAAACATATACTTTGGGCATGAATATACATTAAATAATGGAATTTTTTGTCAAAGATTCGATCAAAACAATTCAGAACTTGATAAAAAGATTCTTAATATTAAAAAAAAATTGGAAAGCGGTTTTCCTTCCGTACCATCTACAATAAAAGATGAATTGAATTGTAACATTTTTTTAAGGGCAAAAAATCAGGAAGAATTTTCAAAATTAAGGGATTTAAAGGATAATTTTTAATCGATATAACTTGACTAAAAATACCTTAGAACTATATTGCAGCATAATTTAAAAAATACTTTTATGTCATTTGCAGTCATACAAACAGGTGGAAAACAGTACAAAGTTAAAGCTGGAGAGATTTTAAAAATCGAAAAATTTCCAGAAGGTAAGCCAAATAGTAAAATTGAGTTCAAAGAGATTTTGGCTTACGGTGATGACAAAAATATTGAGTTAGGTAACCCTGTTGTATCCGGAGCAAAAGTTGAGGCTGAGTTATTAAAAAATTCAAAAAAT
>QCOG01000006.1 GCA_003213015.1 Pelagibacteraceae bacterium AG-430-F16
GTTTTTTTATAATGTTGATCTCTTGGAGCAATTACAACAACAGGCATTCCATCTTCAATTAGCGCTAATGGACCATGTTTCATTTCACCCGCTGGATATCCTTCAGCATGTAAATATGCTAACTCTTTAAGTTTTAATGCTCCTTCTAATGCTATTGGAAAAGAATAGCCCCTTCCTAAAAACATTGATCCTTTTGCATCAATGAATGAGCTGCATATTGATTGTATTTTGTTTTCAGTTGTTAAGGATTTTTTCACTAATTCAGCAAGACTAAATAATTTTTTAATTCTTATTAGATAATCTTTTTTACTTATATCTTTTCTTTTTTGAGCTAACTTTAAGCAAAGTATATATAAAACAAGCATTTGTCCCAAAAAAGCTTTAGTTGATGCAACGCCAATTTCTGGTCCACAATGAATTGGTAAAACAAACTTAGAATCTCTTGCAATTGAACTTTCAATAACATTGACAACTGAACATGTTTTCATCTTATTTTTATTACAAAGATCTAAGGCTGCATAAGTATCGGCAGTTTCACCTGATTGAGACACAAATATATAGAGACAATCCTTTTTGAATTTGTTTTTTCTATAACGAAATTCCGATGCTATATCTACACTAACATCAATTGATGTTAATTGCTCAAACCAGTATTTTGCAATAATACATGAATGATAAGCTGTACCACATCCTATCAAAGTTATAGAATTTATTTCCTTTTCTTTAAATGGAAAATTAAAAATATTTATATCTTTATTAATTTTGTCTATATACTCGTTTACACAATTTTTAATAGTGTTTGGCTGTTCATCGATTTCTTTGGCCATAAAATGTTTATAATCACCCTTTTCATAATTTTGTTCATCAGAAGACAAAAGTAATATTTTTTTATTTATTTTTTTTCCACTCTGATTAAAAAATTCAACATTATCTTTTTTAATAATACAAAACTCACCGTCATTGAGATATGAAATTTTATTGGTCATAGATTTTAAAGCATAAGAATCTGATCCTAAATAATTTTCTCCTGGACCATAACCAACAGCTAAAGGTGAGCCTCTTCTTGCACCAATTATTAAATTTGGATTATCTTTAAAGATTATACCTAAGGCAAAACTTCCATGAAGTTTTTTTAAAACTTTAATAATTGCATCTTTAAGATTATCTTTTTTTAAATATTCAGTAATAAGATGAACAATTACTTCTGTATCTGTTTGTGACTTAAACTTGTGACCTTTATTTATTAAAAACTTTTTTAACAATGTTGAGTTTTCAATTATTCCATTGTGAACTACAGATACATTTTCTGATGAATGTGGATGAGCGTTGATTGTGTTTGGAACACCGTGTGTTGCCCATCGTACATGTCCAATTCCAACATTTCCTGTTAACTTTGATTTTGAAACAGCATTTTCTAAACTTTCAACTCTACCCTCACATTTAACTTCTTTAATGAATCCAGAGTCAATCGTTGCTATTCCCGCAGAGTCGTAACCTCTATATTCCAATTTTTTTAACGAATTTATAATTGGTGATGAAACTAATTTATTGCTTGTTATTCCAATAATTCCACACATAATTTATTTTTTTTTCCTATAATTTTTTACTTCAGTTTGTTTTGTTCTTGTTAAAGCTAAAGAACCATTATTGACATTTTGAGTGATTACAGAACTAGCTCCAACAATTGCTTTTTTTCCAATTCTAACCGGGGCAACTAATGAGGTGTTTGATCCTATAAAAGCACCATCCTCAATTATTGTTTTGCTTTTTTTAAATCCATCGTAATTGCAAGTAATTGTTCCTGCACCAATATTTGATTTTTTTCCAATTGTTGCATCACCAATATAAGTAAGATGATTTGCCTTTGAATTCTTTTTTAACCGAGATTTTTTAATTTCAACAAAGTTACCGACTTTTGAACCTTCTTCCAAAACAGTCCCAGGTCTTAAACGTGCATAGGGACCAATTGAAACATTATTATCAATACTTACACCTTCAAGATGTGAAAATGCTAATATTTTTACATTATTTTTAATTTTTACTTTTGATCCAAAAACAACATACGGTTCGATTGTTACATTTTTTCCAATTTTAGTATCATTTGAAAAAAAAACAGTCTCAGGCGCAGTCATTTTAACACCTTGGTTTAAAAATTTTTTTCTAAATTTATTTTGAATATCAGTTTGTTTCATTGATTTTTTCTTATAGATAAGTATTTATGATAAAGAATTCACAAAATATTTCTTAATAATACTTTTTAAAAATGAGTCAAAAATTCACAGTTTTAGTAGATTTAGATGGAACCATAGTAGATACGGCTCCAGATCTAATGAATGCACACAATTATGTAATGAAAAAATTTGGGTTCGAAACAAAAACAACAGAGGAAATTAGAAATCTAGTTGGAAAAGGCGCTGGTGCTTTGATTGGAAGATCAATTTGGGGAACAGCTAAAAAGGAGTTTGGAAAAATATCAGATCAAAAAATTAAAGATCAAATGATAAAGGATTTTATAAATTATTATGCAAAAAATATTGTTAATGAAAGTAAGATTATTGATGGTGTGATAGAATTTTTGAAATGGTCAAAACAAAATGATATTTCACTAGCAGTTTGTACAAATAAGCAAGAGCACCTAGCGATTGATTTATTAAAAAAAATAAAAATTTTTGACTATTTTGAGTATGTTGCTGGTAGCAATACTTTTGATTATTGCAAACCTGATCCTAGACATTTAACTTCTGTTATTGAAATTCTTCAAGGAGATTTAAAAAAATCATTAATGATTGGTGATAGTGAAACAGATTCTGCTGCAGCTAATTCTGCTAACTTGCCATTTATATTGCTCGAGGACGGATATACTGATAAAAAAGTAAATGAAATACCTCATGATCATTTGGTAACTAATTTTCAGGGTATTGAGAAAATAGTTTCAAAATATTTGAATACTTGAGGTAAATGAAGTACTAAATTCAAAAAGGAACAAATTGAAAATACATAAAGTAAGAGTTTTCGCATCAAAAGATAAATTAAGTAAAAAAAATCAACTTGCATGGAAAATTGCAGAAATTGCAAGTGACAATGCTAAACTAAATAAAGATTCGGTTGATATGGTAATAAACAGGATAATTGATAATGCGTCTGTTGCTATTGCTTCATTAAATAGAAAAGCTGTAGTTACCTCAAGAGAAATGGCAATGAAACATTCAAGAAGTAATGGTGCTACTCTTTTTGGAATTAATTCAAAAAAAAAATTCGATTGTGAATGGGCTGCCTGGTCCAATGGAACTGCTGTAAGAGAATTAGATTTTCACGATACCTTTTTAGCAGCAGACTATAGTCATCCAGGAGATAATATTCCTGCATTAATGGCTGTTGCGCAACAAAAGAAAGTCTCCGGTTTAAACCTTATTAAGGGAATTATTACTGCATATGAGGTGCAAGTAAATCTTGTTAAAGGTATCTGTCTTCATAAACATAAAGTAGACCATATAGCTCATTTAGGTCCAAGTGTTGCAGCAGGTATAGGAACAATGCTTAATTTAAAAACAGAAACAATATATCAAGCTGTTCAACAAGCATTGCATGTTACTGTTTCTACAAGACAATCTAGAAAAGGAGAAATTTCTAGTTGGAAAGCTTTTGCTCCAGCGCATGCTGGAAAACTTGGTATAGAAGCAGTCGATAGAGCAATGAGAGGTGAAGGAGCGCCAAGCCCGATTTATGAAGGTGAAGATAGTGTGATTGCAAGAATACTCGATGGAAAAAAAGCATTATATAAAGTTCCGCTTCCAAAAAAAAATCAAGAAAAAAAAGCTATTCTGGAAACTTACACAAAAGAATATTCAGCAGAATATCAAGCGCAAGCGCTTATAGACCTTGCGAAAAAATTAAATAAAAAAATAGACAACTTAAATGAAATAAAAAATATAGATATATATACAAGTCATCATACTCATTATGTAATTGGAACAGGAGCAAATGATCCACAAAAAATGGATCCTAATGCAAGTAGAGAAACTTTAGATCATTCTATAATGTATATATTTGCTGTTGCTTTAGAGGACGCTGATTGGCATCACGTAAAATCATATAGCAAATCAAGAGCACGAAAAAAAAGCACTATCAAAATATGGAGATCTATAAAAACTCACGAGGACAAGAAATGGACCAAACGTTATCATGACCCGAACCCAAAAAATAAAGCTTTTGGTGCTAAAGTTGTAGTCACGCTAAAAAACAATAAAAAAATTATTGAAGAGCAAGGTGTAGCAGATGCTCATCCTTATGGTTTAAGGCCATTCAAAAGGGCTAATTATATTAAAAAGTTTTTAACACTCACAAAAGACATTATACCCAAAACAGAGTCGGATAGATTTCTTAGGGATATTCAAAACTTAAGAAAATTAAAGTCAAATCAGTTACACAAACTAAATATTGAAATTAATAGTAGGAATATTAAAAAAAATAAAAAAATTGGTATTTTTTAATGCACTTTATTAAAAAAAAAATAAAAGAAAAAAGAAAAGATTTTGTTGATAAATTAAAAAGTGGAAAAATTTTAAGAGTTCCTGGTGCATACAACCCATTAACTGCTAAAGTAATTGAAGGAATTGGTTATGATGCTGTTTATGTTTCGGGGGGTGTTATGTCTAATGACCTTGGTTACCCAGATATAGGTCTTACCACACTTGAAGATGTGAGTAATAGATCAAAACAAATAGCACGAGTAACAAACTTACCTACAATTGTAGATATAGATACTGGTTTTAAGTCTTGCAAAAAAACTATTAAAACTTTTGAAAAATTTGGTGTGACAGCGGTACATATAGAAGATCAAGTTGAAAGGAAAAGATGTGGTCACCTTGATAACAAAGAACTTATTTCTGTAAAAAAAATGGTAAAAAAAATTGAAGAGTGTGTCAAAGCTAGGAAAGATAAAAATTTTAAGATAATTGCCAGATCTGATGCAAAAAGTGTAGAGGGAATAGATAAGATGATTGATAGATGTAAAGCATATATCGACGCAGGGGCCGAAATAGTTTTCCCTGAAGCTTTAAAAGATAAAAGTGAATTTGAAAAAGTGAGGAAAAGTCTAAGTTCATATTTACTAGCAAACATGACAGAATTTGGAAAATCAGATCTTTTGGATTATAAAGAGTTGGAAAATTTGGGTTATAATATTGTTATTTATCCTGTTACAACTCAAAGATTGGCAATGAAAAGTGTGGAGGAAGGTTTGAAGAAAATTTTTGAAGAGGGACATCAAAAAAACCTTATTGATAAAATGCAAACTAGAAGTAGATTGTATGACTTAGTAGATTATGAAAAATACAATCTTCTCGATAAAAAAATATATAATTTTAGTACAGATGGACATGATTAATGGCTGAAGATATTAAAAAAGGTTTACTTGGAATTGTGGTTGATGAGACAGAAGTTTCAAAAGTAATGCCGGAGATTAACTCTCTTACATATAGAGGATATGCTGCCCAAGATCTTTGTTCAAAATGTAAGTTTGAGGAAGTTGCATATCTTATTCTAAATGGGGAGTTACCGTCTGAAAAACAGTTAAAAAATTTTGAAAAAGTTGAGAGAAAAGAGCGAAACCTATCAAAGACATTATTAGAAAGTATTAAGAATTTTCCTAAAAAATCACATCCAATGGATGTAGCAAGAACAGCAGTAAGTATAATGGGACTAGAAGATAAGGAGACCAAAGATAATTCTCCTGAAGCAAACTTGAGAAAAGTAATGAGAATTTTTGCAAAAACACCTGTCGCTTTAGCATCCTTCTATAGAATTAGAAAAGGAAAGAAAATCATTAAACCAAAAAGTAATTTGTCATTCTCAGAAAACTTTTTTTATATGTGTTTTGGAAAAGTTCCTGAAAAAGAAATTGTAAAAGCGTTCGATGTATCTCTTATATTATATGCTGAACATAGTTTTAATGTTTCTACATTTACTGCAAGAACAATCACTAGCAGCTTGTCGGATATTCATGGTGCAATTACTGGTGCTATTGCAAGTTTAAAAGGACCATTGCATGGAGGTGCAAATGAGGAAGTAATGCATATGATGAATAAAATTAAAAAGCCTGAAAATGCATTAAATTGGATAAACAATGCTTTAGATCAAAAAGCAGTAGTTATGGGTTTTGGTCATAGAGTTTATAAAAGTGGAGACTCAAGAGTACCAACTATGAGAGAATATTTTTCTAAAGTTGCAAAAGTAAAGAAAGACAAAAAGTTTGAAAAAATTTATGACATTGTTGAAAAGGTGATGATTGATAGAAAAAATATTCATCCAAATGTGGATTATCCTACTGGACCAACTTATCATTTAATGGGATTTGATACAGATTTCTTTACTCCAATATTTGTTATTTCTCGAATAACGGGATGGTCTGCACATATTCTTGAGCAACACGCCGCAAATAAACTTATAAGACCTCTGGCAAGTTATAAAGGTAGTAGCTATAGAAAAGTTATACCTTTAAATCAGAGATAATTTGAAACTAATATTTAAAAATATAAAAATATTTTTAATAAATATTTTAGTTCTTTTTATTTCAATACTAATAATTGAGTGCCTATTTGGATACTGGTTTGAAAATAAACTCTCAGAAAGACTTTCAAGTGAGAGAAATATTGAGAGAATTTACAAGTTTAATTTTTCCAATCATAAAGGAATATCATTTTATAAAAGAAATAACCAAGGCTTTCGGATATCTAAAAAAGAACTAAACACAAGCAATCCTGATATAGTTTTTGTTGGTGGCTCTACAACAAATCAAAAATTTTTAAATTATGAGGATACGATTGTTGGAAGATTACAAGAAAATTTTAAAAAGATTAAGATTGTTAATGCTGGTGTAGATGGAATGTCAATTTTAGGTCACATAAATAGTTTTCAGTTGTGGTTTGATCAAATCGATAATTTTAATCCAAAATATTACATTTTCTATATTGGAATTAACGATCAAGGCAACTTGAAAAAAAAAGACATGGTTAATAGTATAGATAATCTAATTGAAAGTTCTTCAAAAAATAACTTCATAGAATACCTTAAATCAAATTCCTTTTTTTATAATAAACTTAGAAAAGTGAAAACCATACTTTTCATTAGGACAGGTAAGGATTTATTTTCAAATAACGTCAATGATGGTGAAATGGTTTATGGTGAAAGAACAACCAAAGACTTTAAATACTACTCAAATTTTGAAAATAATGATGAGCAAACTACATTAAGTGAATATTATAACAGTTTGTTAATCGATTTAACTAGTAAGGTAAAAGATAGAAATTCAGAAATAATTTACATAACCCAAACTTCAGGCACTGGTATGAATAAAAATCTTTATATAATTGCAAATACTATTGTATCACATTGCAGAAGTTATAAACTTAACTGCATTAATTTAGCAGAAAAAGCTAACCTTAATTATGAGGACTTTTACGACTGGAACCATTTAAATCCAAAAGGTTCTAAAAAAGTGTCAGACTTTTTAATTAAAGAGTTTCAAAAAATTTCTATTAACTAAAAGCTTCAACCCAAGTACCTTGTGTAGATGCTTTTGAATACTCTGTAGCTCGTCCTTCAAAAAAGTTCATGTGCTCAACAGCATTCAACATAGTATCAAGCCAAGTAAGAGGATTTTTTTCTACATCGTAAATTGGCTCAAGTCCCAACTGAACTAATCTTCTATTTCCTATGAATCTAATATAATCTTTAACTTCTTTTGCAGTTAATCCTTCCATAGGTCCCATCTCAAATGCTAAATCAATAAACGCATCCTCATGTTCAATTATAGTTCTACATGCATCATAAAGTTCTTTTTTAAGTTTTGGCGTCCAGATCTCAGGATTTTCTTTTATAAACTCTTTGAAAATTCTGATCATTGAATTGCAGTGAAGAGTTTCATCTCTCACCGACCAAGTAACAATCTGTCCCATGCCCTTAAGTTTATTGTGTCTTGGGAAGTTTAACAAAATTGCAAAACTTGCAAACAATTGTAGTCCTTCTGTAAAAGCACTAAATACAGCAACTGTCTTAGCAATATCCTCTTTTGAATTAACATTAAAACCTTGCATATAATCATATTTGTCTTTCATTTCTTTATACTTCATGAAAGCTGAATATTCAGACTCAGGCATACCGATTGTATCCAATAAATGTGAGTAAGCAGCAACGTGTACTGTTTCCATTGCAGCAAATGCTGTCATCATCATTAAAACTTCAGTTGGTTTAAATACCGATGTATAGTGTCTTAAATAACAGTTATTAACCTCTACATCTGCTTGAGTAAAAAATCTAAAAATTTGTGTTACTAAATTTTTTTCTGGTTCTGACAGATTTTTCTGCCAATCCCTAACGTCATCACCAAGTGGTACTTCTTCCGGTAACCAATGTATTCTTTGTTGAGTTAACCAGGCATCGTAACACCATGGATATCTAAATGGTTTATAAACAGGATTTTCTACTAATAATCCCATTTTTTTTGGTTGAATGATTTTTCCTTTTTCCTCTTTTTTTACTACTGACATGATAGACACTCCTCGTATTTGTTTTCGTCGTTTTCTTGTTGTTTTGATTTATAAACATTCGCAGTAATGTCAGTTGATTTTGCATCATTAACATTTTCTGCTCTCTGTATTGATTTAGACCTGCAATAATAAAGACTCTTCAATCCTTTTTTCCATGCTTGGAAATGGATTTGATGAAGATCTCTTTTATGAACATCTGCAGGTAAAAATAAGTTAATAGATTGTGCTTGCGAAATATGTGGAGTTCTGTCCGCACTTAAGTCAACGAGCCATCTTTGGTCTAGTTCAAAAGCCGTTTTAAAAACATCTTTTTCCTCTTGGGTTAAAAAATCTAAATGTGATACAGAACCTTGATTAGTCGTAATCGTAGACCAAGTTTCATCTGTATCCTTTCCATGTTTTTCTAATAATTTTCTTAAGTATTTATTTCTAACATTGAAAGACCCTGAAAGAGTTTTGTGAGTATAACTATTTGCTGCAATTGGCTCAACTCCAGGAGAAGTTCCACCGCAAATAATTGAAATTGAAGCAGTTGGAGCAATCGCAGTTTTATTTGAAAATCTCTCTTTAAAACCGTATTCAGCAGCGTCAGGACATGCTCCTCTTTCTTCTGCTAAATCTTTTGAGGATTTGTCAACTTTCTTTTGAATATTTTCAAAAATCTTTTTGTTCCAAACTTTGCTCATTACTGACTCCAGAGGTATCATTTTTTTCTGATAATATGAGTGAAGCCCCATGACACCTAAACCAACACTACGCTCTTTTGCAGCTGAGTATGTTGCATCACTAAATTCTTCTGGCGCATTGTTAATAAAGTCAGTTAAGACATTGTCTAAAAATCTCATTACATCATCGACAAAGTTTTCATCATCTTTCCACTCATCATACTTTTCAATATTTAATGAAGACAAACAACAAACAGCTGTTCTATCTCTGCCCTCTTTATCAATACCTGTTGGAAGAGTAATCTCACTACATAAATTCGATGTCTTGACTGTCAAACCAGCTAACTTATGATGTTGTGGTATTTGTCTATTAACTGTATCAATAAAAATTATATAAGGCTCACCAGTTTCAACTCTTGCAGTTAATAATCTGATCCATAAATTCCTAGCTGAAACAGTTGATTGTACAGCTCCATTTTTTGGGCTCTTAAGTGCCCATTGTTCATCAAGTTCAACTGCCCTCATGAAAGCATCTGAAACAAGAACACCATGATGAAGGTTAAGTGATTTTCTATTTGGGTCTCCACCAGTAGGTCTTCTCATTTCAATAAATTCTTCAATCTCTGGATGGTCAATTGGTAAATAACAAGCAGCAGATCCTCTTCTCAACGAACCTTGGCTGATTGCCATCGTTAAAGAGTCCATTACTTTTATAAAAGGAATTATTCCAGAAGTTTTTCCAACTCTTCCAATTTTTTCACCAATAGATCTTAGATTTCCCCAATAACTTCCAATACCGCCACCTCTTGCAGCTAACCAAACATTTTCACTCCAAAGACCTAAGATACCATTTAAACTATCACTCGCCTCATTTAAGAAACATGATATTGGTAAACCTCTTGTAGTTCCTCCATTAGACAGCACTGGTGTTGCAGGCATGAACCAAAGATTACTAATATAATTGTATAGTCTTTGTGCGTGTAAATTATCATCAGCATAATGACTTGCTACTCTCGCAAACAAGTCTTGGAAAGATTCATTCTCTCCTAAATATCTGTCGCTAAGTGTTGCTTTTCCGAAATCTGTCAGATTTTCATCTCTACTTCTATCAATCTTTATTGTGATACCTTTAGAGTTTTGAAATAGTTCTGTATTGTTGTTTAGAGAGAATAAATCTGGACCTTTAGCCTTAGTCTTCTGATCAACCTGAGGTTTAAATTCAGAGACAGCTTTCTTTATTGCCTGTGACAAGACTTTGTTCATTATACTCCTTTTTTAACACTTTTTATTAGTAAAACAACTATATGTTGTGTGCAGATTTCTTAAATATACTATATAAATTAAAAATCAACAGAACATTTATAGAACATAAAAAAAATAGTTCAATAAAAAAATCAAAAAAATGTACATATATCAACATGGAAGTGGAAAAAAAAATCGACCCATTAGGTTTTAGAGAATACGACGCAAGGTGGTTATACCCAAAAAGCATCAACTCTAAGGGAATCGAGGCAGTAGGAAAAGGATTCGGAACTCAGGTAATCAACTCTGAAAAGAATCCTATCGTCATTGTAGGAAATGACTATAGATCTTATAGCGAAGAAGTTAAAAATAATTTTATAAAAGGACTTTTATCAACTGGCTGTAATGTAAAAGATATAGGTTTATGTTTATCACCCACAGTTTATTTCTCTCAATTTAAAATAAAATCAAATGCTGTTGCTATGATAACCGCAAGTCATAATGAAAATGGTTGGACAGGAATAAAGATGGGCATTGAAAAAGGGTTAACTCATTGCAAAGAAGAAATGTCAGAACTTAAATCAATAGTAATGAATGAAACATTTAAACAAGGTTCAGGTAAATATGAAAAAGTAGAAGATTTTAATAAAATATATATTGATGAATTATCAAAAAATAAAATTAAGAAAAAGTTAAAAGTTGTAGCTGCTTGTGGCAATGGAACCGCTGGAATATTTGCGCCTGAAATCCTTAAAAATATTGGATGTGAAGTAATAGAGCTTGATTGTAACTTAGACTATAGTTTTCCTAGATATAACCCGAATCCAGAAGATATGAAAATGTTACATGAAATTTCGAAATGTGTAAAAGAAAACAATGCAGATGTAGGTTTTGGGTTTGATGGTGATGGAGATAGAGTTGGAGTTATTGATAATAAAGGAAACGAAATATTTGCAGATAAAATCGGTTTATTAATTGCTAGAAATATTTCAGAATTACATCCAAATAATACATTTATTGTAGATGTAAAATCAACGGGATTATTTAGCAAAGATAAAATTCTTGAGAAAAATAATTGTAAAACTTTATATTGGAAAACTGGACACTCATATATTAAGAGAAAAGTAAAAGAAGATAATGCAATTGCTGGATTTGAAAAAAGTGGTCACTTTTTTTTTAATAAACCTTTGGGATTTGGTTTTGACGATGGTATAAATTCAGCGATACAAATTTGTCATTTAATTAGTAATCAAAATAAAAAATTAAATGTTTTAATAAATGATTTGCCAAAAACTTTTCAAAGCCCGACTATGGGACCATTTTGTAAAGATGAGGAAAAATATCAAGTAATAGATGAAATTATCACTAATATAAAAAAACTTCAGATTGATAAACAGAAAATATGTAATCAGGAAATAACTGATATACTTACAGTCAATGGTGTGAGATTTACTCTTGCTGATGGATCTTGGGGTCTTGTAAGAGCATCTTCAAACAAACCATCACTTGTTGTTGTTACAGAGAGTCCGATATCAGATAAAATTAAAACTGATATCTTCAGATTTATTGATGATCTACTTCAAAAAACTGGAAAGATAGGTGAATACGATCAAAAGATATAGTTTTAAACTTTATTTCCTTTAATTAAAAAATAAAAGCCACCAATAAAAAGAAAAATTTGCTCACTAGTAAATAATTTTTGGGTGATAAACCAATCTGGGTGAGCAATTATAAATATATTTGTCATGAGTATTACAATTACAAGTCCCGCAAATCTTGAAAGCGTATCTCCTATGGGATTTCTCAAAAAACCACCAACAATTAAAATTATTCCAGACAAAAGTTCACTTAATGCAACAAATGAGGCAAGTGCAGGAGATAAACCAAAATATTCAACTAGACCTGCTGGTGGCAAAGGAAATTTAGCATAACCGTGAATAATAAAAGCAATTCCGATACCAAATCTCAATAAAAGAGAAGCCAGTGCTTCAAAGTTTAGTAAAAAATTTTTTAATTTATAAACCATTAATTAAAATTTAAATAATTTATATTTAAGTTCAAGATAAGTTTTTGAATTATCACCATTAAATATTAAAATATCTGTAAATAAATATTGTAGCAACTACATATAAAAAAATTCCAAAAAGAACTTGAACTTTTGCCCTCTCAAGTTTGTGCACTGTATTAGCCCCAATTCTCGCCATTATTGTTGTGATAGGGACGAATATTAGAAAGGCAGGGATATTTACAAAACCAATGCTGAGAGGAATATCAACATTCTTAAATAATCCTGACAAGAAAAACCCAATTGCGCCAAACAATGAAATTATAAATCCAATAGCTGCAGCACTCCCTATTGCTCTATTTATCGAGTAGCCAAAGTATCTTAAAACAGGGACATTAATCATAGCTCCAGTAATACCCATTGGAGCTGAAATTAAGCCAGAGACAAATCCAAATAAAAGACGGGGCAGCAAATTAAATGATGGATAAACTTTTTTATTTTTGTTTTTTGCAAGGAGTAGATAAGCACCTAAAAAATAGACCATGATGGAAAAAAAAAGAACCAATGATTTAGTATTCATCATAGAAGCAATTATAGTCCCAGTTACTACCCCAAAAACAACAAATGTTCCAAAAGTTTTAATTATACTTAAATCAACAGCACCATGTTTTCTGTGAGCTAGCACTGATGAGAATGAAGTTAATATTGTTATTGTAAATGCAGTCCCAACTGTAAGATGCATTAAATAATCTCTATCTATTCCAAAAGTTTCAAAAATAAAGAAAAGAAATGGCACAGAAATTAATCCACCACCAATTCCAAATAATCCCGCAAAAAAACCAACAGGAATAGCTGCAGTAATCATTAATAAAATGAAAAATGTATATTCGTTGAAAATAATCTGGTCCACAATTTTAATTTAATTGATATTTAGATATTCTAAAAATGATCTAATTGATACCAAAATTAAAAAAGTTCCAAATATTTTGCTAAGTATTTTTTTATCAATTTTGTAGACTGCTTTTGCGCCTAACCTAGCCATTATCATAGTAACTGGGACAAATACTATGAAGCCGAGTAAATTTATATATCCCAAACTGAACGGTGTATTAACATTATCAATAATTTTTCCACCAGTGATCATTGTAATTGTTCCAGTGACAGCAATAAGGAAACCTACTGCTGCAGCTGTTCCAATTGATTTCCTAATATCATAGCCAAATGTTCTCATAAAAGGAACCATCAATGATCCACCTCCAATTCCTAATGGAATAGAAATAAATCCAATCAATATACCAGAAATATTTTTTATTAAGTTTGATATTTGTTTTGGGTTATCAACTAATTTTTCTCTCAAAAAAATAAAAAAAAGTCCAACCATAAATGCAAAGATAGAAAAAAATAATACAAGGGCAGGAGTTTTCAAATTAACTGCTAAGAAAGTTCCAAAAAAAACTCCAATCAAAATAAAAATTCCAAAAGATTTTACCATTTTAAAATCTACTGCATCATGTTCTCTATGTGTTAAAGTAGATATAATTGAGGTTGGAATTATTATTGCTAAAGAAGTACCGACCGCTAGATGCATTCTTGTTACAATGTCAAAGTCAAGAACTGTAAATGCATAATAAAGAGCGGGAACCATAATTATGCCCCCACCTACTCCAAGTAAACCCGCCATAAATCCTGCAACTGCTGCAGCAATAGCTAAAACAGTTAAAAGATAAAAAATTTCATTGATATTTAAATTTTCCATTAAGAATTTAATTGATTTGCTTTCTCATTATTTTGCACAATGGTCATTATGTGTTTTGCTTTTTGAAAATCTGAGTCTCTTGCCATCATATTGTCACTTAAATATCTTTTCCAATCTTTTGAACCAGGTTGGCCGTGGTATAGTCCAACTGTATGTCTCATAATATGATTTACTTTTGTACCAAGCTTAACCTCTTCTTCTAAATAACTTATGATTTCTTTAGCAATTTGTTCTCTTGATGGTACTTCATTTGTATTAAATATTTCTTTCTCTATGTCAGTTAAAAAATATGGATTTTGATAAATTGCTCTTCCAATCATCACTCCATCACAGTGTTCTAAATGTTTTTTAATTTCTTCAGTTTGTGAGACACCTCCATTTATTATTATCTCAAGCTCTGGATTTGCTTTCTTAATTTCGTAAACCATTTCATAATTTAGTTTTGGTATATTTAAATTTTGCTTAGGAGTAAGACCTTTTAATAAAGCTTTCCTTGCATGAAGTATGATTGTTTTGCATCCAGATTGTTTGATTTTGTTTATAAAACTATTTAAATATTCAAAGTCCTCAATTTCATCAACGCCTATTCTAGTTTTAGCTGTAACAGGTATTTTGCATGAATTGACCATGTTATTAATGCATTCTGCAACTAAATCAGGTTCTTTCATCAAACACGCTCCGAATGAATTCTTTTGCACTTTCTTGCTTGGACAACCTAAATTAATATTTATTTCATCATAACCAAATTGTTCAGCTAATTTAGCTACCTCTGCTAATTCATTTTTGTCTGAGCCTCCTACTTGAAGAGCTACAGGTTTCTCTTCTTCTCTAAAGCGAAGTATTCTTTTTCTGTCCCCATGTATTGCAGACTTTGTTGCAACCATTTCAGAGTACAACATTACATTTTTGCTTATAAGTCTAAGAAAATATCTATCATGTCTGTCAGTACAATCCATCATTGGTGCAACAGATATTTTTCTATTAATTTTTTTTTTATTAAAATCCAATTGGTTTGCCCATTAATTTGTCAGGTAACCAAGTTACTATTTCTGGGAAAATACACAATATTATAATACAAATAACCATCATTGCCATAAATGGAACCGAGCCTTTCAATATTTCAGAAAGACTTACATCGGGAGTAATTCCTTTTATAATGTATAAGTTTAATCCAACTGGGGGTGTGATTAATCCTATCTCCATATTTATAGTAAAGACAATTGCGAACCAATAAGGATCGAATCCAAACTGAGTAATTATCGGCAAAAGTATTGCAGAGGTCATAACTATAACTGCAACAGGTGGTAAAAAAAATCCAGCAATTAACAAGAATATATTTATATAGAAAAACAAGACCCATTTATTTAATCCCATCTCTACTATTGTTTGTGCAATCGATTGTGTAACGTAAAGAGTTGATAAACTAAATGCGAATATATAAGAGCCGGCAATGATAAACATTATCATTACACTTTCTTTCATAGATACTTTTACGATGTCCCATATTTTTTTGGGTTGATAAATTCTATAAACAATTGCAATCATGACAAACACTAGAAATGCACCTACCCCAGAAGCTTCAGAAGGTGTTGCTACACCTCCGTATAAAACATATAAAACTCCAACTACAATCAGTAAAAATGGCATCACTCTAGGAATAACTTCTAATTTTTCTTTAAGTGTTGGAGGTGTTCTATTTCTTAAAATTTCTGCAGATTTTTTATCAATAAAATAAGAATAAATGTAAGCCCATAACATAAATAATCCAGCTAGAAGTAAACCAGGTATGACCCCGCATAAAAATAATCTTCCAATTGAAGTACCAGTTGCTAATCCATAAACAATTAAAACAATGCTGGGCGGTATTAAAACACCTAAAGTTCCCCCAGCTGCTATACATCCTGTTGCTAATCTTGCTGAGTATCCTCTTTTTCTCATTTCTGGAATACCCATTGTTCCAATTGCTGCACAAGTTGCAGGACTTGATCCACTCAAGGCTGCGAAGATAGAACAAGCTCCAATATTAGAAACAACAAGACCGCCAGGCAATCTCCATAGCCACCTGTCTAAGCCTGTATATAAATCTTTTCCAGCTGGTGAGTTTGCAACTGCCATTCCCATCAAAATAAACATTGGTATAGACAACAAAACAAATGAATTTAAACCTGCATAAAATGTTTCTGCAAAAACATTTAAAATTGAAAATCCTTCAGCGATAACTAAAAAAACTACTGAAATAAAACACAAACCGAATGCTATTGGTATACCTGAAAATAGCATTACAACGGTTGCTACTCCTACCACAAGTCCTAATAATAAAGGATCCATTACTTAAACTCCTTTAATTTTCTTATGTGCAAGATTAATTCAGATATATATGACATAGTCATAAGTATTGCACCAATAAGCATTGATGAATAGGGTATCCAAAGCGGTGGACCCCACACTGTTCCCGTATTGTAATTCTTTATAAATGCTTCGTAAGTAATTTCATAACTTACATAAAATAAAATTAGAAAAAAAATTAAACAAAGACTGTCAGTAAAAATTTTTAATTTTGTAACATTCTTTTCACTTAAAAAAGTATATAGATACTCCATATTAACGTGACCTTTTTCACTTAAAACATAGGCAGCGCCTATAAATGTAGAGGCTACTAATAACATGGTAACAAGCTCTGTTTGCCATGTAATAGCGTTCTTGAATAAGTATCTCTCGAAAACTAATTCTGTAATGATAACGATAGAAAGAAAAAGACAGCCAGCTGCAAAAATTCCACAAGCTTTCGCTAGCCAGTTTGTCAATTTAATAAATTTATCAGTCATGAAAAATACCCCTGCCGAAAAGCAGGGGTATAATTTTAGTTTAATTATTTAACAGCAAGAGCCATATCAATCAATTTTTGACCGTTTGGCACTTTTTCTGCAAAGTTTTTGTATGAAGATTTTTTAGCAATAGCTAACCAAGCATCAAAGTCTTCTTGTTTCATATAAGACAATTCTACTCCAGCTTTTTTATAAGCTTTTTCCATTGTCGTATCTAAACCAGCAGCTTCTTTAGTCATAAACTTCTCTGCTTTCTTTCCAGCCTTCATTAAAGCTTTTTGTTGTTTGCTATCTAAGGCATCAAAAGATTTTTTTGACATCAAGATTGGCTCATACATAAACCATAGACCAAATTTTCCTGGAGGTGTTGCACATTTTACTTGCTCATAAATTCTGTATGAAACAAAACTTCCTGAACTAGTATTAGCACCATCTAATACACCAGTTTGCAAACCGTTATAGATTTCAGAAGATGGCATTGATTGAATACCTGCTCCTGCCGCTTCTAACATTTGGTTAAATGCTTTACCTGCAGCTCTAAACGTTTGACCTTTTACAGATGCTGGATTTGAAATACAATTTTTCTTTGAAACAAATCCACCTGCAAGCCAAGCATCAGACAACACAACTACTCCTGCATCATTGATGATTTTTTTAATTTCTGTCATCATTGGAGACGCATTAACTCTTAATGCATGTTTATGGTTTTTAACCATTCCAGGCATTAACGTAATGTCGAACTCTGGATGAAACTTAGCAGCGTATGCTAATGGGAACGCTGAAATATCCAATTGACCTGTTGTCATTGGCTTCCATTGCTCTTTTGGTTTGTAAAGTGATTTTGCAGGGTAAATTCTAATATCTACTCCTACATTTGATTTTTCCATTTCATCAGCAATAATTTGAACCATTTCGTGTCTAACGTCGAAAGACCCGTCGGCTCTTGGCGTACCTGGCCATTGATGACTAGCTTTTAGAGTTACTGCAAAAGCTGATCCAATAGTTGTAGATACGAAAACTAATGAAAGAAAATACAAAGATATTTTTTTTAACATTATTATTCCTCTCTTTAATTATTTTAATGATGTATTAAATGTAACTTCTTGATAAGAGTCAATATGGTTAAAAAATACCATTAGCCTTAATTATGAATGGACCCTTAAAAGATATATTGGTTTTAGACCTAACTAGAGTGCTGGTTGGTCCTTATTGTACTATGATTTTGTCAGACCTGGGGGCTAGAGTGATTAAAGTTGAAGCCCCTGAAATTGGAGATGACTCTAGAAAATTTGGACCTTTTATTGATGATCAGTCTGCATACTTTATGTCCCTTAATAGAGGAAAAGAAAGTATAGCTCTAAATTTAAAAAATTCAGAGGATAAAAAAATTTTTGAACAAATACTTAAAAAAGCAGATGTGTTGGTTGAAAATTTCAAACCTGGAACATTGGAAAAATGGGGATTTGGTTGGAAAGATTTATGTAAAAAATATCCAAAATTAATTTATGCTTCTGCATCAGGTTTTGGTCAAACAGGTCCATTAAGAGAATTACCTGCATATGATATGGTAGTGCAAGGAATGGGTGGACTTATGAGTGTAACGGGTCAGCCAAACTCTGAACCTACAAGAGTTGGAACATCAATTGGTGATATTACTGCTGGTTTGTTTACAGCGATAGGTGTTAATGCAGCACTATATGACAGAAAGAAAACAGGTAAAGGAACTTACATAGACGTTTCGATGCTTGATTGTCAGATTGCAATTTTGGAAAATGCAATCGCAAGATACTTAGCAAAAAATGAAATACCTAAACCAATGGGATCACGTCATCCATCAATAGCACCTTTTGAAGCTTTTAAAACAAAAGATAGTTACATTATAATAGCCGCGGGTAACGACAAACTTTTTGAAAAACTCTGCCAAGTTTTGAATTTAAATAACATTTTAAAAGAAGAGAAATTCAAAACAAATTCATCTAGGGCTCAAAATATGGATGAACTAAAAAAAATTTTAGAAAAAGAGCTTTATACTAAAAATACAAGTGATTGGATTTCATTAATGGAAAAAGAAAAAATTCCTTGTGGTCCGATCTTTAATATAAAACAGGCTGTAGAAAATCCTCAAATCAAAGCAAGAAATATGATTGTAAATTCATATCATAAAAAGATTGGTGAATTTAAAACTGCTGGCAACCCCATAAAAATGTCTAATTATAAAGATGAAGAAAAAAGAGGAGATATACCAGATTTAGATGAACATAGAGAAAAAATTATTAAAGAATTTTGTAATTAATTTTTTCTATCTCCTGAGACATTTTAATTAAAACTTTTTTTTTATTTAGCTTATCCGTTCTTATCAAAATAGCATCTCTCATTTTTTTTAATGGTGAATGTTTTCTTTTTTTATCAAGTCTTGTTCTAATTCTAAGACTTTTCTTAACTTCTTTTAATGGGACTTTTTTCCTCAAATCTTTCCATCTTCTAATGGAAGCTTTGTTTAAGTTACAAGTAAAGTAAAAAGCTATGTCGTAACAGGGATTTTTTTTCAGAATAGTGCTGGCTATGTCTCTTCCCTCAACACATATTCTTTTATTTTTTTTAATAATCTTTTTTTGGAATTTTTTCATTATTTCTCTTACGTCTTTATTCTTAGCTAAATAACCAACATGATTACTAATTTCCTGGGAGTGAAGAGATTGTCTTTTAATTTTATTATAAGAGATGTTTTTAAATTTTTTCTTTAAAAAAGGAATTATTTTTTTAGGCTTATGCTTAATAATAATTTTGCTCGCATATCTGTATAATAATCCAGAATTTATAAGAAAAAGTTTATATTTTTTTGAAATTAATTTTGCACCTGTGCTTTTACCGCTAGCAGCTTCTCCATCACACGCAATTCTTAAAGACTTATTCATTAAAACTATGTTTAATTAAATAACTTATTTTGATTATGATTGAAATATTATTGTTCTGAATTTTCTGAGTTATCAGCTTCTTGCTGATCGTTTTCAGCTATTTCATCAAGAGAAACTTCATTACTTTCCTCTGCTCCACTCTCTTCAGCTGGAGCATCAGTTGATTGGGGTGCATCAGCATTTTGTAATTCAGCTAAGTCTTCTTCTGCAACTTGAATTTTTTCAGGAACTTTTCTCGCTCTTTTAGATGGTAAAATTGGTGTTCCACTTTTTGAGATTTCACCTTTGTATAAATTTTCAAAATCATCTCCGATATCTTCATCTTCTTCACTTAAATCATCAACTTGTTCAATATGTTTTCTAAGTTTGTAAACAGCACTATCTGTCAATTCACTTGTTTTTACATTTTCATTTGCAATTTCTCTGAGTGCGATAACGGTATTCTTATCGTTATCTCTTTCAACACTTGGTTCAATTCCAGAATTTAATTGAGTAGCTCTTTCCTTTGCAACTAAAACTAATTCATAAGGGCTGTCTACTTTATCGATACAATCTTCTACAGTCACTCTTGCCATGCGGAGTATTTATACTCTGAAGTCTACAAAATCAAGGTGTTTTTACAAAATCGTTGGATTAAGTTTGTTCTTAATTAAAAACAGCAAAATTAGGGAAATTAAAATATAGCCACCAGAAATCATAGATATCTGCTCTATCGAAAAGTCAAAGTCTATCATTAATCCAAACAAAGCAGTTCCAAATGCTGTTGAAAATACCATTAAAGCTGTAGTTAATGCTTTAATAGATCCTATAAACTCTACTCCATATAATTCAGCCCATGTTGATGAACCTAAAACGTTAGCAAATCCATTTGATACACCGATAAGTCCTAGAAAGACGAACGAGGAAACTGGTGATTGAAAGTAGATTAAAATTAATAAAGAAATCAAAAAAGGGATATTCATATATATAAGTAGTTTTCTACTTGTGAATTTGTCGATCAAATAACCAGCAACAAATAAAGTTAAAACCGAAGCTACTGAATAAACCATAAATGATTGAGCAATAGTATATTCGCCCCAATTTTTTGCGGTCAAAATAAATGATTGATAAACAAATATACCTGTAGCTATCCAAGGCATTGCAAGCATATTTAATGCTATAATAATAAACCTATAATCTTTAATAACTTCAGATCTTTTCCATTGTTTAATATTTTCTTTAATATCTTCATTATCATCCTCTCTTGATGAAAGTTTAACTTCTTTAACCAAAAAATAAGACACTAAAGGTAGAAATAAAATTATGGCGACTGAAATGATAATCCATATATTTCTCCAATCCATTATTGTAAGAGCGTAAATTATTGTAACGGGCATTAAAAATTCTGCAGTAGATAAGCCAAACCATCCAGTGCTAAGAGCCTTGCCCCGAGTGCTACTGAAGTACCTAGATATTGTAGTAGAAGCGGTGTGAGACATCATTCCTTGGCCAGAAAATCTCATGAGCAATATTGCAACAAAAAGAAATGTTATTGAATTAATCTTTGAAAAAGTAAATGTTGAAATTGCAAGTAATGATATAACAAAAAAAGAAAATTTTAAGACATCAAAGTCATCAATTTTCTTTCCAACCCAAATTAAAATTATACTACTTAATAAGGTTGCTGATGCATAGATTGAGCCAAATTGTCCATGAGTAATATCTAATTCATTTCTTATACTTTCATTGAACAATCCTAGAAAAAAACTCTGTCCAAAGCTTGAAAAAAATGTAAATATAAATCCAAAAATAATTACTTTAATACTTAAATTTTTTAACATTAAATTATGTCTTGTAACGTTGCTTTCATTGGTCTTGGTGTAATGGGTTATCCCATGGCTGGTTATATATCAAAAGGTGGGCACAATGTAACTGTTTATAATAGAACAGGAGCTAAAGCTGATAAATGGCTAAAAGATTTTAAAGGAAAAAAAGCTGACACACCTAAAGATGCTGCGAAAGACGCTGATTATATTTTCACATGCGTAGGAAATGATAATGATTTAAGAGAAGTTACATTTGGAGAAAACGGAATATTTAAATCAATAAAAAAAGGAGCTGTATATATTGATAACACAACTGCTTCTGCAACAATAGCAAGGGAAATTTATTCTCACGCAAAAAAAAATGGTTTTGGTTTTTTAGATGCACCCGTATCTGGTGGTCAAGCAGGTGCTGAGAATGGTGCATTAACTGTTATGGTTGGTGGAGATCAAGAAAATTTTGACAAAGCATTAGATAAAATTGATTGTTACAGTAAAAAAGTAAAGTTGTTAGGCAAATCTGGTTCAGGTCAATTGGCAAAGATGGTGAATCAAATTTGTATTGCAGGATTGGTGCAAGGATTATCAGAAGCAATTAACTTTGGTCAAAAAGCAGGATTAAACATGGAAGATGTTATTGAAGTTATTTCAAAAGGCGCTGCACAGTCTTGGCAAATGGAGAACCGATATAAAACAATGTTAGAAGATAAATTTGATTTTGGATTTGCTGTAGATTGGATGAGAAAAGATCTTAAAATTGCAATGGAGGAAGCAAAGAATAATGGATCATTGTTACCAATTACAGAAATAATTGATAAATATTATGCTGAAGTTCAAGACATGGGCGGTAAAAGATGGGATACTTCAAGCTTAATAAAAAGATTTAGAAAGTAAAAGTATGCAGCCTGCGTACTATGAAGACTTCAGTGAAATTAAAAAGAAAATCTGGTTAATGCTAGATGATGCAGTGACTAATAGAAGTTCTCAATTTAGAATTCCAACTTTTATATGTGGCCACAATAACGATATAGACGGAAGAATTGTTGTTTTAAGAAAGGCAGATCAACAAAACAATCTAGTTCAATTCCACAGCGATATCAGATCAGATAAAATAGAATTACTTAAAAATAATCCCAACGCTGCTCTTTTATTTTATGATAAAGACGAAAAAATTCAGGTTCGACTTAAAGTAAACTGTATTATTAATCATAATAACGATATTACGAAAAATTCTTGGGAAAAAACTCAACATATAAGTCGGAAATGTTATTTGGTTGATAACGGTCCAGGAACAGAATCTGATATTCCAACATCAGGACTAAAACCTGAGTTAGATAATTTTGATTATACAAAAGAGCAAAGTGAAGAAGGTTATAAAAACTTCACTGTGATACAATGTAAAATAAAATCTATTGAGTGGTTATATCTTGCCGCAAAAGGTCATCGAAGAGCAAAATTTGATTTGGAAAGTAATAAAGATACTTGGTTAGTCCCCTAGTCTTTAATTTTTCTAATTAGTAGACTGGTCATTGATCTTTTTTTACAAAACTTATAGTCATTATCTCCTAATTTTTTTCCAGTTGCATCATCGAATAATTTCCAATTAAATTTCACACAACTTGTTGGTTTTTTTCCCAAATTTAATATCTTTAGCTCTACAGTTCTTGGTCCACGATCTGTAACTGAGAAAGTTCTAGTCTCACCTTTTTTCCACCAACCCAGCGGAAACTTGCATCCATTTTTAATATATTTAGTACCTGACCTTCTTTGGTCATACACTCTACCCAAGCACTGTCCATCATTAGTCACTGTAAAAAGCTGAGTTTTTTTTACTCTACCCTGTTTATTTTTATTAGTTCTTTTATAAACTTTAATAATTTCTTTAGATCCTGGGGCTCTCCAATCTATAGGACCAACAATTTTTTTTCTTCTTTTTTCACCAAATACTAAGTCTGCAGGTGTAAACCTTATTTCTGTATCATCTCTTATGTCACCTCCGGTAAACAGTTCGAGTGGTATAAATCTTTCATTAGATTGGGCATTAGCCGTAAATAAAAATAATAGTAAAAATAAAAATATTTTTTTCATCATTTAAAATATACTTTTAGAATATTTTTTCCAATTGTCTTGATAGTGTTTTGTGTTTTCAAACACTGCTTTTTTTTCTTCTTCTGTTACTTGTCTAATAATTTTTCCTGGAGATCCAACAACTAAAGAGTTATCGGGAATTTCTTTATTTTCTGTAATCAAAGCCTTTGCACCTATAATACAATTTTTTCCTATCTTTGCTTTGTTGAGGATTACTGCACCAATACCAATTAAACTATTGTCCCCAATTGTGCATCCATGAAGCATTACTAAATGTCCAATCGTTACATTTTTTCCAACCTTCAAAGGACAACCTGGATCAGTATGTAACACACAACCATCCTGAACGTTTGAACCCTCACCTATGTGAATATTTTCAATGTCACCTCTTAAGGTTGCATTAAACCAAACACTTGTATTCTCATCTAACGTTACATCTCCAATAATAACAGCATTAGGAGCTACCCAATTTTCGCCAGAGTTTTTTGGTTTTTTATTTTCCAAATCGTAAAACATAATTTATATATTCTAACATGGCACTTTTAAAAACTCCAATATGTGATTTTGGTCTGAATGCAATAGATTTTAAGCTTAAATCAATATATGGGGAATTATTAACATTGAATGATGTCAAAGGCGATAATGGAACTTTGATAATGTTTATTTGTAATCATTGTCCTTATGTAAAAGCTATAATAAGAGAACTGGCAGATGATTGTGCCAAACTTAAAGAAGACGGCATTAACTCAGTTGCGATAATGTCAAATGATACCAAAAACTATCCTGAAGATTCTTTTGAAAATATGAAAAAGTTTTCTGATAGATATAACTTTTCATTTCCTTATTTAATTGATGAAACGCAAGAAATCGCAAAAAAATATGACGCCGTGTGTACACCAGACTTCTTTGGTTACAATAAAAACCTTGAGCTCAACTACAGAGGAAGAATAAGAGAATTAAATGATTTAAAGCCTATCGGTTCGGGTGACAGTGAGTTACTTAAATCAATGAAGTTAATTGCCGAAACTCAACAAGGTCCAAAAGAACAATATCCTAGTATGGGATGCAGTATTAAATGGTTTAAATAATGAATTTAATTATCACAAGAAATTTTCCACCTGATGTTGGAGGTATGCAAAATCTTATGTTTGGCCTTACAAAATCACTATCGGAACATATGATGGTTAAAGTGTTTGCTGATGAACATTATCAGCAGGAAAAATTTGACGAAAACTTATCATTTTCAATTGAAAGAGTCGGAGGGCCAAAAATCTTTAGAAAATTTAGAAAAGCTTCATTAATTAATAATTACCTACAAAAAAATACAAAAGAAAAAAATATCATCTCTGATCATTGGAAAAGTTTAGAAAACATAAATACCAAAATAAGAAAAACATGTCTTATTCACTCTAAAGAGATAAATCATAAAAAAGATTCTTTTCTTAATAAACGAGTTGTAAGAGTGTTAAACAACTGCGATCATATCATTGCAAATTCAAACTTCACAAAAAACCTAGGTATTGAAATTGGTGTTAATGAGGAAAAAATCAAAGTTATTAACCCAGGTGTATTTCCAAGAGAAGATGTAAATCCAAAAATAGAGGAAAAAATATTAAAGAAACTTGAAGGAAAAGAGCCAAGACTAATTACTGTAGCTAGATTTGATAAAAGAAAAAATCATGAAAA
>QCOG01000007.1 GCA_003213015.1 Pelagibacteraceae bacterium AG-430-F16
ACGTCACGTTGGCCATCAGGAATTGGTTCGGACCCTGAGTTTATAATGCCAACAATGAAATAACATAAAGGAAAATATGAAAAAAATAAGTTTGATTGGTGCAGGACAAATAGGTGGAACTTTAGCTCATTTAATAGGAGTTAAAGAACTAGTTGATGAAGTAGTTCTCTTTGATGTAGCTAGTGGCATTGCTAAAGGAAAAGCTCTTGATATTGCACAATCATCTTCGGTTGATGGTTTTAATGTAAAATTTTCAGGAACGGATAAATATGAAGATATCAAAAACTCTGATGTTATTATTATAACTGCTGGGGTCCCCAGAAAACCTGGTATGAGCAGAGATGACTTAGTAGGTATTAATCTTAAAATAATTAAACAAGTTGCAGAGGGAATTAAAACAAATTCTCCAGATGCTTTTATAATTTGTATAACAAATCCACTAGATGTGATGGTAATGGCTTTCCAAAAATATTCCCAGCTTGCAGCTAAAAAAGTTGTTGGTATGGCGGGAATATTAGATAGCTCAAGATTTAAACTTTTTTTATCAGAAGAGTTAAAGGTTCCAGTAAAAGAAATAGACGCAATGGTCATGGGCGGACATGGAGATACGATGGTACCTATGCCAAGATTCACTAAAGTATCTGGAAAACCTTTATTAGATCTTGTCAATTCAGGTGATATCTCTAAAGAAAAATTAGAAAGCATCAATCAAAGAACAAGAGATGGTGGAGGCGAAATTGTAAAATTTTTAGAAAAAGGTTCCGCATATTATGCACCAGCTGCTTCAGGAGTACAAATGGCTGAAGCATTCTTAGGTGATAAGAAACTACAGTTACCGTGTGCTGCACAATTAGAAGGTCAATACGGTTTTAAAGGAATTTATGCAGGTGTTCCAGTTGTTATTGGAAAAAATGGAGTAGAAAAAATAGTCGAAATTCAACTTGATGAGAAAGAAAAGGCTGAATTTATTAATTCTGTGAATGCTGTAAATAAGCTTTGGGAGGCTGCAGTAAAAATTGACCCTAGCTTGAAAAAATAATGAATATTCACGAACACCAGGCTAAACAATTATTAAAAAAATTTGGTGCCATTGTTCCTAATGGAGAAGCTTGTTTTACTGTACAAGAAGTTTTAGAAAAAGCAAAAAAACTCAATCTTAAAAAATACGTTCTAAAAGCACAAATACATGCAGGCGGGAGAGGTAAGGCAGGTGGAGTTAAAATACTAGATAATTTATCTGATCTAGAAAAAGCTGCAAAGGACTTATTAGGAAAAAAATTAGTTACAAATCAGACAGGACCAAGTGGCAAAGAAGTTAAAAGACTTTATCTAGAGGAGCCATCCAACATAAAAAAAGAATTCTATTTGTCCTGTCTAATTGATAGAGCAAGTTCTAAAATTGCTTTTATTTCTAGCGATCAGGGTGGGATGGACATCGAAGAAGTTGCAAAAAATGATCCTAATAAAATCAACACTGTAAAAATTAGCTTTAAGAAAGATATTGAAGATGAGGACTGTAAAAAAATTATTCGTAATTTGAATTTAGATGATGATGCTAATCTAAAATGTATCAAGATAATAAAATCAATTTATAAAACATTTATTTCTACCGATGCAAGTTTAATTGAAATCAATCCACTAATACTTACAAAGGAAAACAATATTGTTTGTCTTGATGCAAAAATAAGCTTTGATGACAATGCAATTTTTAAACATCCAGAATTACTGGAATTAAGAGATTTGAATGAAGAAGATCCTACAGAAATAGAGGCAAGCAAACATGATTTAGCTTACATAAAATTAGATGGATCTATTGGATGTATGGTAAACGGAGCAGGATTAGCAATGGCAACAATGGATATAATTAAACTTCATGGTCAAGAACCTGCTAATTTTTTAGATGTAGGAGGTGGTGCATCTAAAGAAAAAGTTACAGCAGCGTTTAAGATAATTTTATCAGATAAAAACGTAAAAGGAATACTGATAAATATTTTTGGGGGGATTATGAGGTGTGATGTCCTTGCACAAGGAATTGTAGAGGCTGCCAAAGAAACCAAAATAAATATACCTATTGTAGTAAGACTTGCCGGAACCAATTCCAAAGAAGGAAAAAAAATATTAGATGAATCTGGATTAAAAATAATCTCTGCTAGCGACCTAGGGGATGCAGCAAAAAAAATTGTAAAACAAGTGGAATAAAATGTCAGTTTTAATAAATAAAAATACTAAACTTATATGCCAAGGGTTCACAGGCGCCCATGGAACATTTCATTCTGAACAGTCAATAAAATATGGGACAAATCTAGTTGGAGGCGTAACTCCTGGCAAAGGTGGACAAATACATTTAAATAAACCTGTTTTTAATTCTGTAAAAGAAGCAAAAGATAAGACTAATGCAAATGCAACAATGATTTATGTCCCTGCAAAATTTGCTGCTGCAGCAATAATCGAGGCAATTGAGGCTAAGATCGAATTGATAGTTTGTATAACTGAGGGGATTCCTATCTTGGACATGTTGAAAGTAAAAGAAAAATTATCAAATTCAGCTTCAAGGCTAATTGGACCAAATTGTCCAGGAATTATTACTCCAGACGAGTGTAAAATTGGTATCATGCCAGGAAATATTCATAAGAAGGGATCTGTTGGTATAGTCTCAAGATCAGGGACTCTAACTTATGAGGCCGTTGCTCAAACAACTGAAAACGGATTAGGTCAGTCAACATGTATTGGAATAGGAGGAGATCCAATTAATGGAACCAATTTCATAGATTGTTTAGACTTGTTTTTAAACGACCCAGAAACGAAGTCTATTTTGATGATTGGTGAAATTGGGGGAACTGCAGAGGAAGAATCAGCAGAATTTATTAAAAATCATAAAATCAAAAAGCCTATGGTAGGATTTATTGCTGGTATCACAGCACCTCCAGGACGAAGAATGGGACATGCAGGAGCAATAATTTCTGGTGGCAAAGGTGGAGCTTCAGATAAAATTGATACAATGACAGATGCAGGTATTACCATTGCAAAATCTCCTGCAGAAATGGGAATTACATTAAAAAATAAATTGGGTCTTTAATATTTTAATGTTAATACTATAATAATCGTAAATGAGCTCTTCAAAAAATTTAGAATTTAAGCAGCAGTCTTTTCTTAATAAATCTAACAGCCAGTTCATAGAGGAAATGTATGTAAGATTTATAGAGAATGACCCCAAATTACCAGATAGTTGGAAAAAATACTTTAGTGATTTAAATGAAGATCTAAATTCAGTTTCAAAAGAAATTTCAGGACCTTCATGGAGTCCAAAAAAGATATCGATAGATCTAAAAAAAAATAGAAGACTTGAGGAAAATCTAAATGGTTCCGAGAGGGAGAAAATAGACTCTATTAAAGCAATCGCATTGATAAGGGCATATAGAATTAGAGGTCATCTTATAGCAAACCTTGATCCTCTTGGTTTAATGAAAAGAGAATATCTTTATGAATTACATCCTAATGATTATGGATTTAAAACTGAGGATTTCGAAAGAAAGATATATTTAGATTCATACATGGACATAGGTTATGCCTCAATAAATGAAATTATAACTAAATTAAAAAAAGTCTATTGTTCAACAATTGGTGCAGAATATATGCACATCACAAACCCGAATGAGAAAATCTGGTTTAGGGAAAGAATGGAAAAAGAGGAAAATCAATTAAATTTTACTGAAAAAGGAAAAGACGCAATATTAAATAAGATTATTCAAGCCGAGGGTTTTGAGAAATTTTTAGCAAAAAAATATGTTGGAACAAAAAGATTTGGACTTGATGGTGCAGAGTCTTTAATACCAGCGCTAGAGCAAATTATTAAACGAGGGGGTCAATTAGGAGTTAAAGAAATTAAAATTGGAATGTCACATAGGGGAAGATTAAATGTCTTAGCAAATGTCCTACAAAAATCTTATAAAAGAATTTTTAATGAATTTGCAGGTGAATTTGCTTCCTCAAGTGAGGACTCTACAGGTGATGTTAAATACCATTTAGGTGCTTCATCAGATAGAACTTTCGATGGAAACTCTGTACATGTAAGTCTTACTGATAACCCTTCTCATTTAGAGGCAGTTAATCCTGTTGTTCTTGGTCAAACAAGAGCGAAGCAATATTTTCATAGTGATTCAGAGAGAAAAAAAGTAATACCATTACTTATTCACGGAGATGCTGCATTTGCAGGACAAGGTGTTGTTGCTGAGTGTTTTGCTATGTCAGGTTTAAAGGGTCATAACACAGGCGGAACTATTCATATTATTGTAAATAATCAAATTGGTTTTACCACTAGCCCAAGGTTTGCTAGATCAAGCCCATACCCATCTGATTTAGGAAAAATTGTAGAAGCTCCTATTCTTCATTGTAATGGAGATGATCCAGAGGCAGTTGTTCATTGTGCTAAAATCGCAATTGAGTTTAGACAAAAATTTAACAAAGATATTGTAATTGACATGATTTGCTACAGAAGGTTTGGTCATAATGAAGGAGATGAGCCTTCTTTTACACAACCTTTAATGTACAAAAAAATAAGATCACATCCATCTACTTTAAATATATACGGGAAAAAACTTATCGAAAATAACAGTATAACTGAAGATCAATTCAAAAATAAAGTTAATGATTTCAAAAATCTTTTGGATGAACAATTTAAAAATGCGAATGATTACAAACCAAAACTAAATTGGTTTGAAGGTACTTGGTCAAGATATCAACCGAAGAAAGGTAAGGATAAAAGAGGGCAGACAGGGGTTGATACGACGAAATTAAAGAAACTATCTGCAAAAATAAACCTTTTAAAACCAGAGCTTAATATTCATAAAACTATACAAAAAGTTTTTGAAAATAGAAATAAGTGTGTTCAAGAGGAAAAAAATATTGATTGGTCTAATGCGGAAACACTAGCATTTGCAACATTACTCGAAGAGGGATTTCCTGTGAGATTAGTCGGTCAAGATAGTGGTCGTGGTACGTTTAGCCAAAGACACTCAGTTTTACGAAATCAAATAGATAACTCAAGATACGTGCCGTTAGATCATGTATCTACAAAACAGAAAAAATTTGAAATTGTAGATAGTTTTTTATCTGAATTAGCAGTGCTTGGATTTGAGTATGGATATAGCTTAGTAGAACCAGAAACTTTAACGATTTGGGAGGCGCAATTTGGAGATTTTGCAAACGGAGCTCAAGTTGTAATTGACCAATTCATTGCCTCTGGAGAAAGGAAATGGTTTAGAGCTTCGGGGCTAGTTTTATTGCTTCCGCACGGCTATGAAGGACAAGGACCTGAGCACTCTTCAGCAAGACTTGAAAGATTTTTGCAACTTTGTGCTCAAGAAAACTTGCAAGTGCTTAATTGCACAACTCCAGCAAATTATTTTCATGCTCTTAGAAGACAGATTCACAGAGAATTTAGAAAGCCACTTGTCATAATGACTCCAAAATCTTTGTTGAGAAACAAATACTGTGTTTCAAACATAGAGGATTTTGATAAAAATAATTCATTTCATAGAGTTTTACAGGATCAGGCCTTAGATAAAAAGAATGAATTAATTGAATTGAAAAAACCAAAAAAAATAAGGAAAGTCATTCTATGCTCTGGAAAAATATATTTTGATCTTTTGGTTGCTAGAGAAAAAGAGAAAATTGACGATGTTGTTTTTATAAGAATAGAGCAACTTTATCCATTTCCAGTAAGGTCTTTGACAAAAGCCATTAAACCATATGCTGAATATGCTAAATTTATTTGGTGTCAAGAAGAACCCAAAAATATGGGTGCTTGGTTTTCGGTAAGAGATTATATTCAATGGACTTTAGATAATTTAGAGGTTAAAAAGAAATTGAAGTTTATTGGCAGAAATCCTTCAGCTTCACCAGCTACTGGATATGCGAAAAGACATGCAAAACAACAAAAAGAAATTATAGATAAAATTTTAGAATAATGTCAGACAAAATTGTAGTTCCAGTTTTAGGAGAAAGTATAACAGAAGCAACCGTAGCTAAATGGTTAAAAAATAGAGGTGATAGTGTTGAAGCCGATGAACCTGTTGTTGAACTTGAAACTGACAAAGTAAATTTGGAGGTTCCATCTCCCTCAGATGGAGTATTAAGCGAAATAAGTGCTCAAAATGGCTCAACGGTTGAGGTAGGAGCTGTACTTGGATCAATAATTGGAGGAAGCTCAAAAAATGATGAAATTGAGGATGAACCTAAAGAAGAGAAAGTAGCAAACAACGAGGATAATCTTGTTAGTTTAAAAAAAGAGGTTGAATCAAAAGAAGTTGTAACAAAACTGTTCGATAAAGAAGAAAAAATTTCAGAACCTAATGAAAATCTAAGTAAGGATGAACCATTAATCCTTACAGAAGAAGTATCTCCTGAAAAAGAGAAATCTAAAAAAACAAAGGATTTATCTATTTCTCCTGCTGTGAGAAAGATTGCTGCAGATAATAAAATTGACTTAAAAGAAATTCAAGGAACTGGCAGAGGTGGAAGAGTTTCAAAAGGTGATCTATTAAGTTTAATGAACGTTAAACCTGGACCTTCTGAGCGGAAAATAAAGTTTGGCCAAGAAGAAAAAATAAAAATGACAAGGTTAAGACTTACAATTGCTAAAAGACTTAAACAAGCTCAAGATAATGCAGCAATGCTTACAACTTTCAATGAAGTTGATATGGGGGGTATTATCGACATGAGAAAAGAAAATCAAAGTGATTTTCAAGATAGGTTTGGCATAAAACTTGGTTTTATGTCCTTTTTTGTTAAAGCTTGTATTGAAAGTTTAAAACTTTTTCCTGCAATTAACGCTGAAATCGAGGGAGAAAATATAATTTATAAGAACTATTATAATATAAGTTTTGCAGTAGGCACTGAAAAAGGCCTTGTGGTCCCAGTCTTAAAAAATGCTGATGAAATGTCTTTCGCGGATATAGAAAAGAAGATCAAAGAATTATCCGATAAAGCAAGGGATGGAAAAATTACAATTGACGATCTTCAGGGTGGTACATTTACTATAAGTAACGGTGGTGTCTATGGATCAATGTTATCAACACCAATTTTAAATTTACCTCAATCCGGGGTTTTAGGAATGCACAATATTGTAGAAAGGCCGCATGTGGTAAATGGTGAAATTAAAATCAGACCAATAATGTATATAGCTTTATCATACGATCATAGAATAATTGATGGAAAAGAGGCAGTTTCTTTTTTAAAAAATACAAAAGATAACTTAGAGGACCCAAGAAGATTATTTTTAAATTTATAGTTTATGACAGAAAAATTTGACTCGGTAGTAATTGGCGGTGGACCAGGCGGATATGTTTGCGCTATAAGATTAGCTCAATTGGGTCAAAAAACTGCTTGTATAGAAGCCAGAGGTGCATTAGGTGGAACTTGTCTTAATATTGGATGCATTCCCTCAAAAAGCTTATTAAATTTATCTGAGAATTTTAAAAAAGCTAAAAATTTCTCTAAACTTGGAATTGAGACAGGTGATGTAAAACTAAATCTAGATAAGATGATGAAAAATAAGGACAAAGCAGTTTCAATCCTAACTAAGGGCGTAGAATTTCTTTTCAAAAAAAACAAGGTAACTTATTTAAAAGGTTTTGGTAGTTTTATTTCTGGCAAGAAAATATCAGTAAAAGGTGAAGATGGTAAAAAAAAAGAAATCGAAGCAAAAAACATTATTATTGCAACTGGATCTGAAGCGATGCCTATGCCTAACGTTGAATTTGACGAAAAAACGATCGTTTCTTCAACTGGAGCCTTATCTTTAAAAGAAGTTCCGAAAAATCTAGTTGTTGTTGGTGGGGGTTATATAGGTTTAGAAATGGGCTCTGTCTGGTCTCGTCTTGGGGCTGAAGTCAATGTAATCGAATTTTTAGATCACATTACACCTGGAATGGATAGAGAGATTTCAGAAGAATTTATGAAAATATTGAAGAAACAAAATATTAAGTTTCACCTAAATAGAAAAGTATCTAACATAAAAAAAACTAACAGTGGGGTACAAATTTCAACTTCAGATAAGAATGGAGATAATAAAGATTTTAATTGTGATGTAGCCTTAATATCAATTGGAAGAAAACCATTTACATCCAATTTAAATTTGAGTTCTGCAGGAGTAAAATCAGATGAAAAAGGAAGGATTAAAATTGGCAAAAAATTTCAAACTTCAGCAAATAATATTTACGCAATTGGAGATGTAATTGATGGGCCAATGCTAGCCCACAAAGCAGAGGAGGAAGGGATTGCAGTTGCAGAAATAATTGCAGGTCAATCTGGTCATGTAAACTACGATTTAATTCCTGGGGTAATATACACCACTCCTGAGGTAGCGAGCATAGGTTTAACAGAGGAACAACTAAAAGAAAAAAACAAGTCCTATAAAATTGGAAAGTTTCCTTTTATGGCTAATTCAAGAGCTAAAGCGATTGATGAACCTGAAGGTTTCGTTAAAATTTTAGCCGATAAAGACACTGATAAAGTTTTAGGAGTACATATGATAGGGCCTCACGTAGGAGAAATGATTGCAGAAATGGCAGTTGCAATGGAGTTTGGAGCGAGCTCAGAAGATATCGCACGAACGTGTCATGCTCATCCAACATTTTCTGAGGCAATAAAAGAGGCAGCTTTATCTGTTGAAAAAAGACAAATACACTCTTGAAAATCACAAATAACCTTATGTCAAAACGCGCTCTTATTTATTTAAAATAAAACCATAAGATACTCTTAATGACAAAGTCTTATAATAATTTTAAGTCAAAAATATCTGATGCTACCGATATCAGTAAACCATGGGATAAGGACAATCAAGCCTGGTGGGACTGGTATGTTAGCTTAGCAAATAATGATGATAAAAAAGATGAAATTATTAATGCTGATCCCTTACCAGATATTTTAATACCAACTGATGATGAGGTTATTTCAGAGTTAGCTGAACCCTACCATTTGTTTGATGATCAAATTGATTTTTTTAAAAAAAATGGTTTCATAAAACTTAAGAAGGTTTTCTCCCCCGGGTCAGTGTTAAAACTACGCGCTGAATTAATTAATTTATTAAAAGAAGAGTTTAAAGTTGACCCAGATAAAGGGGCGCATAACCGATTCCTTAGTCTTGAAATGATTTGGCCTGATAACAAATTGCTTCGCGCCTACGTATTATCACCCCGTCTTGGACAAATTTCAGCAAATCTTCTCGAGGTATCAGCTGTTAGACTTTACCATGACAATGTACTAGCCAAACAAGCTGGTTGTGGTCGTACTCCTTGGCACTTTGACGACCATCATTTTCCTCTCGACACTAATGACGTAGTCACTGCTTGGGTGCCTGCACAACCAACCCCTCTTGAAATGGGACCACTCTCTTTTGCCTATCCACTCAACGTCCACAAATTAGTCAATGCTGTTACCTTTGAAAAGACTGGCACAGGATACGACCGAGGGGTATCAGATGTTTTTTCAAAAAATAATGTAAGAGTGAATGAAACTCCTTTTGAACTAGGTGAAGTTAGCTTTCATCATAATTTAAATTTTCATACCGCTTCACGTAACCGTACCAATCGTAGCCGAGTAGCTCTTGCCAATACTTATTACCGAGATGGAGCAAGAGTAGTTAATAGTCCCACGATGGTATCTGGTGACTGGCAGAAATTTATGCCAAATGTCAAACCAGGAGATGTGGCAGCTAGTCCATTAAACCCAATTTGTTGGCCAGTTAAAGATAAATCATGAGAAATATAAACAATCAGAAGGGACTAAATTCGATCTGGACCGACAGTCTTGCTCGCAATTTATATCCTGATAGTAATGCTTTGGTTGATCATTTAAGAACTATCCATCAAGAACATACAGGATTTACTGAAGAGTGTGCAAGTTTTTGTCGTGATGAAACTGGACGTAATAGTTATGAATGGCTAGCTGAACTTGTACCTAATAATGAAAGTTTAAGAGTATTAGATCTTGCCTGTGGGTCAGGGCCACTATTAAAAATCTTATTTGATCGCAATAAAAATTTAAATTTAAAAGGTGTAGACATGTGTCCTGAAGAATTAGCATTAGCCAAGACTCGTCTTATAGACAGCGGAGTCAATCTTATTGAGTCAAAAGCACAAAAATTGACATCAATCAATGATAATTCTATCGACATTGTTCTGTGTCATTGGGCTTTAACATTGATGGACCCGATATTACCAGTGTTAAACGAAATCAGAAGAGTTTTAACTTCAGAAGGTCGGTTTGTAGCACTAGTTGATGGGCCAATGAGTGCAGCACCTAATTATAAGGAAGTACATGATTTAATTTATAGTTATGTACAAAAAGAAATACCTAATTATGGAGAGATTGATTTAGGTGATCCAAGAATACGAGGATCAGAAAGCCTAAGTAATCTTATTTATAAAGCTTTCCCAGAAGCAAAAGTAAATATCGAAACAAATGTTGTATCTATGGAGGGACCTGCTACTCAAGTGGCTGAAATTGCAGCAGGATTTTTCTATGCTGCATTTGTCCTAAAGCCAGAGAGCAGAAAATTAATGATCACAAGTTTATCTGAACTTTTAGCAATATCCAAACAAAGTACTAACTCTCAAAGACAAGGGCGATTTTCAATGCCAATTAACCGTCTTTTAGTTACCCCTAACATAAAATGAAATCATTTTTACAAGAAGTAAGTTTCGGTTTAAGTAAGAAAAATAAGAAGCTAAGTTCTAAATGGTTTTATGACTTTAAAGGATCAAAAATTTTTGAACAAATTACTAAATTGAAAGAATATTACCCAGCACGAACAGAAAGAAAAATTTTAAAAGATAATAAAATTGAAATTGCTAATAAAATAGGCAAGGGTGCAGTTTTAATTGAACCGGGCGCTGGAGATATCAAAAAAATAGAAATTTTTTTAAGTAGCCTCGATATGCCAAAAAAATACATACCTCTAGATATTTCTGAAGATTATATAATAAAAATATCTCAAAGTTTTAAAAAGAAATTCCCAAAAGTAGCTATTACTCCTAAAGGATATGATTTCTCAGGAAGTGATAAATTACCTTTTAAAATTAATTCATCAGAAAACATAATTATTTTTTTTCCAGGGTCAACTATAGGTAACTTTGAGAAAAAGGATGCTGTAAAATTTTTAAAAATGCTCAAAATAAAATTTAAAGCCAAAAAGATTATTATTGGTGCTGACTTAATTAAAGATATTCCAACTCTTATTTCTGCTTACAATGACAAAAAAGGTGTAACTGCAAAATTTAACAAAAATATTTTACAAAGAATGAATACCGAATTGGGTACTAATATAAACTTAAATTTCTATCAACATTTAGCAATTTATAATAAATCAAAAAAAAGAATTGAGATGAGACTAAGAGCAAAAAAAAATAATAATATCAGAATAAATGGCTCAAAATATTCAATTAAAAAAAATGAGGAGATTCACACTGAGAATTCTCATAAATACACGATTAAATCTTTCAGAAATTTGGCAAATGAAGCCGGGTGGAAAGTTAAGAAAACTTGGGTTGATGATAAAAAACTTTTTAGTGTTCATTTTCTTGATCTTGGTCTTTAGGTCTAGATATTACCTTACATTTATTGTATATCAACAGAAATAGAGTTGTAAATAAATTACCAATACACTTTTAAATTTTTCATAATGAAATGAAAGTACCAGTACTATTACCTAACATTTTTGATCACCCATTTACGTACTTTTCAAAAGAAAAACTAAAAACTGGCGATTATGTAGAAGTGCCTTTTGGTAAAAAAAAAATGATAGGTATTATTTGGGATGATTTTGAGGAAGATCCTAAAAAAAAATTTAAAGTCAAAGACATTATTAAAAAATTTAAAAAAGATCCTTTAGAAAACAAAACAATAAAATTTTTAAACTGGTTTTCTGATTATAATATTGTTCCCAAGGGTATGGCGTTAAAACTTCACCTAGTAAATAGTTCTTTAGAAGAAGATTATAAAGCAGACACTTACGATCAGTTTAATAAAAAACACCCAACCAAAGATTATAGTCTTAATACTCAGCAAAAAAAAAGTTTATCAGAAATAGAAAAGGGGGATAAAAACTTTAGAGTTCATGTATTACAAGGAACTACAGGTTCAGGCAAAACAATAGTTTATTTTAATGCAATTAAAAAAAAACTAAATGAAGGCTATCAATCTTTAATTTTACTTCCAGAAATTGGCCTTACAAAAGAATTTGAAAAAAATTTCATTTCTTTTTTTGGTTTTAAACCAGCTATTTGGCATTCATCGGTTACAAAAAAAAATAAAAAGATAATTTGGGGTGGTTTGAAATCAGGAAAGATTAAAGTTGTTATTGGAGCTAGATCGGCTTTATTTTTACCTTTTAAAAAGTTAGGTCTTATTACAATAGACGAAGAACACGACCAATCTTACAAACAAGATGAGGGTGTAAATTATCATGCTAGGGATATGGCAATATCCAGAGCGTCATTTGAAAATATACCTATCAACTTGATATCTGCTGTTCCATCTATAGAAACTTATAAAAATATTAAAGGAAAAAAGTTTCATTCATCTAGGTTAACTGAGCGATTTCGAGATGCAAAACTGCCGGATTATAAAATTATAAAAATAAAAAAAAGTGAAAAAAAAGGAACATTTATTTCAGAGGAATTAATTGAAAAGATTAAAGATAATTTATCTAGAAATAATCAGGTTTTATTTTTTGTAAATAGAAGAGGTTACTCGCCCTTTGTACTGTGTAAAAATTGTTTGAAAACTTATGACTGTCCTTTTTGTTCAATCAATCTGGTTTATCATAAGTTAAGAAATAAAGTTTTATGTCATTATTGTGGTTATTCCGCAGAAATGGAACGAGACTGCTCTTCAAAGGACTCTAAATGTGATTTTAGCTTTAGTGGCCCAGGTGTGGAAAAAATACTCGAGGAAATAAAAAAGATTTTTCCTGACAAAAACACTTTAATCTTCTCAAGTGACACCATGAATAAAAAGGACTCATCTTCTAAAATCCAAGAGATAATAGATAATAAGATTAACATTTTAATTGGTACTCAATTGATTTCAAAAGGGTTTCATTTTCCTAACTTGAATTGTATTATTGTATTGGATATTGACTATTCCTCTCGAGGTTACGATTTAAGAAGTGCTGAAAAAACTGTACAACTTTATCACCAATTATCAGGCAGAGCAGGTCGAGAAGGAAAGCCTTCAACTGTTTATTTTCAAACAATGAATTTTAACTCAGATTATATATCGCAAATAGTAAATCCTGATCCTTATATTTTTTTGGATAAAGAATTAATTCTGAGGGAAAAGAATTTATTGCCTCCTTTTGAGAGATTTATATCAATAATAGTCAGTGCTCAAAATAGTAAAAATTCTGACCAAGTATCATTTGAATTGTCAGAATTTTTAAAAAAAAACCTTAAAGTCAAGATTCTTGGACCAGTAAATGCTCCGATTTATAAAGTAAGAGGAAATTATAGAAATAGGATTTTATTGAGATCCGCAAAGAATATTTCAGCCCAAAAAAACTTAAAAATAGCTCTTAAAAGATTTAATATCCCAAAAGGAATAAAACTTTCAGTTGATGTTGATCCAATAAATTTCAATTAACTGTTATTTTTGTGACTTTTCTTAAAGCTCTTACTTGATCGTTACTTGCCTATATGTTAATTAATTTGAAAATTTATCAGCAAATACAAAGGATCTAACTTGTCAAATTCCCAAATTAAAGCAACAAACAGCTATTCTCAGTCTTTGTTTGAACTTGCAAAAGAAAATAGCGTGTTAGACGAAATTGAGGCTCAAGCAAAGTCTTTATACAGTGTAATTAAAGACTCTCAGGATTTCTCAACTTTTATAAAGGATCCTACATTCAAACAAGATAAGCAGCGTGAAATTTTTAGTGCAATTTTTGAAAAAGTAAAATTAAACAGCTTATTTATAAAATTCATTAAATTTCTTATTCACAAAAGAAGAATATTTTTTTTAAAAAATATTTTAAATGATTTTATTACCTATTGTTCAATTCAAAGAGGAGAAGTTAGGGCTGAGCTTGTCTCTTCGAAAAAACTAGATAATTCTCAGATAGAAAAAATTAAAGAGGAAATGACTAAAGATTTTAATTCTAAAATAAATTTGAGTTATAAGGTTGATGAAACTTTGCTTGCTGGAGTAAAAATAAAAATTGGAAGTATTATGATTGATAACTCTTTAAAGAATAAATTAATGAAAATGAAAAAATCGATGAAGGAAATATAATGGATATTAACCCATCAGAAGTAACAAAAATATTAAAAGAACAAATTAAAAAATTTGGAGATAAATCTGAAGTTACAGAAATTGGTCAAGTTCTATCCGTTGGAGATGGAATAGCAAGAATTTATGGACTAGACAATGTTCAGGCTGGTGAGATGGTAGAATTTGCTGATGGTTCAAAAGGGATGGCCCTAAACTTAGAAAGCGATAATGTTGGGGTAGTTATTTTTGGTGATGATAGAGCAGTTAAAGAAGGAGATACAGTCAAAAGAACTGGAGCGATCGTTGATACACCAGTAGGGAAAGAATTACTTGGAAGAGTTGTTGATGGATTAGGAAACCCAATAGACGGTAAAGGATCCTTAGACAAAAGTATTAAACGAAGTAGGGTCGAGGTGAAAGCACCAGGAATTATTCCAAGAAAATCTGTTAGCGAACCAATGCAAACAGGTTTAAAATCAATTGATAGTTTGGTTCCAATAGGTAGAGGTCAAAGGGAATTAATTATTGGAGATCGTCAAACAGGAAAAACTGCTGTTGCTATTGACGCGATAATTAATCAAAAAAAGATAAACGAGTCAGGTGATGAAAAACAAAAACTTTATTGTATTTATGTTGCAATAGGTCAAAAACGATCGACTGTTAGACAGATAGAGAAAACTTTAGAGGAGGCTGGAGCCATGGAATATACAACAATTGTTGCAGCAACAGCTTCAGACGCAGCTCCATTACAATTTTTAGCTCCATACACTGGATGTGCTATGGGTGAATACTTTAGAGATAATGGAATGCATGCTTTAATTATTTATGACGATCTTTCAAAACAAGCAGTAGCTTACAGACAAATGTCACTTCTTTTAAGACGTCCTCCAGGGAGAGAGGCATATCCAGGAGACGTTTTTTATTTACATAGTCGATTACTTGAAAGAGCAGCAAAATTAAGTGATGAACATGGTGGAGGATCACTGACTGCGTTACCAATCATAGAAACTCAAGCAGGGGACGTATCAGCTTACATACCGACAAACGTAATCTCAATTACTGATGGACAAATATTTTTAGAAACAGAACTATTCAATCAAGGAATAAGACCTGCAATTAATGTTGGCTTGTCAGTTTCAAGGGTAGGATCTTCTGCTCAAACAAAAGCTATGAAAAAAGTTTCTGGATCTATGAAACTTGAACTTGCTCAATATAGAGAGATGGCAGCTTTTGCACAGTTCGGATCTGACTTAGATGCTTCAACTCAAAAACTTTTAAATAGAGGAGCAAAATTAACTGAATTATTGAAGCAAAAACAATATTCTCCAATGACAGTAGCTGAGCAAGTCATTTCTGTCTTTTGTGGCGTAAAAGGTCATTTAGACGATATTCAACAAAAAGATATATCAAAATTTGAGAAAGATATAATTGAGAAATGTAAATCTGAACAACCAGATTTGATAAACTCAATAATTTCATCAGGAAAACTTGAAGAAGATAATGAGAAAAAATTAACGAGTATTATTTTGGATTTAAAAAAAAATTTTGATAAATAATTATGGCTAGTTTAGACGATCTAAAAAAAAGAATAACAAGTGTAAAATCTACACAAAAAATAACAAAAGCAATGAAGATGGTTGCAGCTGCAAAGCTTAGAAAAGCTCAGGAAAGTGCTGAAAAGGGCAGACCTTATTCTGATAAGATGCATAATATAATCTTAAATTTGTCTAAGAACATTAATGATAAAGAAAATGCACCGAAGCTTTTAGCTGGCTCAGGTAAAGATAAAGTGCATCTCTGTGTGGTAATGACCTCTGACAGAGGTTTATGTGGAGGCTTTAATTCAAACATCACCAAAAAAGCAAAGTCCTATTTCAAAAAAATATTAGATAGTGGTAAGGAACTTAAGATAGTAACTGTTGGATCAAAAGGATTTGACCAACTTAAAAGAGCTTATAAAGAGTATATAATTGAGAATATTTCTTTCAAAGAGTCTAAAAATGTAAATTACTTTGACGCTGACAAAGTAGGAAAAATGATTATTGAGAAATTTGAGAATGGAGAATTCGATGTTTGTACAATCTTCTTTAACAAATTCAGAAATGTTATTACCCAAATACCACAAGAACAACAAATTATCCCATTAAAATCGGAGAAATCAGACGATAAAAATGATGTTATGAATTACGAGTTTGAGCCCGAAGAGGATGAAATATTAAATAACTTGTTACCAAAGAATATTTCAACACAAATTTTTAAAGCAATGTTGGAAAATTCAGCTAGCGAACAAGGATCGAGAATGAGTGCAATGGATAATGCGACAAGAAATGCTGGGGAAATGGTTGAGAAACTCACAATTGAATATAATAGAAGTCGACAAGCAGCTATTACAAAAGAATTAATTGAAATAATATCAGGAGCAGAAAGTTTATAATATGAGAAAAGGAAAAATAACTCAAATCATCGGAGCAGTTGTCGATGTAAGTTTTGAAGGAGAATTACCCGAGATTTTAACTGCACTAGAATGTAAAAATGCTGGGAACAGGTTAGTTTTAGAAGTAGCCCAACATTTGGGAGAGTCTAGTGTGAGAACCATTGCTATGGACTCTACTGAGGGTCTGAAAAGGGGAGATGAAGTAACAGATACAGGCGCACCAATTAAAGTGCCAGTTGGACCAGAAACTTTAGGAAGAATTATAAATGTCATTGGTGAACCTATTGATGAAAAAGGTGATGTTAAGAGTAAAGAAAATTGGCCAATCCATAGAGCGGCCCCAGAATTTAATGATCAGTCTACAGAGACTGAAATATTAGTTACAGGTATTAAAGTGATTGATCTTTTAGCGCCATATGCAAAAGGTGGAAAAATTGGATTATTTGGTGGTGCAGGCGTTGGAAAGACTGTTTTAATTATGGAATTGATAAATAACGTTGCTAAAGCACATGGTGGCTTTTCGGTTTTTGCAGGTGTAGGGGAAAGAACTAGAGAAGGAAATGACCTTTACCATGAGATGATTGACTCAGGAGTAATTAAGCCAGATGGCAAAGGTTCAAAAGCTGCATTAGTCTATGGTCAAATGAACGAGCCCCCAGGCGCAAGAGCAAGGGTCGCGTTAACTGGATTAACTGTTGCTGAGTATTTTAGAGATCAAGAAGGCCAAGATGTATTATTTTTCGTTGATAATATTTTTAGATTTACGCAAGCTGGTTCGGAAGTTTCAGCATTATTAGGTAGGATACCTTCAGCAGTTGGATATCAACCAACTCTTGCTACCGATATGGGTAACCTACAAGAGAGAATTACGACGACAAACAAAGGTTCAATTACATCAGTGCAAGCTATTTACGTTCCTGCGGACGATTTAACTGACCCTGCACCAGCAACATCTTTTGCTCACTTGGATGCAACAACAGTGTTATCGAGACAGATAGCAGAAATAGGTATTTATCCTGCGGTCGATCCTTTAGACTCTACTTCAAGAATACTAGATCCAAGAATTGTTGGTGACGAGCATTATAGAGTAGCTAGAGAAGTACAAAAAGTGCTTCAGACCTACAAATCTTTGCAAGATATCATTGCAATTCTTGGAATGGATGAGCTATCCGAAGAGGACAAATTAATTGTAGCCAGAGCTAGAAAAATACAAAGATTTTTATCTCAACCATTCTTTGTTGCAGAGGTTTTTACTGGATCACCTGGAAAATTAGTAGATCTAGACTCAACTATAAAAGGGTTTGATGCAATTTGTAAAGGTGAATATGATCATCTTCCTGAGGCAGCATTTTATATGGTTGGTACTATCGAAGAAGCCATTGAGAAAGCTAAAAAAATGGAGAAAGAGGCCGCCGCATAATGTCAGATTCGTTTAACTTGGAAATTGTAAATCCAGAAAAATTATTCCTTTCTTTAGAAAATGTATCTGAAGTAGTGGTACCTGCATTTGAAGGTGATATGGGTATTTTGAAAGATCACATATCTATAATCTCATTTTTAAAACCTGGAATAGTCAAGGTTTTTACAGGTAATGAAGTAAAAGAATTATATGTTGAAGATGGAATTATTGAATTTAGTGAAAATTCTTTATCAATTCTTACCAGCAGAATTATCGATATAAAAGAGATAAAAAAAGATGATTTAAGCTCAATGATTAACGAGGCAAATGAAGCTTTAAAAGATGAAAATTTAGACGATCAAAAAAGATTTATAGCAAATCAAAAAATTGATGTTTTGAATAGACTCAATTAATTTATTTTAAAATATCCAGCACTTTTTTTTTGACTTCATTATAAACGTTTAATTTGAAATCAACCACATTTTTTGTTATATCTTCAATGTTTATCCATTTCCACTCTAAGAACTCAGGCTTTTTGGTTTTTATATTTATTTCGTTATTACTACCCAGAAATCTCATACAAAACCACTTTTGTATTTGACCTTTGTATTTTCCTTTCCATATAATTCCTAAAAGATTTTGAGGAAGTAGATAAGTTTGAAAACCGTCCAACTCTTTAATCAATTTAACGTTTGTTATACTTGTTTCTTCTTCTAACTCTCTTGTAGCTGCATCAAGATAGTCTTCATTTTCATCAATTCCACCCTGAGGCATTTGCCAATAATTGTTTGGATTATCTATTCTTTTTGCTACAAAGACTTCGTTATTTTGATTAAGTAAAACAATGCCCACTCCTTTTCTAAGTGGCAACTTCTTAAATTTGTCAAGCATCTATCCTGCTAAAAGTTTACGTGCAAAATTTAATTGATTATCAGTTTCTGTATCAATTCGAAAATCATTTTCTTCTTCTTCAATTGATATATCTGGAGCTACACCAACCTCTGAAATTGATTTTCCTGAAGGTAAATAATATTTTGAAATTGTTAGTCTAATTGCTCCCTCATTTTTAAGAGGAATTATTGATTGAACAGAACCTTTGCCATATGTGCTTTCACCAACCAAAACTGCTCTCTTGTGATCCTTTAATGCTCCCGCAACTATCTCTGAGGCTGAGGCGGATCCATTGTTTATCAAAACCACGAGAGTTTTACCATTTATTAAATCTCCACTACTTGCAAACCATTTTCTATTTTCACTTTTTTGTCGGCCCTTGGTCGATACAATTTCTCCATCCTCAAGAAAAAAATCTGATATTTTAATTGCTTGAGATAATAATCCTCCAGGATTATTACGTAAATCAAGGATATAGCTTTCAATTTTTTTATCTCTTTTAAATTTTCTAATCTCAGTTTTGATTTGACTACCACTATTTTCATTAAATGACGTCAATCTTAAGTAACCAATTTTCTTGTCATAAGTCTTTGATTTCACTGATGCGATTTGAATAATTTCTCTTGTAATATTAAATATTAATGATTTCTTTTTCCCAATTCTTCTAACTGTAATTTCGATACTACTTCCAACTGGTCCTCTCATTAAATCAACGGCTTCAGTCAATGTCTTTCCTTGTACCTGTGTGTCATTTATTTTCACTATGTAATCACCTGCTTTAACACCAGCTTTGTCAGCTGGAGAATTATCTATTGGAGATATTACTTTTACAACACCTGCTTCCATACCAACTTCGATTCCTAATCCCCCAAATTTACCGCTTGTTTCAGTTTCCATTTGCTTAAGATCTTCTGGTGATAGATATGCAGAATATGGGTCAAGCGATCTTAAGACTCCATCGATTGCAGCATCCATTGCTTCAGCTTGATCTATCTCTTCAACATATTCTTTGTTGACTTTATCAAGCACTTCTCCAAATAAATCTACTTTATCGTAAATGTTATCATCATTTGAAAATGCAAGTGTAAACGTATGAAAAATTATAATTATAAAAATAATTATTCTCATTAAACAATAACTTTCTCTTTTGGAATTAACTCAGACCAAATTTTTTCTAATTCATAAAACTTTCTTTTCTCTGGATTAAAAATATGAACTACAATGTCTATTCCATCTACTAGTTTCCACTCAGCACTATCTTTTCCCTCAATTTTACAATTTTTTAATCCATTAGTTTTAAACTTTTCCAAAACTTGTTCAGAAAGTGACTGGATATGTCTAGAAGAAGTCCCACTTGCAACAATCATATAGTCAGCTATTGAGGATTTATCTTTAAGATCAATAGATACTATGTCTAAAGCTTTGTTACTATCGAGTGTTTTGATGATGATTTTTTTTAAGTCTAAGTTTTCGGCCATTAATTATTTACCTTATCAAATATTTCTTATTTGAGAAGATGAAATATTTACCTTATTATAACTTATGTATTTTAGACCCCTTTTTTTTAAGTTCTTATAAGCCACTGATTCCTTTGATCTTTTCTTGTACCCGCTTCTATCAAAAACTAAAATTTTTGCCAACTTTCCAATTTTAGACCAATTATTCCATTTATGAAAATTTATGAGATTATCAGCTCCCATTATAAAAAAAATTTCGTTACTGCGATTCTTTTTAAAAAAATTTATAAGCTTAATTGTCTTATTAGATTTAATTTTTTTTTCATAAAAACCCACGGTCACGTACTTTGTTTTTTTTGTTAAACTCTTTGCAATTTGAACTCTTTTTTTAAGGCTATAAAAACTTTTACTTTTAAAAGGGTTTTTTTCTGTAATAGCCCATACAATTTTATCTAATTTGAATAATTTTTTAGCAACATTAGAAATTTTTAAATGCCCTTTGTGAGCAGGATCAAAAGTTCCGCCAAGAATACCTAGTCTAACTTTTTTTTTAAGATCGTATTTGGCCATTTCCTATTACTTCATATTTATAAGATACAAGTTGATTTAAACCAACAGGCCCTCTAGGTGGTAATTTATTAGTTGATATACCCACTTCACCACCAAAGCCAAGTTCAGCTCCGTCTGCAAATTGAGTTGATGAATTATGAATTAATATTGAACTTTTCACATTTTCAAAAAAGTATTTTGTATTTTTTTTATTATTAGAAATAATTGCCTCAGTATGTGAGGTACCATACTTATTAATGTGCTCGACGGCATGCTCTACATTGTCGACTTTCTTAACAGAAATTTTTAATGATAAATATTCGGTCGACCAATCCTTTGGTTTTGCTTTATAAATTTTTTTTGGAGAAATTTTCCTGATAGTATCGTCAGCATATATTTCACAATTATTTTTTAATAAACCATCAATAATTAAATTGATTTTTTCGCTAGATAGTTTTTTGTGAACAAGTAGTGTCTCTGTAGCACCGCAAATTCCAGGATTCCTTAATTTTGCATTTAATATAATTTTACTTGCCATTTTGTGATTTATGTTTTCATCTACAAATGTATGACATAAACCCTCAAGATGGCCTATAGTGGGTATATTTGAATATTTTTTTACCTTTTTTACCAGATTTTTGCCGCCTCTTGGAATTATTACATCTATGTAAGACTCCATTTTAGACAATAGAAAATCTACTACTTTTCTATTTTTTTTTTCAATAAATTGAACAAAATTTACATCAACTTTATTTTTTTTAAGAGCTTTTCTGAATAAGTTTGAGATAATTTTATTAGAATTAAAAGCCTCTGAACCTCCTTTTAATATTACACTATTTCCAGATTTAAAACATAAGGAAGAGACGTCTGAAGTCACGTTTGGTCTACTTTCATAAATAACTCCAATTACCCCAATAGGAATAGTAACTTTTTTAATCTTTAATTTGTTAGGTCGACTCCATTTAGAAACCACTCTATTCACGGGGTCTTTGAGTTTAATTATTTCTAATACAGATTTCCTGATACCTTCAATCTTTTTATCATTAAGCTCTAATCTATTTATTAAATTAATATCAAGTTTTTTTTGTCTAGCTATTTTCAGGTCCTTTAAATTTTCTTTTAAAATTTTGTCATTATATTGAGTTAAAAATCTTAAATAATCTTTTAAAATTTTATTTTTTTTTTCTTTATTTATAATTTTTGATCCTGCTTTAACTGCATTTATTCCAATTCTGTTTAAATAGTTTTTCATTTACTAAATCCTACCATATCATCTTTATGAACTACTTCAGACTTAGTTTTATACCCTAATATTTTATTAATCTTGTCAGAATGTTGCCCTCTAATCTTACTTATTTCTTCAGATGAGAAAGAGCTTAAACCTCTTCCTAATTCAAAATTTTTCTCATCTACAATTTTTATGTGATCCCCTTTATCAAAGTTACCTTTTATATTTTTAATTCCAGCTGCAAGAAGACTTTTTCCTTTTTTTAGAGCTATAATAGCTCCATTGTCTATCATCAGCTCTCCTTTTGGTGAGACAGAGCTTGCTATCCATTTCTTTCTTGCATCTAATTTTGAAATTTCTGGTAAGAACCATGTGCACTCTTTGGATAAATTAATATGTTTTAATGGATTTAATATTAAACCATTTGAGATCACCATTTTACATCCTGCTAGTCCACATATCTTTGCAGCCTCAATTTTAGTTAACATACCTCCTGATCCGTACTCACCAGTTGTTTTATTTGCAATTTTAAATATATTTTCATCAATTTTTTTTACCTCTTTAATTAATTTTGCATCTTTATGGACTTTAGGATTTTTATTATAAAGTCCCCCAACATCTGAAAGAAGAATAAGACAATCCGCGTTAGATATTTGGGCAACTCTTGAAGCAAGTCTGTCATTATCTCCGTATTTTATTTCTGATGTAGCGATACTGTCATTTTCGTTTACCACCGGTATAAAACCAATATCAAAAAGATTGTCTAATGTTCTTCTTGCATTTATAGCTCTTCTTCTTACTTCAGTGTCCTCGAGAGTAATTAATATTTGAGATATATCCATTTTCTTTTTAGAGAAGTTTTTTTTCAATAGATTCATTAACTCTATTTGACCTATTGATGCGACGGCTTGGCTCTTATCAATTTTAAGATTTTTTTTATCAAGATTAAGTTTTTTACATCCTAAAGCTATTGCTCCTGAACTTACAATTATAATTCTTTTACCTGCTTTTTTGAAACCCTGGATATCCTTTACAAAACTATCTAGCCATTTACTCCTAATCTTTTTTTTCTCATCAATTATTAATGATGATCCAATTTTAATAACTATTGTGTTTAATTTATCAAAATACATATTCTAATAGTTTAGATTTAATCTTTGAAATTTTTGATCTATCTAAGGTAGATAAATCATAAATTTTTTTCTTGATTTTGCCGCTTAAAATTTTCTTTTTTGAATCTAAATTTTTTTTATCAATAAGATCAATTTTATTAAGCACAATTATCTCGTTTTTTTTTAAAAGAGATTTACTATATTTACCTAACTCAGCTCTTATTTGTTTATATGATCTGATTAAATCTTTTTCTGTTACATCAATTAAATGAAGCAATGTTTTACACCTTTCAATATGTTTTAAAAATTTTGTTCCTAAACCCACACCTTTGTGAGCGCCTTCTATTAGTCCAGGGATATCTGCTAAAGTAATTTCTTTATCATCATATACTGCAACACCCAAATTAGGGTTTAGGGTTGTAAATTTATAATTTGCAATTTTTGGGTTTGCGCTTGTTATTGATGCTAGTAAACTTGATTTACCTGCATTAGGTAATCCTATAATTCCTATGTCTGCAATAGTTTTTAATTGCAACCATATCCAAAAATCTTCCCCCTTAAGCCCCTTAGTAAATTTACGTGGCGCTCTATTTGTTGAAGATTTAAATCTCGTATTTCCAAAACCACCCTTTCCACCTATTGCGGCTGTATATTCGTCTTTTTCTTTTTTAAAATCGAAAATTAAAGTTTTATTATCCTCTTCGAATACCTGTGTTCCTATCGGAACTTTTAAGTATAAATTATCTCCACCTTTTCCAGTTTGATTTTTTCCTTTACCATCACCACCTCTTTCGGCTTTAAAATGTTGTTGATATCTGTAATCTATCAAAGTATTTAAGTTTCTCTCAGAGACAAGTACTACTGACCCACCTCTTCCACCGTCGCCTCCATCAGGGCCACCAAATTCTATAAATTTTTCTCTTCTAAAACTTGGAGATCCAGATCCACCGTCGCCAGCTTTAATATATATCTTTACTTGATCTAAAAATTTCATAAAACAACAGTGTGAGTTGTTTGGATATTAATTGGGTTTAACTGAAACGTAAGTCCTATCAGACTTTGATTTTTTGAAAATAACTTTTCCTTTTATCACCGAAAAGATTGAATGATCTTTCCCCATACCAACATTTTGTCCAGGGAAAATTTTTGTTCCCCTTTGTCTAAC
>QCOG01000008.1 GCA_003213015.1 Pelagibacteraceae bacterium AG-430-F16
TTATTGAATTAAATAGTGCAAAGATAGTTAAACCATATGAATATATGGGACATGTCTGTGATGATCACTATTCTAAGTATGGCGCTAAGTATATATCTAATGTAATTATTAAATTAATTAATAAAAATTAAATTTTATGTGGTGCCCCCGCACGGACTCGAACCGCGGACCTATTGATTACAAATCAATTGCTCTACCAGCTGAGCTACAAGGGCGTAGACTTTATTTATAAGAATTTTATTACTAATCAAGATTTTTTTTTGCCTTGTTTATGTGAAAAAAAACAACAGACGCACTATTCGCAATGTTCAAACTTTCAATTTTATCATTAATTTTTATTTTAACAGGATAATCAATGTATTTTGACGTTTTTTCTTTTAGCCCATGTCCTTCAGATCCAAATAAAAGAACATTATTACCTTTCCATTCGTAATTTGTAAAATCTTCATTGCCATTGGAGGAAAAACCATAGACCCAAAAATTTTTTTCTCTAAGAAATTTTAAAGTACTATTTATATTAGTAACTTTAAAAATATTAGAGTACTCAATAGAACCGGAACTAGCTTTATACATTGATTTACTGCTTTCAGGGAATAATCTTTCTTTAACAATTATTCCATCAATATTAAATGATGTAGCACTTCTAATTACTGAACCAATATTTCTCGGATCTGTTACGCCATCTAAGCAAGCTAAGGTTATATTTTTTTTAGTTTTAATAAACTCCTTTAAATTTCGTTCTTCTAATTTTTCAATTTCCGCAACATATCCCTGATGTAAAATTTGCTCATTTTTACAATATTTATCTAATTCTTTTTTTGTTTTAAAAAAAACTTTAACGTCCTTTAATAGGTTTTTTTTTGGACTTATTCTGTGAATGTTCTTTTTACTTTCTTCAGTTAAAAATAGCCTCAATACTTTTCTTTGAGGATTTTTCAGAGCCTCTAAAACCGGATGTTTTCCAACAATAAAAAAGTTTGTATTTGACATTTTTTCTCCTTTTTTACCCAATTTTTTTAGTATTTTCTTATTATTTCACATATTGCAATTGTTTAATAAAAATATATAAAACCTCTGTTGTTTAAAGGTTTTTTAAACAAGGGGGCGCTTTCCCCTATATATTAGGAGGGGTACCAAAGCGGTCAAATGGGGCGGGCTGTAAACCCGTTGACTTCGGTCTTCGAAGGTTCGAATCCTTCCCCCTCCACCATTTAAAAAAAACTTTGACAATTGGAGTGTTAACTTGGTTTTGCGGGTGTAGTTCAATGGTAGAACGCTAGCCTTCCAAGCTGGATGTAAGGGTTCGATTCCCTTTACCCGCTCCAAATTATTAAAAAAACTAAGGATAAAAGATGTCGAAAGAAAAATTTAATAGGAGTAAACCACATTGTAACATAGGTACAATTGGACACGTAGACCACGGTAAAACAACTTTAACTGCGGCTATAACAAAAGTATTATCAGAAAAAGGTGGAGCTCAGTTCACTGCTTATGATCAGATTGATAAAGCCCCTGAAGAAAAAGAGCGGGGTATAACAATTTCAACAGCTCACGTTGAGTACGAAACTGAGAAAAGACACTACGCACACGTTGATTGCCCAGGTCACGCTGACTATGTAAAAAACATGATTACTGGTGCAGCACAAATGGACGGAGCAATTTTAGTGGTTAATGCTGCTGATGGTCCAATGCCACAAACAAAAGAACATATTCTTTTAGCGAGACAAGTTGGTGTTCCAGCGATTGTAGTTTTCTTGAATAAAGTCGATCAAGTTGATGATAAGGAAATGATAGATTTAGTAGAGGAAGAAATTAAGGAATTACTAACTTCATATAAATTTCCTGGAGATAAAACTCCGATTATAAAAGGGTCAGCACTAGCAGCTGTCGAAGGCAAAGATGATGCAATCGGAAAAAATGCAATCATGGAACTTATGAAAGCTGTAGACGATTTTATTCCACAACCTGATAGACCAAAAGATAAACCTTTCTTGATGCCTGTTGAAGATGTGTTCTCAATTTCTGGAAGAGGAACTGTAGTCACAGGGAGAGTAGAGCAAGGTGTTGTAAAAACTGGTGAAGAGATTGAAATAGTAGGTATCAGAGATACGAAAAAATCAGTTTGTACTGGTGTTGAGATGTTTAGAAAAATTTTAGATACAGGAGAAGCTGGAGATAATATTGGCGCACTATTAAGAGGTGTCGAAAGAACAGATGTAGAAAGAGGTCAGGTATTATGTAAGCCAGGATCTGTAACTCCTCACACAAAATTTGAAGCTCAGGCTTATGTTTTAAAAAAAGAAGAAGGCGGAAGACATACGCCTTTCTTTACAAAATATAGACCCCAATTTTATTTTAGAACTACAGATGTTACTGGTGAAGTAGAATTACCTTCTGGCACTGAGATGGTAATGCCAGGGGATGATGCCAAGTTTACAGTTAAATTAATTACACCAATTGCTATGAGCGAAAAGTTAAATTTTGCGATTAGAGAAGGTGGTAGAACTGTAGGTGCAGGAGTAGTTACGAAAATTATAGAGTAAACTCCTTTAGGAGTGTAGCTCAATTGGTAGAGCGCCGGTCTCCAAAACCGGAGGTTGGGGGTTCGATTCCCTCCGCTCCTGCCAAAAGTTTGAATGAGGAGAATATAACAAATGATAAACCCATTAAAGTTTTTTCAAGAAGTAAAACAAGAAGCTTTTAAAGTTACTTGGCCAACAGGAAAAGAAACTGTTCAAGGAACTATTATGGTAGCGATCATGGCTATAATTGCATCTCTATTTTTTTTATTGATAGACCAGTTTTATAAATTTTTTTTAGATATTATACTCAATATAGGAATATAGGATTTTAATGAAAAACTGGTACATTATCCAATCGCATTCAAGTTTTGAAAATAAAGTTGCTCAATTAATTAAAGAAGAGGCTGATAAGGCTAAAATATCTGATAAATTTGAGGAAATTGTAGTACCAACTCATGATGTTACCGAAGTAAAACGTGGTAAAAGAGTTCAAAGAAAAAAGAAGTATTTTCCAGGATATGTGTTAATTAAAAGTGAAATGGATAATAGCATTTACCATATGATCAAAGGTATAAAAAAAGTTAGTGGATTTTTAGGTAGCAAGGGCATTCCTGTTCCGGTATCAGATCAAGAAATTGAAAAAATTTTAGGTCAAATAAAAGATGGAGTTGCACAATCTAAATCAACAATAGATTATTCTGTGGGAGAAAAAGTTCAAGTAATAGATGGACCTTTTGCATCTTTTTCTGGAATGATCGAAGATATTGACGAAGATAGATCTAGAGTAAAAGTTTCAGTGTCTATTTTTGGCAGACCAACTCCAGTAGATTTAGACTTCAATCAAATCGAGAAGGGAAGCTAATGGCAAAAAAAGAAATAAGTGGTTATGTAAAACTACAAATAAACGGCGGTCAAGCTAACCCTGCCCCGCCTGTTGGTCCAGCATTAGGTCAAAGAGGTATAAATATAATGGAGTTTTGTAAAGCATTTAATGAAAAAACAAAAAACTTTATGGGCAAACCAGTTCCAGTAGTGATTACAGTTTATAAAGATAAAAAATTTGATTTTATTATAAAATCACCTCCAGCATCACACTTTATTAAAGAAGCAGCAAAATTAAAAAGTGGTTCTCAAGAACCTGGAAGAAATATCGTTGCTTCAATTACAAAAAAAACAAGCGGAGGAAATAGCAAAAAAGAAAATGGTTGATTTAAATGCTCACGATTTAGAAGAGGCAGTTAAAATAATAGCCGGGTCTGCTAGATCTATGGGTATTGAGGTAAAAGATTAATGAGTTCAAAAAGATTTAAAAAACTTCCTAAAAATACCAATACTTTAAATGCTGAGCCTTTAAATAATTTGTTATCAAAAGTAAAGGCAAATTGTACGGCAAAATTTGATGAGTCCCTGGATTTAAGTATTTTAATCAATAACAAACAAAAAAAAAATGAAATAAATTTAAGATCAATGGTAAATCTACCGAGCGGAACAGGAAAAAAAGTAAAAGTTGCTGTGGTGTGTGAAGAGAATAAGTTTAAAGAAGCAAAAGACTCTGGAGCAGATTTAGTTGGTGGAGACGATTTAATTGAAAAAATAAAAAATGGAGAAATGAATTTTGAAAAATTAATTAGCTCATCATCTATGATGATAAAACTATCTAAATTAGGAAAAGTTCTAGGACCAAAAGGACTAATGCCAAATCCAAAGTTAGGTACAGTTACAGACAAAATTAGTGAAGCAGTTAAAAATGCAAAAGCAGGTCAAGTTGAATTAAAAAATGACAAAGATGGAAACATTGGCTTAAGTATAGGAAAAAAATCTTTTTCTGATGAAAAACTTATCAAAAATTTTAATGCAGTTATCAGTTCACTTGAGAAAGAAAAATCAAATCTCACAATAAAAGGTGATTTAATTAAATCTACTTATATCACATCTACAATGGGTGTTTCATATAAGATTAAATTAGAAAAGAGTTTTTAATTATGATGAGTAAGGAAAAAAAACGAGTATATATAAACGAAATGTCTGCACAACTTGACAAAGCAGAGGCAGTTATCGTGGCTCATTATCAAGGTTTAACAGTGAAACAACTTGACGAATTAAGAAATAAAATGCGTGAGCATGGAATACAATTTAAAATTACAAAAAATAGAATTACAAAATTAGCATTAGAAAAAACTAGCAGAAAAGAATTGTCAAATTTATTTATAGGTCCAACAGCCGTAGCAATGTCAGATGATGCAATAACCTCAGCAAAAATTTTAACTAATTTTTCAAAAGAGAATCAAAATCTTAAAATTCTTGGCGGTATAATGGGTAAAGATTTATTGGATGTTGTGGGTGTTAAAAATATTGCAACTTTACCGTCCCTTGATGAGGCAAGAGCAAAAATTGTTGGTATTTTGAGCTCTCCAGCACAAAAAATCGCAAGTATTTTACTTGCACCTGGCTCAAAAATCGCTATTTTAGCGCTCAAAAAATCAAAAAAATAACTTAGGACATATTTGTTATGGCAGACTTAAATAAAATTATAGATGAGCTATCAAAATTAACTGTTGTTGAAGCAGCGGAATTATCAAAACAACTTGAAGAAAAATGGGGCGTTACAGCAGCAGCAGTGGCTGCACCAGCAGCTGGAGGAGCAGCTGGAGGAGAGGCACCTGCAGAAGAGAAAAGTGAATTTACTGTTGTACTAGCATCAGCAGGAGACAAAAAAATTAACGTTATTAAAGAAGTTAGAGCGGTTACAGCGCTTGGTTTAAAAGAAGCTAAAGACTTAGTTGAAGGTGCACCAAAAGAAATTAAATCTGGTGTAAGCAAAAAAGATGCCGAAGAGATGAAGAAAAAACTTGAGGCAGCTGGTGCTAAAGTAGAGCTTAAATAAAGAATTAAAAAAATTATAGGCTGTTTTAATTTTTAAAGCAGTTGAAATAAATGCAATTATCTTTTACAAAAAAAAAAAATATTAGAAAAAATTTCGGGAAATTAAAAGAAAGTTTATCAATACCAAACCTAATAGAAGTACAAAAAAATTCATACAAAGAATTAACAGAATTTAAAGAAGATGTTGCACCACAATTCATTAAGGGTTTTGATCGTGTATTTAAAAGCATTTTTCCGATAGAGGACCTTAACGATAAAGCAACTTTAGAATACATAAGTTATAGATTAGAAAAACCTAAATTTGATGTAGAGGAATGTATACATAGAGGTCTTACATATTCTTCAGCGCTTAAATGTAACCTACGTCTTGTTGTTTATGAAATAAATCAAGAAAACAATACTAAAGATATTTTGTCTGCAAAAGAGCAAGAAGTTTATATGGGTGAAGTTCCCATGATGACGAATAGTGGTACATTTATTACAAATGGTGTACAGCGTGTAGTAGTAAACCAAATGCACAGAAGTCCAGGTGTATTTTTTGATCATGACAAAGGTAAATCTCATGCTAGTGGAAAATTATTGTTTAATTGTAGAGTGATTCCTAACAGGGGTTCATGGCTTGACTATGAATTTGATGTAAAAGATTTATTATATTTTAGAGTTGATCGTAAGAAAAAAATTCTTGTTTCAACATTGTTATTAGCGCTAGGTTTTAATAAAGCAGATATAGCTAAAGAATTTTACGAAAAAGAAGTTTATTCTTACGATGAAAAAGAGAAGAAATGGAAAACAAAATTTAATCCTGAAAATTACAAATCTAAAAATTTTACAGAAGAAATAATCGATGCAAAAAATAAAAAAACTATAATTAAAATAGGAGAAAAAATAAACTTTTTGAAAGCAAAAAAACTCGCTTCCGAAGGTCTTAAAGAAATTTATGTGTCTGACCAATATCTATTAGGCAAATATTTAATGAAAGACGTTAAGATTGGTGAAGAAGAATTCAAAATAGGTTCGGAACTTAATGAGACAATAATTGAAAAATTTATTCATGCTAAGATTTTTTCATTAGACTTAGCTTATACCAATACAATTAATAAAGGTCCCTATCTTTTACAAACATTGTTTAATGATAAGAATGACTCGAAAAATGACGCGATTAACGAAATTTATAAAGTTTTAAGACCCGGAGAACCTCCAACAATTGAAATTGCAACGCAAATATTTAACAATCTTTTTTTTAGTTCAGATAGATATGATCTTTCTGATGTTGGTAGAGTAAAATTGAACTCAAGATTAAACTTAGACTGCTCGGATAAAATAACGATTTTAAGAACAGACGATATGTTAGCAATTATTCAAAAAATGCTTGATTTAAGAGATGGTAAAGATGAAGTAGATGATATCGATCATCTAGGAAATAGAAGAGTCAGGTCTGTTGGAGAACTGGTCGAAAATCAAGCTAGGATTGGTGTTTACAGAATGGAAAGGGCTATAAAAGAAAAAATGACAACTCTAGATATTGAGTCCGCTATGCCCCAAGATTTAATTAACGCAAAACCTTTAACCATTTCTTTGAAAGACTTTTTTGCGACATCTCAATTATCTCAATTTATGGATCAGACAAATCCTTTGTCTGAAATTACACACAAAAGAAGGGTTTCAGCATTAGGGCCTGGGGGATTAACGAGAGAAAGAGCCGGTTTTGAAGTAAGAGACGTTCATCCAACTCATTACGGAAGAATTTGCCCAATAGAAACACCTGAGGGACCAAACATTGGATTAATAAATAGCTTATCTACTTACTCAAAAATTAATAAATATGGTTTTATAGAGTCACCTTATAGAAAAGTAGTTAATGGAGTTGTTCAAGAAAAAATAGAATATTTATCAGCAATGGAGGAAACAAAATTCACTATTGCACAGGCTAATTCAAAGGTTGATAAAAATGGTAAATTTACAGAGGATTTACTCTCAAGTAGGCAAAATTTAAACTTTATTTTATCTAAACCTGAGAATATTGATTATATTGATGTTTCGCCAAAACAATTAGTATCTGTTGCTGCATCTTTAATACCATTCCTAGAAAATGATGATGCCAATAGAGCCCTTATGGGATCTAATATGATGAGACAAGCAGTACCACTATTAAAACCAGAGTCTCCGCTAGTTGGCACAGGTATAGAAAGCGATGTTGCCTTAGATTCAGGTGTAACAATTGTTGCAAAAAGAGATGGTTCGGTTGATAAAATTGATGGAAAAAGAATTGTAATTAAAGCAACAAGTGAGACTGACTTTTCAAAATCAGGTGTTGATATTTATAATTTACAAAAATTTAAAAGATCAAATCAAAACACTTGTATAAACCAAAAACCTTTAGTTAGAGTTGGTGATAAAGTTAAACAGGGCGATATTATTGCTGACGGTCCTTCAACAAAAATCGGCGAACTAGCACTTGGAAAAAATGTGACAGTCGCATTTATGCCTTGGCAAGGATACAATTTTGAAGATTCGATATTAATTTCGGAGAGATGCGTTACAGATGATGTATTTACCTCTGTTCACATTGAGGAATACGAGGTTATGGCTAGAGATACAAAACTTGGTGAAGAAGATATAACAAGAGATATACCGAATGTTAATGAAGAGGCTTTAAAAAATTTGGATGAGTCCGGAATTGTTTATATTGGAGCAGAAGTAAAACCAGGGGATATCCTAGTTGGCAAAGTTACTCCCAAAGGTGATACGGCTTCTGGACCTGAGGAAAAATTATTAAGATCAATTTTTGGTGAAAAAGCAATTGATGTTACAGATACTTCCTTAAAAATGCCAAGTGGTAGTGGCGGTATAATAGTTGATGTAAGAGTTTTTAACCGACATGGAATAGAAAAAGACGAGAGATCAATTACTATTGAAAGAGCAGAAATTGACTTAGTTCAGCAAGATAAATTAGTAGAGGAAGAAATTCTAGAGAGAAGTATTAAACAAAGAGCAGCCCAAATTTTATCAGGCACACAGCTTTCTAAAAAAATTAAAAATTTAAACCAGGGCGAAACATTAGATCAAAGCAATATAAACGAAGTTCCAATATCTGAAATTTTTAAAATGAATGTAAAAGATGCAAGCAAGAATGAGATTTTAGACAAATTAAGAGATCAATATCAAAATGCAAGCGAAGATATTAAAGAAAGATTTGAGGATAAAGTTCTTAAAATTAGACAAGGTGATGACTTATTACCAAGTGTAATGAAGATGGTAAAAGTTTTTGTGGCAATAAAGAGAAGACTGAGACCTGGGGATAAAATGTCAGGAAGACACGGTAACAAGGGAGTCGTGAGTAAAATAGTTCCTGTGGAAGATATGCCTTATAGAGAAAACGGAAAGCCAGTTGATATTGTTTTAAATCCACTTGGTGTACCTAGTAGAATGAATGTTGGTCAAATTTTAGAAACACATTTAGGTTGGGCTTGTACTGAATTGGGAGATAAGTTAAAAAATTTAATTAACGATAACCAAAAAAAATTAGAAATGTCTCAAAAAATAAAAGAGTTTCTAAAATCTGTTTATGGAAAAGAATTATTAGAAAATTCAATTGAAAAATTAACTAAAAATGAATTTTCTGATTTATGCGAAAACTTAATGAGTGGAGTTCCTATTTCTACGCCTGTTTTTGATGGAGCTAAAGAAAAAGATGTAACAGAGATGCTTGACTTAGCTAAACTACCTAAGACTGGTCAAACTCCTTTATGGGATGGAAGAACTGGAGAAAAATTTGACCGAGACGTAACAGTTGGTACTATATATATGTTAAAATTACATCACCTTGTAGAAGATAAAATTCATGCAAGATCTACAGGTCCATACAGTTTGGTAACTCAACAACCACTAGGTGGAAAAGCTCAATTAGGTGGTCAAAGATTTGGTGAAATGGAAGTCTGGGCATTAGAAGCGTATGGAGCATCTTACACTCTTCAAGAAATTCTTACAGTTAAATCTGATGATGTTGCTGGTAGAGTTAAAGTTTATGAAACAATTGTTAAAGGTGAGGAAAATTTTGAATCAGGAATACCTGAGTCATTTAATGTTTTAGTTAAAGAGATTAAATCTTTAGCATTAAATGTTGAGTTAAATTAATTATGAAAAAAGAACTTAAAGATCTATTTAAAAATACTGAAATATCAGACTCTCAGAATTTTAATAGTATTAAAATTTCATTAGCAAGTCCTGAAAAAATAAAATCATGGACATATGGTGAAATAAAAAAACCAGAAACCATAAACTACAGAACATTCAGACCAGAAAAAGATGGTCTATTCTGTGCAAGAATTTTTGGTCCAATTAAAGATTACGAATGTTTATGTGGAAAATATAAGAGGATGAAATTCAGAGGTATTATTTGTGAAAAATGTGGTGTTGAAGTTACTAAATCAAATGTCAGACGTGAGAGGATGGGACATATAAATCTTGCAACACCTGTGGCTCATATTTGGTTCCTAAAATCTTTACCAAGTAGAATTTCTTTAGCAATCGATATGAAACTTAAAGAGGTTGAAAGAGTTCTTTATTTTGAAAACTTTATAGTCATTGAACCAGGTCTTACTGGTTTAAAAAAGAACCAGTTATTGTCAGAAGATGAATTAATTAAATACCAAAATGAATATGGTGATGAGTCTTTTACAGCAGGTATTGGAGCGGAAGCTATACTAGAAATACTAAAAAATATAAACTTAGAGCAAGAAAGAGAAATTCTAGTAAAAAATATTAATGAAACAAAGTCTAAAGTCTCAGAGGAAAGATCAATAAAAAGATTAAAATTAATTGATTCATTTATTAAAACAGGAAACAAACCTGAATGGATGATTTTAACAGTTATACCTGTGATACCACCGGAATTAAGACCTTTAGTACCATTAGATGGAGGTAGATTTGCCACTTCAGACTTAAACGATTTATATAGAAGGGTAATAAATAGAAATAATCGTCTCAAAAGATTAATGGATTTAAAAGCACCAGACATAATTGTTAGAAATGAAAAAAGAATGTTGCAAGAGTCTGTTGATGCACTCTTTGATAATGGAAGAAGAGGAAGAGTAATCACTGGAACTGGAAAACGTCCACTAAAATCTTTAGCAGAAATGCTCAAAGGTAAACAAGGAAGATTTAGACAAAATCTTTTAGGTAAAAGAGTAGATTACTCAGGAAGATCAGTAATAGTAGTCGGTCCAGATCTAAAACTTCATGAATGTGGTTTGCCAAAAAAAATGGCTCTAGAATTATTCAAACCTTTCTTGTACGCGAGACTAAATAAACTTGGTTTAGCTTCAACAATTAAACAAGCAAAAAAACTGGTTGAAAAAGAAACTAATGCTGTTTGGGACGCTTTGGAAGTTATTGTAAGGGAACATCCAGTTATACTTAATAGAGCGCCGACACTTCATAGACTAGGTGTTCAGGCTTTTGAACCTAAATTGATAGAGGGAGATGCAATTGAATTACATCCTCTAACTTGTGCTGCATTTAATGCTGATTTTGATGGAGACCAAATGGCAGTTCATATTCCATTAAGTTTAGAAGCTCAACTAGAAGCCAGAGTTCTAATGATGTCTACAAACAATATTCTAAGTCCCTCGAATGGTAAACCAATTATAGTACCTAGCCAAGATATGATACTTGGTATCTACTATTTATCTCTTCCACCTTATCAAGAAAAGAATATTGAAGGATATTTCGTAAATAATTCTGAGATTGAACAGGGTTTAGAATCTGGAAAGATAAAGATACATTCAAGAATTATATCTAGGTTTGAAACTGTTGATGAAAATGGAAATCAAAAATTTGAGAAGCACACCAGTACAGCTGGAAGATTTTTACTAGCAAATCTATTACCAAAAAACAAAGATATAGGTTTTTCTTTAATAGACAGGGTTCTACCAAAGAAAATTGTTTCAGAAATAATTGATTATATTTTTAGATTTACAGGTCAAAAAAGCACTGTAATTTTTTGTGATAAGCTTAAAGACTTAGGCTTTAAACATGCATTCAAGGCTGGTATTTCTTTTGGTAAAGATGATCTAATTATACCAGATAATAAAGAGCAATTAATTGATGAGACTAAACAATTGATTAAAGATTATGAAAATCAGTATTCGGAAGGATTAATTACCAGAGGTGAAAAATATAACAAAGTAGTTGATGCTTGGTCTAAATGTACTGACAAAGTCGCATCAGAAATGATGAAAGGAATATCAGCAACAAACAAATCAGATAAAGGCCTAGATATTAATTCTGTTTTTATGATGGCAGACTCTGGAGCAAGAGGCTCGGCTGCACAAATGAAACAATTGGCAGGCATGCGAGGTTTAATTGCAAAACCATCTGGTGAAATTATAGAGACACCAATTACTTCAAACTTTAAAGAAGGTTTAACTGCCCTTGAATACTTCAATTCTACCCACGGTGCCAGAAAAGGACTTGCTGACACAGCTTTAAAAACAGCTAATTCAGGTTATCTTACAAGAAGATTATGTGATGTTGCACAAGACCTAACCATAACTAAAAAAGACTGTGATTGTAAAAAACCCGGAAGTATAAATTTATCAGAAATTATTGAAGGTGGAAATATTATAGTAAGTTTATCAGAAAGAGCACTAGGTCGAGTAGTTGCTGCTGATGTTAAAAATCCTATATCTGGTGAAACAATAATAAAAAAAGGTGAAATAATAGATGAAGCCGGATGTGAAAAAATAGATGCCGCGGGCGTCAAATCAATAAATGTATATTCAGTAATAACTTGTGGATCTAACGTTGGAGTTTGTGCAATGAGTTACGGCAGAGACTTATCTAGAGGGAAAATGGTAAACGTTGGAGAAGCAATAGGAATGATATCTGCTCAATCGATTGGCGAACCAGGAACTCAATTAACAATGAGAACTTTCCACGTTGGTGGAACAGCATCAATTAAACAAGACTCACAAATAGTAAGCAAAAGCGACGGAATATTAAAAATTATAAATACAAACTTATTAGAAGATTCTAAGAAAAATTTAATAGTAATGGGAAGAAATACACAATTAAGTTTAGAAGATGATAAAGGTGTTCAAATAGCAATTTATAAAGTTCCATACGGTTCAAAATTATTTTTTAAAAATGGAGACAAGTTAAAGAAAAATTCAAAAATATGTGAATGGGATCCTTATACAACACCAGTTATTGCAGAAAAGAGTGGAATTGTAAATTTTGTTGATTTAATTGATGGAGTTTCGTTATCTGAAACACTTGATGACACGACTGGTATTTCATCTAAATCAGTGATTGACTGGAGATCACAATCAAAAAATACAGACTTAAAACCCAGAATTACTTTAAGAGATGAAAAAGGAAATGTTATTAAAAAAGCTGATGATAATGAAGCAAGATATTATCTTGTACCAGACTCAATTTTGTCTGTTAAAGATGGTCAAAAAATATTTGCAGGTGATGTAATAGCACGTTTACCAAAGGAAACATCGAAAACAAAAGATATTACAGGAGGTTTACCCAGAGTAGCCGAATTATTTGAGGCACGTAAAGCAAAAGATAGTGCCATCATTGCAGAAAATAATGGTAAAGTAATATTTGGTAAAGAGGTACGTGGAAAACAAAGAGTTTCAATTGTTTCATCAAGTGGAGAAAGTTCAAACTATTTAATTCCCAAAGGAAAACATATAAATTTTAACCAAGGTGAAGAAATTAAAAAAGGTGAATATTTGTTAGATGGACAACCTTTACCGCACGATATTTTGAGAATACTAGGTATTGAAGAATTAACCGAGTATTTTGTGAATCAAGTTCAAGAGGTTTACAGATTACAAGGAGTTATCATTAATGATAAGCATATAGAAACAATATTAAGACAGATGTTAAAGAAAATTGAAATTAAAACATCTGGTGACTCAGATTTATTACCAGGTGAAATGATTGATAGGTTTAAATTTGATAGTATGAATGAAGAACTTAAAAAAGATGGAAAAAAACCAGCTACTGGTGAACGTGTTTTAATGGGAATTACTAAAGCATCACTACAAACCGACTCATTTATATCCGCAGCTTCATTCCAAGAGACAACACGTGTTCTTACTGACGCAGCTATAAGAGGTAAAGTTGATACATTAGTTGGATTAAAAGAGAATGTGATTGTTGGGAGATTAGTACCGGCTGGAACGGGTTCGATAAAGAACAAATGGAACAAAAAAGCCCTTAATGATGATCAAAAATTCATAGCTGAACAAGAAACGATTGAACAGCCTGAAACCCCTGTAAATCAATAGTAATTTAGCATTAAATTCCTCGTTTTAGTTTGACAAATCACAAAACTGTAGTATTTTCACCAAGAATTTTGGTTGGAATGTAGTGCCCTTGTAGCACTAAACGCTACCATACACAGGTCACTAGAGTATTTCTTCCAAAACGAAATTATTATGCCGACAATTAACCAATTGTTAAGAAAAAAAAGAATTAAACCTAAGGCAAGGGACAGAGTCCCTGCTTTAGAAAAATCTCCACAGAAGAGAGGAGTCTGTGTAAAAGTTTATACAACCACACCTAAAAAACCAAACTCGGCTTTAAGAAAAGTTGCAAGGGTAAGACTATCGAACGGCCATGAAGTAACTTCTTATATTCCTGGTGAAGGTCACAATCTTCAAGAACACTCAGTTGTTTTAATAAGAGGTGGTAGAGTAAAAGACTTACCAGGAGTTCGATATCATATCTTAAGAGGTAATTTAGACACCCAAGGTGTTACAGGAAGAAAACAACAAAGATCTAAATATGGAGCAAAAAAAGGTAAATAAAAATGTCTAGAAAAAAAAGCGCTCCTAAAAAACTTAATGTTGTTGACCCAAAATACAAGTCAGTAATTATTCCAAAACTAATAAATTCATTAATGTACGACGGAAAAAAAACTATTGCTGAAAAAATAATTTATGAAGCAATAGACAAAATTAAATCAAAATCAAAAGATGAACCAATTACAGTTTTCAACCAAGCAATTAGCAATATTAAACCAACCGTAGAAGTAAGATCTAGACGTGTTGGAGGTGCTACTTACCAAGTTCCCGTTGAAGTAAAAGCAAAAAGATCACAAGCACTCGCAATAAGATGGTTAATAGATGCATCAAGAAAAAGAAAAGATAAAAAAATGTCTGATAAAATTTTTAATGAAATTTTTGATGCTTATCAAAACAGGGGTTCAGCAATCAAAAAGAAAGAGGATACACACAAAATGGCAGAGTCGAATAAAGCCTTTGCACATTTTAGATGGTAAGAAAGTATGCCCAGAACTCATAAATTAAATATGTATAGAAATATCGGTATCATGGCACACATTGATGCTGGTAAAACTACTACAACTGAGAGAATTCTTTATTATACTGGTAAGAGTCATAAAATTGGCGAAGTCCACGATGGTGCAGCTACCATGGACTGGATGGAACAAGAGCAAGAAAGAGGTATTACAATTACCTCAGCTGCCACAACATGTTTTTGGAAAGATCACAGAATTAATATTATTGATACACCAGGACACGTTGATTTTACAATTGAAGTTGAAAGATCATTAAAAGTATTGGACGGTGCAGTAGCGGTGTTTGATGGCGTAGCTGGAGTAGAGCCTCAGTCTGAAACAGTATGGAGACAGGCTGACAAATATAAAGTTCCAAGAATTTGTTTTGTAAATAAATTAGATAGAACTGGAGCTGATTTCTTTAGATGTGTGGATATGATTAAAGATAGACTAGGAGCCAAACCTATGGTCATGCAAATTCCTATTGGTATTGAATCCTCATTACAAGGTGTTGTTGATTTAGTAAAAATGAAAGCGATTGTATGGAAAAATGAGGATTTAGGTGCTGCTTGGGAAGAAAAAGAAATTCC
>QCOG01000009.1 GCA_003213015.1 Pelagibacteraceae bacterium AG-430-F16
AAATGTAACTCTATTAAGAAACAAAAACATTGCAGAGTTTCCAGATGCTATAACAACTAGAGGCTCAAAACATTTAATTAAATTAGCTGAATCAATTAAAAAAGGCTATAAACCGTTTGTCTTATTTTTAACTCAAATTGAAGGTATAAATAAATTTAAAATAGCTAAAGACATCGATGCTAAATACTATAATAACTACTTAAAAGTAAAAAAAATTGGTGTTAAATTTTTAGCATATAGATGTAAGTTAAACGATAAAGAAATCAGAATAGAAAAAAAAATAAATATTATTGATGAGTAACTATTTGGAAAAATTTGAAAAAATGAGAATTGCTGGTTCACTAGCATCCAAAACTTTAGATATGATTACAGATTATGTAAAAGAAGGAACAGCAACAAAGCATATCGATAAACTTTGTTATGAATTTATAAGGGACAACGGAGGTTACTCTGCCCCACAATTTTATAGAGGATTTGAGAAGTCAATTTGCACTTCGCTTAATCATGTTGTTTGTCACGGAATTCCTGGAGACAGAAAACTTGAAGATGGAGATATAGTTAACATAGATGTAACGGCAATAATTAATGATCACTACGGGGATACGAGCCGAATGTATACAGTTGGCGATATTTCTGTTAAATCAAAAAAACTTATTAATGTTACTTATGAATGTCTTAACAGGGCAATTAAAATATTAAAACCTGGAAAAAGAATTGGAGATATTGGTCATGAGATACAATCATTTGTAGAAAAAAATGGGTTTTCAGTTGTAAGAGATTTTTGTGGTCACGGTATTGGAACAAACTTTCATCAAGAACCAAACATTCTTCACTACGGTTCGAAAGATACTGGAGATGAATTAAAACCAGGAATGACTTTCACTATTGAGCCTATGATAAATGCTGGAAAGTATAATACTAAAGTTTTAAATGATGGTTGGACAGCTGTTACAAAAGATAAAACATTATCCGCGCAATTCGAGCATACTGTTGGAATTACAGAAAATGGTTATGAAATTTTTACAGAATCTGCTAAAGGTTATAAGGAGCCTCCTTACAATTAATGATATCGAGATATTCAAGAAAAGAACTTACAAAAATTTGGTCAGAGGAAAACAAATATAAAATTTGGCTAGATGTTGAGATTGCTGCAGCTCAGGCAATGGAAAAATTAAGAATTATTCCTAAAGGTGTAGCCTCTGTAGTTAAACAAAGAGGAAAAATAAATGTCAAAAGAATTCATCAAATTGAAGGTAAAGTAAAACATGATATAATTGCTTTTCTAACATCTATTACTGAGAAAGCAGGAATTAAAGCAAGATATTTGCATCAAGGCATGACTTCATCGGATGTGCTTGATACAAGTTTTAATATTCAATTAGTCCAATCAGGTAAAATTTTAAAGAAAGATATTGAGAAATTATTATCAGTAATTAAGAAAAAAGCTCTAAAGCATAAAATGACTCCATGTATTGGTAGAAGTCACGGTATTCATGCAGAGCCAATAACATTTGGTTTAAAATTAGCATCTTACTATGAAGAGTTTAAAAGAAATAAAAAGAGATTAGAGAATGCTATAAATGAAGTTTCAACATGTGCTATTTCTGGTGCAGTTGGAACATTTGCAAATATAGATCCAAAAGTAGAAATATTTGTGTCAAAAAAATTAAACTTAAGACCTGAACCAATATCAACGCAAATTATTCCAAGAGATAGACATGCATATTATTTTTCTGTTTTAGGAATTATTGCTGGATCAATTGAAAGATTTGCAACTGAAATTAGGCATTTACAAAGATCTGAAGTTTATGAATTACAAGAATTTTTTTCAAAAGGTCAAAAAGGATCTTCAGCAATGCCTCATAAAAAAAATCCAATACTAAGTGAAAATTTAACAGGTCTTGCAAGACTTGTGAGAAGTAGTGTTATTCCTGCACTTGAAAATATTGCTCTATGGCATGAGCGAGATATATCTCACTCTAGCGTAGAGAGAAATATTGGTCCTGACGCTAATATTACTTTAGATTTTGCTTTATTTAGACTTACAAATCTTGTGGATAATATGATTATATATCCAAAAAATATGATGAAAAATCTTAATATAACTAAAGGAGTAATTTTTTCACAGGAGATGATGTTAGAGCTTACAAAAGTTGGTCTTGCAAGAGAAAAGGCTTACAAAAAAATTCAAACGCATGCAATTAATAGCTTTAATAAAAATACTAATCTTATTGAATTGATTAAAAAGGATAAGTCGATCACCTCTTTAATATCAGAGAAGAAAATTGATAATGTATTTACATATTCAAAACATTTAAAAAATGTAAATTATATTTTTAGAAGAGTATTTAGATAATGAAAAAGGGAAAAAAATTATACGAGGGTAAAGCAAAAGTTATTTTTGCAACTGATAATAAAGATTTTGTAATTCAGCATTTCAAGGATGATGCAACTGCTTTTAATAATCAGAAAAAAGCAAAAATTGAGGGAAAAGGTGTTCTTAATAATAGAATTTCAGAACATATTTTAATTAATCTTGATCAGGTAGGAATAAAAAATCATTTAGTAAAAAGGCTTAATATGAGAGAACAACTTATTAAACATGTGGAAATTATTCCAATTGAATTTATTGTAAGAAATATTGCAACCGGCTCTTTAACAAAAAGACTAGGAATAGAGGATGGTACTGTCTTAGAAGATCCATTAATTGAGTATTGCTTAAAAAATGATGTACTGGGGGATCCTCTAATATCCAAAGAACACATCTATACTTTTAAATGGGCAACAAAAAAAGAAATTGAACAAATTGATAAACAATTACTTAGAATAAATGATTTCATGGTAGGGATGTTTAGGGGGGTAAGTATAAAACTTGTAGATTTTAAAGTTGAGTTTGGAAGAATTAAAAATAATGGAAAGACAAATATATTGCTAGCAGATGAGATAAGTCCGGATACATGTAGATTATGGGATAATAAAACAGATAAGAAGTTAGACAAAGATAGATTTAGAAATAATCTTGGAAATTTAATTGATGCTTATCAAGAAGTAGCAAAGAGACTAGGTATTCTTCACGAACAATCCAACATAAGAGCTGTTAACTTTGAAAAACCCAAAGCGGTAAAAAATAAAAGGTAAATGAAGATAAAGGTAATTGTTACTCTTAAATCTGGAGTTCTTGACCCTCAAGGTAAAGCTATACAACAAACCTTAAATGGAATGGGTTTTGCAAATGTTAAAGATGTAAGACAAGGTAAATACTTTGATCTAGATATTAGCGAAAATGATGAACAAAAGGCAAAGTTTGCCGCTGAAGAAATCTGTAAAAAACTTCTAGCCAATCAAGTTATTGAGGATTTTAAAATTATTTAATGAATTCATCGGTTATTATATTTCCTGGATCTAATTGTGACAGGGATATGGATGTTGCATTAAAAAAGTTTGGTTTTAAAAATAAAATGGTATGGCATGATGATGATAAGTTACCAAAAAGTGACTTAATTGTCTTGCCAGGTGGTTTTTCTTATGGAGATTATCTAAGATGTGGAAGTATAGCTGGAAAATCTAAAATTATTCAATCAGTTATAGATTTTGCAAACTCTGGAGGTTTAGTTTTGGGTATTTGCAATGGATTTCAAATCTTAACCGAAACAGGGTTATTAAAAGGAGTTCTTCAACAAAACAAAAATATTGAATTTATTTGTAAAAATATATTCATTAAAATTAACAATAATGAAAATAAGTTTTTTTCAAATATAGAAAAAAATGTTTTAGAGCTTCACATAGCGCATAATGAAGGTAATTATTTTTGCTCAGAAGATGAATTAAAATCTCTAGAAGATAGTAATCAAATTGCTGCTTATTATTGTGCCCCAGACGGAAAAATAGATGAAAAATCAAATCCAAACGGAGCGATAAAAAATATCGCTGGAATTTTTAATGAAAAGAAAAATATTTTAGGAATGATGCCTCATCCAGAAAGAATGATCGACCAATACCTATCTGGTGAAGATGGTTCAATATTTTTTGAAAATTTAATTAGGAATTTGAAATAATGGAAGTAAATGAAAAAATTGCTGTAGAACATGGGTTAAAGCCTGATGAATATAAACTAATTTGTGATTTATTAAAGCGTGTTCCAAATTTAACTGAACTTGGAATTTTTTCAGCAATGTGGAATGAGCACTGTTCCTACAAATCATCAAGACTACATTTGAAAAAATTAAACACTAAGGGAAAAAAAGTAATCCAAGGCCCTGGCGAAAATGCTGGTGTCATTGATATTGGAGATGATGATGCAATAGTTTTTAAAATTGAAAGTCATAATCATCCTTCATTTATAGAACCCTACCAAGGTGCTGCAACAGGTGTTGGTGGAATAATGCGAGATATTTTTACAATGGGTGCAAGACCCATTGCAAATTTAAATTCAATTCATTTTGGTTCGACACAACATAAAAAAACTAAAAATTTATTAAGAGGTGTTGTTAAAGGTATTGGCGGCTACGGGAATTGTATAGGAGTTCCAACTATAGCAGGTCAAACTTGTTTTGATCAATCTTATAATGGAAATATTTTAGTTAACGCAATGACATTGGGGTTAGTTAATAAAAATAAAATTTTCTATTCAAAGGCTGCGGGTATAAATAAACCAGTTATATATGTTGGATCAAAAACTGGAAGAGATGGTATTCATGGGGCAAGTATGGCATCAGCAATATTCGATGACAAAATTGAAGAAAAAAAACCTACTGTTCAAGTTGGAGATCCCTTTACAGAAAAACTTCTTTTAGAAGCTTGCTTAGAACTAATGTCCGATAAATCGATTATTGCAATTCAAGATATGGGTGCTGCAGGTTTAACTTCTTCAAGTATTGAAATGGCATCAAAAGGAAATTTAGGTATTGAATTAAGTTTAGATAAAGTTCCATGTAGAGAAGAAAGAATGACTCCTTATGAAATTATGTTATCTGAAAGCCAAGAGAGGATGTTGATCGTTCTTGAAAATGGTAAAGAAAATAGTGCCAAAAAGATATTTGATAAGTGGAACTTAGATTTTGCAATAATTGGTAAAACAACTAACTCCAAAAATATTGAATTATATTTTGAAAGAGAAAAAGTCGCCACTATTCCAATAAAGTTTTTGGCAAATGAAGCTCCAATGTACGATAGGCCATGGAAGAAAACAAAAGTTCCTCAAAAGATTAAATTTTCTAAAAATGATTTTAAAAAATTAAAATTTAATGATGTAATAAAGAAAATGATTTCTAATCCAAACATTTGTTCAAAACAATGGATATGGGAACAATATGATCATACTGTAATGGGTGATACAATTCAAAAACCTGGTGGTGATGCAGGCGTTGTAAGAGTACATGGCACCAAAAAAGCAGTTGCTTCTTCAGTTGATTCATCAGCCTCTTATTGTTACGCACATCCATTCACCGGAGGAAAACAAGTCGTTTGCGAAGCTTGGAGAAATTTAATTTCAGTTGGTGCAGAACCTATAGCAATAACAAATTGTTTAAATTTCGGAAATCCTGAGAAAAAAGAAAACATGGGGGAATTTGTTGAGTGCATTGACGGAATTAATGAGGCGAGTAAATATTTAAATTTTCCCGTGGTTTCAGGAAACGTATCATTCTACAATGAGACAAAAGATAAGGGTATTAAACCTACACCAACAATTGGGGGTGTTGGTTTACTTAAAGATTACGAAAACATAATGAGTATGAATTTTAAATCAAAAGGAAATTTAGTATTAGCCATTGGAAAAACAGAAGGCAGTTTAGATCAAAGTGTTTTTGCCAAAGTAATTTTAGATGAAAAAAAAGGACCCCCTCCTGAAATAAACTTATTTAACGAAAAAAATAATGGGGAAACAATTCTAAAAATTATTAAAGAAAAATTAGCTTCATCAGTCCACGATGTGTCTCTTGGTGGAATAATGATTGCTGCTCTAAAAATGTGTATAAATGGCAATAAGGGAGTTAAATTTTACAAATTCAAAGGTTTGATAAATATTTATCAATATTTTTTTTCTGAAGATCAAGGCAGATACATTATTGAGGTAGATAAGAATAATCTTAAAAAAGTAGAGAGTATTTTAAAGAAAAATTCTGTACATTTTGATTTACTTGGAGAAACTACAGATAAAGAGATCATCATAAATGATGAGATAACTTTTACAGTAGACAAGGTTGCAGAATTTTATAAAGGTTGGTTGTATAAATACATGAGTTAATTATGGCGATGGATTTAAAAGAAATTGAAAAGATGATTAAGGAGGCTCTGCCAGATGCCTCCATTGATATACAAGATCTTGCTGGTGACGGTAATCACTATTCCGCCACAGTGACTTCTTCTGAATTTAGAGGTAAGAATAAAGTACAACAACATAAAATGGTGTATGATGCTCTAAAAGGAAAAATGGGAAACGAGCTTCATGCTCTAGCACTTAAGACAAAGGAAAACTAGTGGATCAACAAGTTAAAGAACAAATAGAAAATTCAATAAACAACAGTGACGTTTGTTTATTTATGAAAGGAAGTCCAGAAGCTCCTCAATGTGGTTTCTCAATGGCTGTCTCTAACATCTTAAAAATTTTGGAAGTAAAATATCAAAGTGTTGATGTGTTAAAAGATCAAAAAATTCGTGAAGGAATAAAAGTTTTCAGTGAGTGGCCGACTATCCCTCAACTTTATATTAAAAAAGAATTCATTGGTGGATGTGATATCATTAAGGAAATGTTTGAGAACGGAGAATTAAAAAAGGTTTTTGACGAAAAAGGTATAGGTTATAAAAAGTAATATTATCTAGAGTAATATTCAATTACTAGATTTGGTTCCATAACAACTGGATAAGGAACTTCTTCGAACTTTGGTGTTCTTACAAACTTAATTGTTCTTTTCTTTTCATCCACTTGTAAGTACTCAGGAATATCTCTTTCTTTGTTAGCTAAAGCTATATCGATAATTGCTAACTGTTTTGACTTATCTTTTATTTCAATTGTATCTTCTTCACCCAGCAAATAACTTGATATATTTACTTTTTTGCCATTCACTTTTACATGGCCATGATTAATAAACTGTCTTGATGAAAAAATTGTACTAGAAAATTTTGCTCTATAAATAACTGCATCTAATCTTCTCTCTAATAATCCTATTAAATTTTCAGCTGTATCCCCTTTTTTCATAATGGCTTTTCTGTAAACATTTCTAAATTGTCGCTCATTAATATTTCCGTAATATGATTTTAGTTTTTGTTTTGCTTGAAGTTGGGTTCCGTAATCTGAAAGTTTGGAATTTTTTGACTGTCCGTGTTGTCCTGGAGGGTATGCTCTTTTATTAAAAGGGCTTTTTGGTCTTCCCCAAAGGTTAACTTTTAACCTTCTATCAATTTTATGTTTAGAATTTAATCTTTTTGTCATTTAGTGAAATGGTTTATAAACTTAACATCTTATTTGTCAATTAACGTTTTTTTCCTAAACTTGCAAATACACTTGATAAAATACGTGTTTCTTTATCTGAAAGTTCCATTCTGTAAAAAATATTTCTTAAATTCTCAAGCATTAAAGGCTTTTTTTCCTTATTCTTAAAAAAATTAATTTCATTGAGATTGTTAAGACACAAATTTATCATTGATTGAATTTCTTTTTTAGATGCTTTCTTAACTTTTTTAGATTTTTTAAATTGTGATGATTTGGAATTTAATAAACTTGATATAAATTGTGCAATAATAATTAGGCTGTGGGATAAATTTAAAGATTTGAAATTTATATTAGTTGGAATTTGTAAAGTGTAGTTTGCGTAACTAACTTCTTTATTTGATAACCCTGATGCTTCTGAGCCAAATAAAAACCCAAGTTTTTTTCTAAAATCTATTTTTTTTAAACCTTCAAGATTAATATGCTTCACATTTTTGTTTCTAAATCTTGCAGATGTTGCAATTAATATATCAATATCTCCTAAGGAACTTTCTAAATTATCAAATACTTTACTTTTCTTAATAATATCTTTTGCACCAACCGAGGTTGCAAGTATTTTATCATTAGGAAAAATAGGTTTAGGATCGATCAAATATAACTTTTCAAAATTAAAATTCTTAATAGCCCTTGCACAAGCACCAATGTTTTCTGATAATTGAGGTTTGTGTAAAATAAACGTAACTTTACTATTGTTCATTTATTTGATGCCATGATTTCTATTATAATTAGATAATGTAGAAGGGTTTATTCCTTTAAGGAATTTTTGGTCAACATCCCATATAGAAACTTTTAATGGATAACATTTTGCAACATCAGATGAATGTTCAGATCCACAGTCTCCACCTGGGCAAGCAGATAATGCACCTAATAGATCTGTTTCTGCAAAAAATTCTAAATAATCACCTGGTCTTACTGGACTTGATTTCATAAAGTATTGTTTAGTATCATTTGTAAAACCAGTAAGCATAAATACATTTAATACATCATGTACAATTTTTTCAGCTTCATCTAATTTGACACTTTTTTCATTAATTAAAGCTCTAGTTAAATTTGAATGACAACAATAATGATAATCGTTGTTCGATGTTAGCTTATACGTGTAAGGATCACATCTGGTACCAATAACGTCATGAACCGAGCCCCCATCTTTGTCATATCCGTACCAATCTAGTGTATCCCATGTAATTGTAGCTAATGATCTTAAATACGGGAAACTACTAAACATTTTATCTCCAACTGAAATATGTGTTCCATAGAGAGCTCTAGTTTTTCCGGAATAAAACTTTTCATTTAAATTATCAGCTTGAAATAAATTTAAATCTCCAACTTGAGGTCCTTCAACGCTTTCTATTCTAAAAAAATTACCTGATTTAACATTAAAAGTTTTAGCATCTCTTGGGGGAATTATAACTTCATCGATTTGTTTGATGTGTTTTCTAGCTTCATGTAATATCTCAAGATTATTACTTATGCTTTCATTTGGGTAACAAACAACAGGATCTGCTCCTACCCTGCTTTCAATGTCAGTAGGTTTCTCAGAGAACTTCTTAATTTTCATTTATTTACTTGCAGGAGCTTTATCCTTATATAATTTAAAATCTAAACTATCGATAAGAGCTTTGAAAGATGCATCAATTATATTTGGTGATACGCCAATGGTGAACCAATTTTTTCCTTGAGAGTCTGTACTTTCAATAGATACTCTTGTGGTCGCTTCAGTTCCTGTGTTTAAAATTCTAACCTTATAGTCAACTAGTTTTAAATCTTTTAAATATTCAGAATATTTTTCTAATTTTGTAACATTCTTTCTTATAGCATTATCTAAAGCATGGACAGGTCCATTACCCTCTCCTTCACAAACTATTTGTTCACCATCAACTTCTAATTTTGCTCTTGCTTTTGAAACAATTTTATCTTTATTGTTTTTTGAAACTGAAACATCATATTCTTTGATTGAAATATATCTTGGAATTTCACCCATTACTCTTCTGGCCAATAGTTCAAATGAAGCATCAGCCCCATCATAACTATAACCGATGAATTCTCTGTCTTTAACTTCCTCTAATAGTTTTTTTACTTTTGGATCGTTTTCTTCAATTTCTATTCCAATTGTTTTAAGTCTAGATAAAATATTTGATTTACCTGACTGATCAGAAACAACTATATTTCTGTTGTTACCAACATCTTCAGGATTTATATGCTCATAAGTTTTAGGATCTTTTTGAACTGCAGATACATGTAGACCACCTTTATGTGAAAATGCTGCAGCACCCACATATGGTAGATGTTTGTTCGGTTTTCTATTTAATATTTCATCAAGTAGTCTTGAACATTGTGTAATGTGTTTGATATTTTTTTCCTTAATACTTATTTCAAATTTGTCTGATAATTCTTTTTTGAGATGAAAAGTTGGGATAATTGACATTAAGTTAGCGTTACCACATCTTTCACCTAAACCGTTAATAGTGCCTTGTATTTGCCTTGCCCCCGATAAAACAGCTGCAATTGAATTTGCAACAGCATTACCAGTATCATTGTGTGCATGAATACCTAAATTCTCACCAGGAATATGTTCAGAAACTTCTTTAACTATTTCTGTTACTTCATGAGGAAGTGTTCCACCATTTGTATCACAAAGAACTATCCATTTAGCTCCATTATCGTAAGCAGCTTTTATACAAGCTAAAGCATATTTTGGGTTTGCCTTGTATCCATCAAAAAAGTGCTCGGCATCAAACATGAATTCTTTATTATTTTTGACAAAATGTTTTGTAGTCTCTTTTATATTTTCTAAATTTTCTTCATTGGATATGCCTAATGCAACATCAACATGAAAATCCCACGACTTCCCAACTAAACAAACAGATTTAGTATTTGAATTTAGAATTGCTGATAAACCAGGATCATTTTCAGCACTTCGTCCAGTTTTTTTTGTCATCCCAAAAGCAGTAAAGCTAGAGTTTTTTAAATCTAAACCTTTTTGAAAAAATTCTGTATCAGATGGATTAGCCCCTGGCCAACCCCCTTCTATATAATCAACGCCAAGATCATCTAAAGCATGCGCAATCTTTGTTTTTTCATCAATTGAAAAATGTACACCTTGAGTCTGTGCACCATCTCTCAATGTTGTGTCAAATATATAAAGTCGTTCTTTACTCATTTAATTTTCCAAGTTGTTTTATCATCTTTATCTTCAATTAAAATACCTTTGTCTAAAAGCTCATTTCTTATTTTGTCAGCTAATTCGTAATTTTTACTATCTCTTGCATCATTTCTGTCTTTTATCTTTTGTAAAATCTCTCCCTCTGAAATTTTTAGAATATTTTTCTTAAACTCATGCCATTTTGATTTTGGCTCAGTTAAAAGGCCAATAAAATTACATGCTGTTGTAAAAATTTCTTTATCCTTATCTGATCCTTTTGCAGCTTTATCATACAATTTGTGAATATTGCTTATATAACCCGGTGTATTTAAATCTTCATAAAGAGGAACTAAATCATCATCTGGTATTAATACTTTACTCTCTGGTTTTTTTCGGCACTCGTACCATTTGTCTAAAGTTTTTTTTGATTGTGTTAATAAATCTTCACTCCAATCCATAGATTGCCTATAATGAGTTGACATTAATGCTAATCTTAAAACTTGACCATTATACTTTTCATAAAAATCTTTTATCTTAAAAACATTTCCCTGAGACTTTGCCATTTTCTCATTTGAAACTGTAATAAATCCATTGTGTATCCAATAATTTGATAATGATTTATTTTCATTTGCACATCTTGATTGTGCTATTTCGTTTTCGTGGTGTGGAAATAATAAATCACGTCCTCCTCCATGTATATCAAATGTATCTCCAAGAAACTTTTTTGACATCGCAGAACACTCTATATGCCACCCTGGTCTACCTCTTCCCCAAGGAGAGTCCCAACCGGGTTCATCTTTAGTAGATGGTTTCCATAAAACAAAATCTTCAGGTCTTTTCTTATTTTCTGATACCTCAACCCTAGCTCCTGCAAAAAGTTCATCAACATTTTTATTTGATAGTTTTCCGTAATCTTTAAAACTCGATACATTAAAATAAACATGAGATTTATTTTCATATGCATTATTTTTTTTAATAAGAATATTTATCATATCG
>QCOG01000010.1 GCA_003213015.1 Pelagibacteraceae bacterium AG-430-F16
TATTTGTATATTTTTTTTTGATCTTTCAATAATTCTTTATCTTTAGTAAAATCTCCTTCATCATAAGTCGAGATATCTTTTTTTATTTTATTACTTCTTAATAAAACTTTAAAATATATGTAAATTCTAAATGTCTGGGAATTATCCTTTAAATATAATACAAATTTTGATCTCTTTAATCTATTTTTTTTTGAAAGATAATCATCAAATTTTTTTTTATTACGATCTATTTTAATAATTTTATTTGTTGATTTATCAATATAAAATTTTGGCTGGTTAAATATTTCATTAGGTCTATTGGAAGATATGAAATTATTTTTTAAATCATTTTGAGTTGGTAGAAGTATTAGATAGTCAATATCATATGCTTTAATTAAATTTTTATACACTTCCAAATGATCATATAAACCAGTGCCTCTCGCACTAAAATTGATAATTTCATAATTAGGTAAATTAGCTTGTAAGAGTGAAGTGATATCCTCGCCATCATTCACATGTATCATCTCTACCATAGAGTCACTTAATAAACCAATTCTCTCTTTGGTTTTTTTAATTTTAACATCTTTAGTACTTCTAGACCCAATATTATTGTAAGTAACTTTAGAAGGTCCCCAACAAGTATTATAGTCATTTTTAAAAGTGATATTCTTTGGATGCCAATTGGTTAATTTTTTATCAGCAAAAAGTGAAATTACAGCAGGAGATCCATTGGGTATTATTCTAAAAGAACTAAGCATCAATCCAACAAGCTCTAAAATTATAACTGTTATAATTATTATTAAAGTAGTTTTTTTAAAAAAATACATCACTCAGGTTACCATCTTTTAAGAGGTTTCTTTTCTTAGTTGCTCTATTTTGATTTTTTTTTGAAGACTTCGATTTTGATCATACAAAAGATTAAATTTTATTCGATGATTAGTTTTAATTATAATCTTTTTTGCATTTCTCACTTCAATATTATCAGCTACTGCACTAATTGGTCTTTTTTTAGGATTTAAATTTTTTATAGCTATTTTAGTTTTATCGCCAACAATTTTCCCTTTCCATCTTCTTGGTCTAAATGGGCTTATTGGTGAAATTGATAATTTTTTGGAATTTAAACTTAATATTGGACCATGAACTGATAAATTGTAAGCGGTGCTTCCTGCTGGTGTAGATACAAGCACACCATCTGAAATTAATTCTTTGATAATTTTTTTTTTACCTTGATTTATTTCTAAAGAAGCTGCTTGTCTACTTTGTCTAAGTATAGAGACTTCATTAATTGCAATTCCCTTTTTTGTACTTCCAGTTTTCGTTTTTACGTTCATAGTCAATGGAGATATATTAATTTTTTTTGCATGAAAAATTTTTTTATATGTGTTGTCTTTATTAAACCTATTCATTAAAAATCCATAATTTCCAGAATTAATTCCGTAGAATGGTTTCTTTAATTTATAATTTTTTTTTAAAGTTTGAAGCATAAAACCATCTCCACCGATAACTATTATTAATGATGATTTTTTTAAGGAACTGGACTTAATTTTATTTGATAAGAAATTTTTAATCTTAAGTGATTTCTTATTTGTATCGCTGATAATGTGGACTTTTTTCATTTTAAAACGATATGAGAAATTTTTTTTTTCATAAAAAGGCATCCCAAAAATATTATATTTTTACTAATTACTTCTATTCTATTTATACATTATAAGATCTGTAATTGTCAAAGTTCGATACATTTTAACTTCATCTTGAAGTAATAAGTGGTAACAGTGTACTTGCAGACAAATAAAACATTCCACCTCCTATTAAAACATGTAAATAGACAACATTTATTACAGCAAACTCCCAAAGATATTGTAAATTTTTTATTATGTTGATAGTAAAGAATTAGTTATTTTAATTTTTATAAAATAAAATTCTAGTGAAAAAAAACTATAAAAAAATATTTTTATTTCTTTTGTTTTTAATCGCACTAGTTTCCTTATCAAGAGGTATTTTTAATGCCAGTCTTAGCAGTCAAGATTTTAATTATGCACCTGCTGTAATGGCATGGGAAGGTAAAAATCACTACTTATTTATGTTAGAAGGTGGAGATTTCATGTTAAGTCAAAATGGTGAATACCTGCAAGCCCTTTATATTTTATACTATCCTTTTACCTTATTATCATGGGAGCACGCAAAAATATCATGGATGATAATTAATATTTTACTGGTATTTTTGCTCCCAATATTTATCGGAAAAAAATTTGGACTACACAAGTACACATTATTAATTTTAGTTTTCATATTCTTGGCAGGAACACCAGCAAGAAGCGTGATAGGAAACGGACAGCTAAGTTTGTTAATTATGGCTTTTTTAATAATTCCTTTTTATTTTAAAAATTTCGTTTATATTTTGATGAGTGGAATTTCATATATTAAATACAACGTTGGGTATCTACTTTTTTTATACTTTCTATCAAGAAAAGAATTTAAAAAACTAGCTTATTCCTTGATAATTATTTTTTTTGGTTGGGTTATTTATTGTTATATAACTAATACCAATCTTATAGATAACCTATTTCAGCCCTTACAATTAGCTCTTCACCTTAAATATACAAGTGAATATCCTTATGGATTTAGTTTTTTGAAACATTTATTTTATGATTTCAAATATATAGAACAATTGATTTCTTTATTTTCTATTTTACTCAGCTTTATGCTTTTATTTTTAATAAATAGATTAAAAGATAATAATCTAAAAATTTCACAATTTTGTTTAATAATACTATTTCTTTCACCACATCAATTTTATGATTATATCTTATTATTACCTCTTTTGGCTTATTCTTTAAAAAATTTCTTTAACGGAAAAATTTTTCAAATAAATACAATTATGATCCTATATTTTTATTTTGGATTGAGAATGATAAAAATGCTTGGTGTTAATACTGATATCAATATTGTGATTAATTATGCAAACATTGTAATATTAGCCTTTTTATTTTTCTATAATCACGTATTTTATAAAAAATCTATTGTAACAGAAAAATTTAAAAAATGAGACGAAGAAACTTTATAAAATTTATAACTTTTTTTTTATTAATTCCTAAGTTTTTATGGGCAAAAAAAATAAAAAATAAATTTACTATTAAAAACGGCTGGTTACTTAAAAACGAAGATTTGTAATGTTAACAAATTTGAACAATGAAAAAGTAAGTACACAAATTTTTAAAAATTTTGATGTTGCAATTGTTGGCGCAGGAGCAGCAGGAATTACTTTAACTAAAGAGCTATCAAAATTTGGCAAGAATGTAGCGCTTATCGAAGCTGGTGATTATGAATACACTGATGAGTCGCAAGAAATATATATTGCAAAAACAATAGGTGATCAATACTTTGATCTAGATGTTGCAAGACTCCGTTATTTTGGCGGCACGACAAATCATTGGGAGGGTTGGTGCAGATCATTTGAAGAAGAAGATTTCAAAAGGGGGTATCTCGGTGAAGAATATAAATGGCCAATAACATTAAAAGACATAGATCCGTTTAAAGAAAAGGCATGCAATATACTCGAGGTACCAACAAAATTTAAAGATTCTTACCTAGAAAATTCAAAAATTCAAAAAATAGATTTTCACTTTTCACCTCCTGTGAGATTTCGGGATAAGTATTATAAAGAGCTCATTAATAATCCAAGAGTTCATGTCTTCCTTAATGCAAACCTTACTGACGTGCAAAATGAAAATAAAAGAATAAGCGGTCTACAGTTGAGCTCTTATAATGGAATTAAAGCCATTGTAAAAGCTAATGAATATGTTTTTGCTATGGGTGGTATTGAAAATAGTAGATACTTACTATGGTTTTATAAAAAGTATCAAAATAATTTTATTTCTAATGATACATCATTAGGAAGATATTGGATGGAACACCCACATTTTACTCTTGGTCAAGCAATAATTGATAATACAAAAGTCAATGAAAAATATTATTCGCTGAGTGCCGAAGCTCAAAAAAATTTAGGGATACTAAATTGTGGTTTTCGTGTCATAGAGTTAAATGATACTGCTTTGAAGGGACTGTTGAGAGAAATCCTTTGTGTAGCGCCAACAATTGGAAAATCTTTAGCTAGTCTTGCAGAAAAGAATTTAATTTGTGGAGTTATGTTTAGAGCTGCCTGGGAACAAGCTCCTCACTATGAAAATAGAATTACATTAGATAATAAAAAAGATAAATTTGGAATACCTAAACCAATTTTAAATTGGCAAAAAAAAGCTTTGGATCGCAAAACAATTATGAAATCTATAGAAGTATTTAATCAGTGGCTCCTTGAAATTGATGGTGGGCGTATACAATTAGACGATTGGCTTATCAAACAAAAAGATTATCCTACTAATGATGAACTTGCCGGATACCATCATATGGGTGGAACCCGAATGCATGAAAATCCTGAACTTGGAGTGGTAGATAAAAATTGTAAAGTGTATGGTTCTGAAAACCTTTACATGGCAGGATCATCAGTATTTACTACAGGAGGACATAACAATCCAACCTTACCTATAGTACAGATTGCACTTAGATTAGCTAATCATCTAGTTAATAAATCATAACTTCATTTTTTTAAAAATCTGTTCGGGAATATTTCTTATGATCATCATTATTATGCGCCAAATTGGACTAACATAAACAATATTAATTTTTTTTTTGACAGCATTAAATATAGCCTCACCAACCTGATCTGGCTGAGCAGTAATTTTTTTAGGCAATTCAATATTATTTGTCATTTTAGTTGCAACAAATCCAGGTAGTACAGTAATAACGTGAACTCCACTCATTGCTAATCGATTACGTAGACCAGATAAGAATACTGTAAAACCTGCTTTGCTTGATCCATAAATATAGTTTTTTGCTCTACCACGTTCACCAGCAACAGAGCTTATTCCAACTAAGGTGCCTGAGCCTCGAAGTTCAAACAAACTAGCAAAAATCAAGAAAATACTTGCTGGTCCTTCAAAATTACTTCGTATTATATTTGATGCTAATTCGATATCTTGTTCACTTTTTTTTTGTTCGCCCATAACCCCTACAGCACAAACAATCACATTGGGTAATTGAGGCAGAGAATTTGCAAAATGTTTATGTGAATCTATTTTTATCGCATCAAACTCATGTAATGTTACGTTAATTTGATATTTTTGCTCAAAGTCAGATTTATATTGATCTAAAGAGTTAACTTTTCTTGCTGCTAATTGCACATCATAACCAGCTTTAGCAAAATAATGTGCTGTGGACATAGCAATATCACTTCTTGCACCGAGAATAAGAACTGTTTCTTTACTCATAATCCAAGTCTTTCAGATTGTGCTGAGGAAAATTTTTCTTTCATTTTTAATGATCTAAATTTTGAATATTTTGCAAATTTTGTATCTGAGCGTTTAAAAATTTCTTTCTTTAAACGACTATCTTTTGCAAGATAAAACTGACCTTCATATTTTATAGTTACATCGTCCAATTTATTCATTAAGTCTAAATTATTTTTTGTAATAGGAAAATCTAACGCAAGTGTATAACCCTCAATTGGAAAAGATAGATGACCTTCCTGCTTACCAAAACGTTTTAGAACTGCAAGAAATGAATTTGAATTAGAATTAGAAATTGTTTCTAACAGTTCACGCACACCCGCTAGTGCATTTTTTAGTGGTATAACACATTGATATTGAGCAAATCCCTTTTGCCCATATATCTTATTCCAATTAAGAATGTAATCGAGAGGATAAAAAAAAGTATCATAGTCAATAATTTTATATCCCTTTTTTAAAGACCCTAAAAAGTAATACAAAGAATTAAAAATTTTAATAGTAAAAGAGTTTAATATAAAAGATGGAAAAACAAATGGGACTTTTAATTTACTTTTACTTTTAACAAAAAGTGGTTTATCTTTCATATTAGCCTCTAAATCTGTTAAGTCTGCATGCTCTCCCAAAATAACTAGAGATCTACCTAGTTTATTTTTTCTTGATAAACAATCAATCCATGCAACGGAGTATGTTGAGTCAAAAGTTTTTTCGAAAATATCAAAAACATGATCTATATTTTTTGCTGTTACGGTCTTTTGTTTTATCCAAGATGTAGAAACAGGGCGTAAGTAAAATGCCACATTAATAATTACACCCGTTAAACCCATACCTCCTATAGTCCAATTGAATAGTTCTGAATTTTCTTTTTTTGAACATCTTTTAATTTCACCATTTGTAGTAATAATTTCTAACCACTCAATATAATCACCAAAACTTCCCTCTTTGTGATGATTTTTTCCATGAACATCGCAAGCAACCATTCCTCCAACTGTTACAAATTTTGATCCTGGTGTAACCATAGGAAACCATCCTTTTGGTAAAAAGAAATCAATTATCTCTGAAAGTAAAATTCCAGACTCTGTAACTAGTAAGCCAGTATCATCATTAAATTCAAGTACTCGATTAAATTTTTTCATACTTATTGTATTAGATTTATTTATAGCACTATCCCCGTATGATCTTCCATTACCTCTTGCAATTAAATTTTTTTCAGAAATCTCTTTAACTAATTCTTCAATTGAAGAAGGAGATTTAAGTTTAGTTTCAATTAATGGGTATCTTCCCCAGCCACCTAATTTCATATAATAATTCCAATAACTACATCAACATATAAATATATACTATAAATCTTTAAACATAAAATTTAGATTGAATTATTGTAATAAACATTTCTAAAATTATTACGTAAAATTTATCATAAATAATAATAAAATAGCTGTTAAACAAAATATGCTTGTAATATCTTTTAAAGCATAAATAATTGGATCACCATCAATTTTACCATTAATGCCTAAAAATATTATCCTTATTAACCAAAAACCTAGGACTAAAAACATTGCTAAAAGAGTAGGAGGTTTTGAATATAAATCTAAAATGTCCGGAGAATTAATATAAAAACTTATTATTATTAATGAAAGAGATCCAAAAAGTATTGCAATAACTTTAATTAATTGTAAATTTTTTATAACATAACCACGACCTTCAATTTTATATATGTTTCTATTTTTCAAATTTACTAATTCTGATAAACGTTTAACAGATGCTAATGACAGAAAGAAAAATATAGAGAAAGCAAAAAGCCATAGTGACATTTGAAGTTCAGTAGCAAAACTTCCTCCTAATATTCGAAGAGTATAAACAATTCCAAGTACAAATATATCTATGATTATTATTTTCTTCAATTTAAATGAATAAAGCAAAGATAATAACCAATATGATAAAATTAAAAATAAAAAATGAATACCAATTAAAAAACTCAAAAAAAAACCTAATAAACATAAAATTAAAAATATTACCAAGCCATTCTTTGCTGATAAAGCACCTGATGCAAAGGGACGAAGTTTCTTATATGGATGAGATTTATCAAACTTAAGATCTAGTAAATCATTAACAATATAACCGCTTGAAGCAATTAAACAAAAAGCAAAAAATGCTAAGAAACTATTATATATATTTTGTATCGTAATTTGATGAGAAGCAATCATAGGGATAAAAACTAAAAAGTTTTTAACCCACTGATGAATACGTATAGCTTTGAAAATAATAAACAAAATATTATCTAATTAGTTAAGTATATATTCATATAGATGGTGCCCTCGGCCAGACTCGAACTGGCACTCCCAAAAGGGCAAGGATTTTAAGTCCTTTGTGTCTACCAATTTCACCACGAGGGCATCTGTTTTTTCCATTAGTGTTTATGCTAATATTTATAATTGAACAAGATGAATAAGTAAAATTTTTAATTTGTTCTCTCTGTGCATAAGTCTGATGCAACTATACCAAATTTATTTAGTGTAATTAGTTTTAGATTATAAATATAAGAAACCAATACGATGCTAGACCTGATGTGATGGTAAGAATTACATTTCTTGAAAAAAATCCAACAATTATTGCTGTAAGAGCACCATAAATTTTAGGATCTGTAATAGTTACTAAGGTTCCATAATCATCTAAAAAAATGCCAGGGAAGATTATAGATGGAAAGACAACTGAAGGCACATAATTTAAAATTTTTCTAAAATTTTCACTAAAAATATCTTTGTTTATTAATGTGACCATTCCCATTCTAGTAAAATAAGTAATCAATCCTGCAATAAATATTGATGTCCAGGTCATTTTTTAAATTTTAGTATTAAATAAGCTGCAAATAAACCAATTAGTGGAGAGATTAAAATATACGATTTAAATGGTGCATTGTAAAAAAAAGTTGCAGTCAAACCTGAAACAAACATTACAAGCAAGTGATCTGATTTTCTCAACTCATTTATAATAATTGCTATAAATGTTAAAGGGATTGCAAATTTTAAACCTAATGCCTCTGGAACAATTGATCCTAAATAAATTCCTAGTATTGTAGAAATTTGCCAACAAAACCAAAGAGTAATTCCAGAGCCAAGCAAATGGTAGTAATTAAAGTTTTGTTCTTTATTTTTTTTAAAATAGACATTTGAAACTGCAAAACCCTGATCAACAATAAAATATGAAATAAATAATTTTTTAATTGATGACAATTTATTTAAGTATTCAGATAAAACTGCTCCATAAAGTAAGTGTCTTGAATTTATTACTCCAACTGACGTAATAGCAATAAGAGATGATGCTCCACCTGATAACAGTTGTAAAAAAACAATTTGTGATGCACCACCAAATATTATTAATGATGTAGCGTAAGTCATTATTGGATCAAAGCCTAATTCAATACCAATCGCTCCAAATATTATTCCAAACGGGATTACAGATAGTAAATGTGGCGCAACATCAAAAAATCCTATCTTAAAGATTTGAAATTTTGATAACATTTTAACCTTTTAAGGCTTCATTTAAAAAGTTAGAGTCTAAATCACAGTCTTTATAACCTTGTTTTATAATATTTAGATACCTGGTGCTTGGATACTTAAATGGCGTCTTTTTTTCCATAAAGTATGCCATTACATCCCTGTCCTCATATTTAAAAAATATTTTTTTATAAAGAATAGGAAAGTCTTCATATTTATCAAGACAAGATTCATCTTTATCAGTAATTTCATACAATGCTCCCTGAACACTAAATCCTTTTTTATATTCTATGTCTGCTACGCATAAGTCACTTCTAAAAGTTAATCGATAATCTTTAAGAATATATTTTTTTAAATATTTACAGCCAGAACATCTTCTTTTCATTTGTTCTTGATGAAGGTTGCTGCCATAAGCAAAATATAACATTATACCTCTTTTACTATTTGAATTTTTTGTTCAGTGACAAATTTCAAAATTTCATCGTTGCAATTATCGATCTTTGCTTTATCAGTAGATCTTACAACAATAGAAACACCTAGTTTTCCTGCACGAAAAAAAGGATAGCTTCCAATCTCAACATCTTGATTGTTATTCTGAACATTGGTTAAAGATTTTGCAATTTCACTTTCTACAGTTCTAAGATTTATTGTATGGCTTAAAATAGGTGCTCCACCAGTAATTATATGATCCAAACCTCCAAGCATTGATTTAAGGATTGAAGGTACACCTGGAAGTGAGAAAACATTTTCTACATAAAATCCAGGTGCACCACTCGTTGGATTCAGTATAAGTTTAGCAGTCATTGGCATCATAGACATCTTTTTTCTACCTTCACTAAATTCACTTGGCTTATAATATTTTTCTAATATTGCAAAAGCTTCCTTGTGATAACCATATTCTATATTAAAAGCTTTAGATACCGATGCAGCAGTAATATCATCGTGTGTCGGGCCTATTCCACCTGTTGTAAAAACATAAGAGAATTTATTTTTAAAAATATTTATTGTATCGATAATATCTTTTTCAACGTCTGGTATTATTCTTACTTCCTTTACTTGCACACCTAAGGAATTCAACCACAATGATAGAGTGCTTGTATTAGTATCTTTGGTTCTCCCAGATAGTACCTCGTTTCCGATAATAATTATGCCAGCATTTATTTCTTTTTTATTTTTCATATATAAATATAAATTAATAAATATGAAATTTACCAATAGTTTGATCAAAGGCAAATTAATCAAGCGGTATAAAAGATTTTTTGTCGATATCAAAGTAAATAATTCAAAGATTACCGCACACTGTCCAAACACTGGTTCAATGATGGGTCTTTTAGAGCCAGGAAATACTGTCTTTGTTTCAAAAAACAATAATCCAAAAAGGAAACTA
>QCOG01000011.1 GCA_003213015.1 Pelagibacteraceae bacterium AG-430-F16
TATTCTTCAATGTAAAGGTATTAAATTTATTTTCACGCCAAATGTAATCAGTAAGATGCTCTTTATCATTTTTAGATTTACAAACTCGATTTAATTTTTTCAAAACTTTAAACGAAAATATTTCAACATCGGTTCCATCGGGAAATGTACTCTTATTAGGTGGTGTAGTATTTGATACGTAATCAAATTTTTTGTGTTTAAAAACTGAATATAATTTATCGATTATTTTAGGGTCAATTAGCACGCAGTCAGATGTAATTCTTACAATATTGTCTATTTTAAAATTTCTTGCGCATTCGTAATATCTATTAATAAGATTGCTTTCCGAACCTCTGAAGTAATCAATTTGATTTTTTTTACAAATTTTTATTATAATATCATCTTTAGATTTTTTTGTTGTGACTATTATCAAGTTACGTACATTCTTACACCTTTTAAGTCTAGATATTAATATTTCTAAAACTGTTTTACCATGTATTTTTAATAGAATTTTATTTTTTAATCTTTGCGAGCCTGTTCTTGCCTGAACTAATATATAATCATTCATTAAGTAAGTCTTTTGAAACTTTCTTTCCTAGACTTAAGTTTATGCATTTTACTGTGGTTATTAACTAAATTTTTTATTTCTTTGAAAACTTTATCACAAATCTTAAGATAGCTATTTAGTTCACTTTTTTTGTGTGCATATGATAAATAAATGCTATTTCCGGCAAGATAATTGTAATCTAACATTCGATCAGTAAAAAATTTATAAAGTTTAGAATTTACTTGATTGGAATAATTGAAGTAAAAAGACGCTAGCGCTGGATTTTCTGAAAAATTAATTTTTAGATCGTACTTTGTGCTCAAAAACTTCCACTCATTAATTAAATACTCTCCGTTTTTTTCGATTTCCAAGTGGACATTATTTTTTAAAAAAAAATCTATGGTTGAATTTGCAGCGACGAAGCCTATTCTCTCAGTCCATGCAGTGCTACTTATAAAAGATTCATTTGCGTAATTTAAATATTTTTTTTTCCCAACAATACAGGATATTGCATAACCGTTTCCAATTCCTTTTCCATAAATAACTATATCTGGTTTTAATCCAAATTTCTTATATACGCCCCCAATAGTATTGCGCCAGCCAGATGTAATTTCGTCTACAATTAAGCAAACATTATTAATTTTGCAAAACTTGTTTATTTCTCTGACAAACTTTCTATTTGGATTTTGAAATCTACAACCCTCTACAACGATAGCAGCTAAATTTTTATTTTTTACCCTCTTTTTAAAATCATCACAGTCATTATATCTAAATCCAAAAATTGTGTTTTTAAGAGCTTTTGGAACACCCACGGGTTCTAAGCCGGGCAATAGATGATTTTTCAATTTATTTTTACCTTTTAAATTAGTTGCTAAATACCAATCATACCAACCATGATAACCACTAAATGCGACGAAATCTTTTTTTTGGGCAGCTCTTGCAATTCTTACAGCTATTGCCATTGCTTCACCACCACCTCTTGCAAATTTTACCTTTTGAGCAAACTTATCATGTTTGAGAATCTTTTTTGCTAGCTTTAACTCCTCAGTGCTATTTAAAGTACTATTAACCCCCGTATCTATTGCTTTTTTTACTCTTCTGTCTATGTAATGATTTGCATAACCCAAGACACAGGTTCCGATACCCATTTGAGACATATCTTTATATTTTTTTCCATTTAAATCCCATACGTTTAATCCTTTACTTTTTTTATAAAATGTTGGCCATCTATCTTCAGAATATCTCTCAGGTCTTTTTGAAATTAATCCATTACCTCCAGGTATTAATAATTTGCACTGCATCCACAATTTTTTAGGAGATCTCATTATTTTGTTCTTCTTTTGTAAACTAATGTGCTTTTCTCAGTATCTCTAATCCCAAATTTTGTATGACCAAGGATTTTTTGCATTTTTAATAATTTTTTCCTTAACTCTAAAAACTGATCTGGCGTTATTGAAACTGGGCCATCAACACATTTGTGATTTTTTGAGAGCTTAAAATGCTTTTCAAAAATTCTTGCTCCTAAAATATAACCATATATTGCTGTATTAATGCCATTTGTATGATCTGATAAACCAACTTTTGTTTTCAGAGTGTCTGATAAAAATTTAATATTATTCAAGTATGAATTTTCCTCATTATTTGGGTAAGTTGAGATGCAATGTAAAAAATGATGGGGTATATTTTTTGATTTGAACATTTTATCTATCTTTTTTATTTCATTCAATGAAGCCATTCCAGTTGAAATTATTGTTGGTATTTTAGTTTTTATGATTTCTCTAACCAAAATATAATTTGAGATATCAAATGATGCAATTTTAAATAGTTTAACTTTGATTTTTTTTAAAAAGTTAACAGACTCAATGTCAAATGGTGTTGAAAAAAAAAGTATTTTTTTTTTATCACAATAACTCTTAATTTCGTAAAAATCTTCAAAAGAAAGCTCACATTTTTTTAAAATATTAAAGATCTGACTGTTTCTTTTAACTCTTTTTTCAGTTTTATATGTTTGGAATTTTATTGCATCTACTCCGCAATATTTAGCTTTATCAACTAGTTTTATTGCAGATGATAAATTACCACCATGATTTATACCAGCCTCAGCAATTAAAAAAGGTTTTTCATTTTTTAACATAATGTAAATCCACCATCGATAATTAAATTTTGCCCCGTGGTATAGTTTGTTTCTTTATTTGAAAAATATAAGAGAGCCATTTTAAGATCATCCTCTTTACACATTCGTCCTAAAGGAACTTTTTTCGAATAATTTGAGATAAATTTATTTTTTTGAACATTTTTGTTTTTTAAACCACCTGGTGATATGCAATTAACTATAATATTCTTTCTAGCTAATAGAGCTGCAAAATATTTTGTTATTTGTATGATAGCGGCTTTGGAACCTCCATAAATTTCAGAATTCATATTATTGTAATTATCATAAATATTAAAATCAGGACTTCTAACACCGTAAATAGATCCAATATTTATTATTTTACATATTAGTTTACTATTATGTTTTTTAGCAATAGTTTTAATTACATTGATTGGACTTAAAAGATTAACTTCGATAGTTTCTCTTAATTCTTTATTAGTCCGATTTTTAAAATTGGTTTTATAAGATAATGCAGCATTATTAATAACAACATCAATTCTTTTATATTTGTTGTAAATATCATTTATAAAATTTTGAACTTTTAGCGTATCTGAAATGTCAAATTGTTTAAAAATAAATTTATTAGATTTGATTTTTGATTTTTTAATATCTATTCCATAAACTATACATCCAAGTTTTAAAAAAAACTTTACTGTGAAGTTACCTATTTGACCAGAAACCCCAGTGATAAATACTATTTTATTTTTATATTGTTTTAAAAATTCAATTTTCATACAGTCTATAAATCTTATTGATTATTATATTCATTTTATCTAATTTGTTATATTTTTTCATATTCTGATTAATCTTATCAAGATTTGTTATATTATTTAATTTAATTAAAACTTTATTTAAATTTGACTGATTAACGGTTTTTAAATGAATAATTGTACCTCTTTTTTTCATTCTTAAAATATTCTTTATTTGGTGTTTAAATTGACTTGTGACAATTGTTATTTTATTTAAATTTATAGAATCAAACATTGTCAAACCACCTGAACAAATTACTAGATCACTATGTATCATTCTTCTAAAAAAATTAGACCTTTTTTCGAATTTTTTTTGATTTAAATTCATTATTTTCATATAGTTAAAATTCATATTATTTTTTATTAAAGATACAAATTTAGTTCTAATTTTTTTTTTATCATATCCCCCAAATGATAAAAATATTTTCTTTATTTTTTTGGTCTTAACTTTTTTAGTCAAAAAAAGTTTTGAAGGTATAATGTTATATTCATTTCCGGCATAATGATTTTTTCTATCGTAGTTATGATCAAAAACCAATGAATTGCAACTTAGGTCAGTATCAAATTTATTT
>QCOG01000012.1 GCA_003213015.1 Pelagibacteraceae bacterium AG-430-F16
CAAAGAACTTGCTCTCAGTGAACAGGTAAACCCCGTGTCATGTATGGGTGGCCTAGAAACTGATGTTGAAAAGATAATTATATCCAAAAAATACAACTAAAAGTTTTATTAGATTACAACTATAAAGTTACCTTTTTAACAAAAGTGTAACAATTTTGTAATAATAAAGATTCAATGAATTAATACGAGTCAATCATCTTTTAATTAATAAATAATGAAAGGATTAAAGATAATGAAAAAACTAACTATAATAATTGCTTCATTAGTTGCTTTATCAATAGCAACTGTTGCTCAAGCAAGAGATCAAATTAAGATAGTTGGTTCTTCTACAGTATTCCCTTATGCAACAGTTGTTGCTGAAAGATTTGGTGGTTCAGGATTTAAAACTCCTGTAATCGAGTCTACTGGTACTGGTGGTGGAGCTAAACTATTTTGTGCTGGTGTAGGTGAACAACATCCAGATATAACAAACGCATCAAGAGCTATGAAAGATAAAGAAAAAGCTCTTTGTAAGAAAAATGGTGTAAATGAAATCGTTGAAATCGTAATTGGAAACGACGGAATCACATTAGCTTACAGTAAAGATGCAAAACCAGTAAACTTTACAAAAGAACAATTATACTTAGCGCTAGCCGCTCATACAGTTGTTGATGGTAAATTAGTTCCAAATATTTATAAAACTTGGGATCAAATTGACCCTAGTTTACCAAAACAAAAAATTTCAGTGATGATTCCACCAGGAACATCAGGAACTAGAGATGCTTGGAATTCTTTAGTAATGAAAAAAGGTATGACTAAAGAAGCTAAAGCTCTTTATAAAGCTGGTTTTAAAGCTGGAAATAAAAAATACAAAAAACCTCAAAAACTTTACAGAGAAGATGGTGCTGCTATTGAAGTAGGAGAAAACGATAGTTTGATCATCCAAAAGTTAACTCAAGATAAAGACATGTTTGGTTTCTTTGGTTTCAGTTATTTCCTAGCTGCAAAAGACAAATTACAAGCTGCAAGTATTGATGGTGGACAACCATCATTGTCGTCTATTCAAGACTACAGTTATGCAGTTGCAAGACCTTTATTCTTCTACGTGAAAAAAGCTCACGTTGGAGTAATTCCAGGCTTACATGAGTTTGTGAAAGAATTCACAACTAAGAAAGCTATTGGAAAAGGTGGTTACCTAGCGGACATTGGTTTAGTACCATTAGACTCTAAGTTGTATAAAACAACAAGAACTAATGCTACAAAGCTAGTTGCTATGGGTAATTAATTATTTCTTGATTAACAAATGTTTAAAAGGGGGTCTTTTTAGACCCCCTTTTTTTGAAATAAGAGTAAAGTCCTCAATAAGGGAGATTCTTTGAACTTAATATTATTTACATTTATTGTTCTTTTAGGTTTCACAAGTTACTATTTTGGACGGAGAAAAGCATATACAATTCAATCTTCAAAAAAAAGATTAACTGCATTACCACAATTTTATGGTTATTATCTTGCAATCTGGTGTGCAATACCAGCCTTTATAATTTTTTCTTTATGGGCAATTTTTGAGCCTACAATAGTAAAACTATTAGTCTTAAGCGATTATTCAAATCAAGGTTATCTTGATGATGAATTAAATTTAATATACGAAAAAACAAAATCCTTGTCTCGGGGACAATTTACTGGAGAAATTACACCCTTTATTGAGGCTTCAGCAGAAAAATATTTAAGTCTTCGATCAATAGCTCAAAGTTCAAAAGCTGTTATAGTATTATCTATAATTATTGCTTCAGTTGCTTACGCTTATAAAAGAATTTCATCTAATTCTAGAACAAGAGAACCAGTTGAAAAATTTTTGAACGCAGTTTTATTTACAGCTTCTTTAGCTGCAATATTAACTACTGTTGGGATAGTTTTTTCACTTATATTTCAAACAATAGATTTTTTTAAAGTAATTCCATTATTTGATTTTGTATTTGGTACTCACTGGTATCCAGCAAAAGCTTTTGTTAGGGATTCTTCTGAGGCTTTGGATCCAACAATGTATTCCGATACTTTTGGGGCAGTCCCTATTTTTGCAGGTACTTTTTTTTATTGCATTTATTGCTATGTGCGTTGCTATCCCAATTGGATTAATGAGTGGAATTTATTTAGCTGAATATGCATCAACTAAAGTTAGACAATATGCAAAACCATTAATTGAAATTTTAGCTGGTATACCAACAGTTGTTTATGGTTTTTTTGCTGCCCTAACTGTTGGACCATTTTTGAAAGAATTAGGAACTTCAATGGGTCTTGAAGTTTCAGCTGAAAGTGCTTTAGCGGCAGGAGGAGTAATGGGAATTATGATCATACCATTTATCTCAAGCTTGAGTGATGATGTTATTACAAGTGTTCCTCAAAGTTTAAGAGATGGAAGTTACGCTATGGGAGCAACTAAATCAGAAACAATCAAGAGAGTTATTTTCCCAGCGGCATTACCTGGCATCGTTGGATCTATTTTGTTAGGTGTTTCAAGAGCTATTGGAGAAACAATGATAGTTGTTATGGCTTCTGGTTTAGCAGCAAACTTGACTTTTAACCCATTAGAATCTACTTCAACAATCACAGCACAAATTGTGGTAATTTTAATTGGAGACCAAGCTTTTGGTGATCCAAAAACACAAGCCGCTTT
>QCOG01000013.1 GCA_003213015.1 Pelagibacteraceae bacterium AG-430-F16
TAAATGAAATTAGAAAACCTTTTGAGGGTATGGATGACCTTTCGGTAAAAGATAAGTCTATAATTTTTAATACTGATCTAGTAGAGACATTAGAATTTGATAATTTGATTAGACAAGCAATAACTACAATGGACTCTGCTTATCACAGAAAAGAAAGTAGAGGAGCTCACGCCAGAGAAGATTTTCCAAAGCGAAATGACGAAAAATTTATGCAGCATACATTATCTTGGTGTGATGGCAAAAAGACTAAAATTGATTATAGACCTGTTCACAGATCAACACTTTCAAATGACGTTCAATACTTTCCACCCCAAGAAAGAGTTTATTGATGGTTCAAATAAACTTACCACAAAATTCTAAAGTTGAAAAAGGTAAGTTTTTTAAAGACAAGACTGGCTCAAAAAACATACGCAAAGTAAATATTTATAGGTGGGATCCATCTACAGGAGAAAATCCAAGGATTGATACTTACGAAGTAGACATGGATAATTGTCCTTCGAAAGTTTTAGATCTATTAAATAAAATTAAAAATGAGATAGATCCATCAATTGCTTACAGAAGGTCTTGTGCACATGGAGTATGTGGTTCTTGTGCTATGAATATGGATGGTAAAAATGGATTAGCTTGTACGAAGCCACACTCTGAGATTAAAGGAGATATTAATATTTATCCATTACCACATTTGAAAGTTTTAAAAGACTTGATAGGTGACCTTAGCACTTTGTACAAACAATATGAGTCTGTTGAGCCTTGGTTAAAGACAACCTTAAAAACTGAAAAAGAGAATATTCAATCCAAAGAGGACAGAGCAAAACTAGATGGGCTTTATGAGTGTATAATGTGTGCATGCTGTTCAACTTCTTGTCCAAGTTATTGGTGGAATGGTGATAAATACTTAGGGCCTGCCGTTCTTTTACAGGCTTATAGATGGATAATTGATTCAAGAGATGAAGATAGAAAAGAGAGATTAAAAAAAGTTGCAGATGAACTTAAGTTATACAGGTGCCATACTATTATGAATTGTACTAATGCTTGCCCCAAAGGTTTAAATCCAGCAAAAGCAATAGCCTCAATTAAGAAAATGCTTGCAACTAGCTAATTACTTAATTAAATAATTTTGCCGATGAATTTAATTCAACATTATATAAACGGTAAAACTTATAAAGGATCGTCTTTACGAAAAGGGAAAGTTTTCAACCCTGCTACAGGCTCACAAGAATCAGAGGTACTACTTGGAACAAAATCTGATTTAGAACACGCTGTAGAAAATGCGAAAACAGCTTTCGAAAAATGGTCCCAAGTTACTCCCCTTCAAAGAGCGAGAATTATTTTTAAATATAAAGAATTAATAGAAAAAAATTATGATGAATTGACTAAACTGATTGTTTCAGAACATGGAAAAGTTTATGAGGACGCAAAAGGTTCTCTTACAAGAGGTCTTGAAATAGTTGAGTTCGCATGCGGTATTCCTCAAATGCTAAAAGGAGAGTTTACTGAGAATGTTGGAACAAACATAGATAGCTGGTCTATGAGACAGCCTTTAGGAGTCTGTGCAGGGATTACACCTTTTAATTTCCCTGCTATGGTTCCAATGTGGATGTTCCCAATGGCAATTGCTTGTGGAAATACTTTTATTTTAAAACCTTCGGAAAAAGATCCTTCATGCTCAATTCGTCTTGCTCAACTTTTTTCTGAAGCTGGATTACCTCACGGAGTTTTAAACGTTGTGAATGGTGACAAAGAGGTAGTTGACTCAATATTAACGAATAAAGATATTAAAGCTGTTAGTTTTGTAGGCTCAACACCAATAGCAAAATATATTTATGAAAATGCTGCGAAAAACGAAAAAAGAGTGCAAGCATTGGGGGGAGCAAAAAATCATTGTGTAGTAATGCCAGATTGCGATATGGATCAAGCTGTCAACGGTCTTATGGGAGCTGCTTATGGTTCAGCTGGAGAGAGATGTATGGCACAATCAGTTGCAGTGGCGGTAGGAGGGATTGGTGATAAACTTGTGGAAAAATTATCAAAAAAAGTTGAGGCTTTAAAGGTTGGTCCTGGTCTTGATAAAAATTCTGAAATGGGACCTTTAGTTACTAAAGAACATTTAGAAAAAGTTAGAGGGTATGTTGATCTTGGAGTAAAAGAGGGAGCAAAGTTAGTTGTGGATGGTCGAGAAATTAAACTTCAAGGATATGAGAATGGTTTTTTCATTGGTGGTTGTTTATTTGATAATGTCACAAAAAATATGAGAATTTATAACGAAGAAATTTTCGGTCCAGTGCTCTCTGTCGTAAGAGTTAAAGATTTTAATGATGCGATTAAACTGATTAACGATCATGAATTTGGTAATG